>JAYZDK010000104.1:0-9964 GCA_036337845.1 Myxococcota bacterium | reverse complement strand
TGTGGAGGTGACACGATGACCGGTCTTTTTCTTATCGGCGGCGCCATGCTCCTCTCTCCAGAGGCCGCGGCATTCAATCTCTCCGGGTACATGTGGGATACCGAAGACCAACCGGTGAAGTTCTTCATCAGTGACTATCTGGAGGATTCGCTTCCCCAGACCCCGAACAGTGACAACGGGTTGTACTACCAGGAAGAAGCAATCATCAAGAGCTACTGCAACTGGTTCTGGCAGGAAGAAGTGCCCGCCGAGCTGGACGCTTCCGTGTACAAGTCCTGCGGAGACCTGTCCACCGACACCACCCAGTACGAGCACGCGGAGTGCGCGGCGATTTCTTTTGCCTATGGCGGTTTGCATGCGGGCCACGAAGGTCCCACCAACGATGGGATCAACAAGGTCTATTTTGATGACCCGTCTGAAGATGCCGGTGCGGGTGTCAACGGATTTATGCGCCCCAAGAGGTTGAACGTGCTGGTCAAGGAAGTGGCCGGTGAGTTCATCTACCAACTCACAGACACCGACATTGTGTTCAACGACAACATCGACTGGGGAACCACCGATGACATCGATGCCGGTTGTGTGGGCGGTGAGATGGCGCTCGAGTCCACAGCCACTCACGAGGTGGGACACGCCTGGGGGCTTGGACACTCCTGCGAGCAGGAAGACATTTGTTCCAATGATGCGTTCTTGACGGCCACGATGTTCTGGACCGGAGGCCCCTGCGACACCAGCCGTGCCTCCATCAACTCGGATGACATCCAGAGCATCACTGCCCTCTATGGACCTTTTGCGACCTTCACCACGAATGACGAGCGCTTTGGTAAAGCTCCTCTGGACATCTGTTTCGACCTGGTGACCGAGGATGTGATTTCCGAGGCGGCCTGGAACTTCGGAGATGGACAGCGCTCCGAGGACCTGGAGCCTTGTCATACCTATGAAGAGCAAGGTCAGTTCACGGTGACCGCAGAGCTGACAGGGCTCTCCGATACTTGCGGAGAGTGGTCGTTCGACTATCGCGAGCTTGCCTATGTGCTGGTTTGCGATGTGCCTCAGCCGGAGTTCACAGCGCGTCGTGCTGTGGGTGAGGAAGGGCTGGTCTACCAGTTGATCAACTCAACGGATGTGTCCACTTATGGCTGCATTGACGAGGTCGAGTGGGTGGTCTGGAACGGCAGTGAGGAGCTGCAGACGATTGGTGCATGGGCGCCGAAAGTCGAGTTTCCTCACCCCGGAGACTACCGGGTTGAGCTGACTGTCGGTGGGCATGCGGGCAACTCGGTGGCCGAAATGGTGCTCACCGTGACCGAGCCCAGCAATGGCCTGTTGGGTGTGGGCTGTGCGACTTCAGGAACACGCGGTGTCGGTGGTCTGGCGGGTCTTCTGCTGGTACTCGCTGGCCTGGTGCGCCGCCGCCGCTAATCTGGCGGTTTGAATCTCATGGGACCGCTCCTCTGGCTAGGGGTGCTGGGTTGTAGCCAGCAGCCGGCAGGGGAGAGCGTGCCTGCGCCGCTGCTCTTGGCTCGCCATGGAGAGCTTGTCTCGTCCTTGGAGCTTCCCCCGGACAGCTGGGGGGATGCTGTGGACTTGCCCGAATCGGTGCCGGTTCAGGGACCGTTTGAGCCGATTCGGACTGTGGCGGGCGTGACCACATGGGAGAGCCCGATACCGATTCGGCCCCGGAACCTGTTCTTTTCCAAGGCGCCT
Source organism: Myxococcota bacterium (assembly GCA_036337845.1). Taxonomy (GTDB): domain Bacteria; phylum Myxococcota_A; class UBA796; order UBA796; family CAJQPC01; genus JAYZDK01. The sequence goes on along the minus strand of JAYZDK010000104.1, from coordinate 8,260 downwards.
CCTGGGATGAAGCTTCAGCGCTCCAATCGAACGCTGAAGTTTGCGGATGCTTCTCGGGGTTCCAAGAAGGCCGACACCTGGGGGTTCACGGCGGACTCCCTGCATATTCGTCGCAAAGCCGAAACCGGGCCTCCACAGGCCGGAGACTATGCGCTTACCTATCCCCGAGCCCGGCAGCGGGAGGAATCGTTGAACTTCAAGTTGTCGGGTTTGGAGTCTGAGGCGTTTGCCTTGCGCTCGCTGCAGCTTGGTTCGAGCACTCGGTATGGGCTCTTTCTTCCGGCACCTGCGAGTGTGGTGTTCGATGTGGAGGTGCCAGCCGGGGCTCGCTTGGACATGGATGCTGTTGTACTTCCGCCAGAGCTTCAAGATGGTCGGGTGTCTGATGGTGCGGTCTTGTCCATCGAGATTGAGGATGGTGGGGGCTGGAGTGTGGTGGACAAGGTTTCCTTGAGTGTGGGGGAGTGGGACAAAGTCGGTGTGAACCTGCCCGAGGTCCCGGGTGGCAAGGCCAAGCTCAGGTTTTCCACAGCCGGTGGGTCGACTGACATCTTTGACTATGTGTTCTTGGCGGAGCCCACTCTCTATGTGCCGACGTCTTCTCCTCGTCGCGTCCTGATGGTGTTCATCGATACGCTTCGGCCGGACCACATGGGCTTCTATGGCTACAAACGAGACACCACTCCCAAGTTGGATGTCTGGGCCAGTGGTGCGCATGTCTTTGAGAACGCACGGTCTGTGGCGCCTTGGACGCTGCCTTCAGCAAGGGCTGCATTCAGTGGTCACCAGCCCGAGGCCTGGGGGGCTGTGTCTACGGTTCAGGAAGAGCTCTCGAGCGCGGGGTGGGCCACAGGTGCGTTCGTGGGCAATATCTACTTGTCTTCGAACTTTGAGATGGCTGCGGGCTGGTCTCACCACAGCGTGATCAACTGGCCGGTAGCCAAGATTCAAGTGCGGGAGGTCGAGCGATTCTTGAAGCGAAACAAGGATCGGGATGCGGTGGCCATGTTGCACTTGATGGACATGCATCTGCCCTATGAAGAACCCTTTCGCTATCGCAACATCTGGGCCGAAGAAACGCCGGATGGGTTGTCTGACAGATCGCTGAGGGTCTCTATTCTCAAGGCGGAGAAACAGGAAGGCGAGGCGGTTCGTGAGTGGGTCAAGGCTCGCTACGATCAGAACCTGCGGTATCTCGATGACACGCTCAGCGGTTTGTTCGAGGACTTGGGCGAGGACGTGCCCGTGGTGATCTTTTCAGACCATGGAGAGGAGTTCTGGGACCACGAGGGGTTTGAGCATGGGCATACGCTCTATGACGAGTTGTTGCGGGTGCCGTTTGTGGTGCGGGGGCCTGGCGTGACGCCCGGACGTAGCGCGGAGCCGGTGTCGTTGTTGGACTTGTCTCCCACGATCCTGGACCTTGTGGGGCTGGACCACTCCCAAATGGAAGGCCGCAGCGTGCTTGGGCTGGCTGCGGGGGATGCGGACGCCAAAAAAGCCATGAGCGATCGAGACCAGGGGTTTGGGAGGCCTCTCTACGGGGATGAGCGCTGGGGGGTGATTGCCTCGGATACCAAGTGGACGACGCACGCGGGCAAGGAAGCGGTCTATGACCTGGCCCAGGACCCAGGGGAACACACCAACCTTGTGAAAGAGGCCGACCTGGATGGACTGCGAGTCCGCATGGGTGAGGCACTGGACCGCCCGGCACCGGTTTCTTGGCGATTGAAGGCGTCTACTACATCGGGTTCTCCGCCGGAGGATGTGGTGGTTCAGGTGCGTCACCCCGAGGGTTTCACACGGGCATGGCTGGGAGCAGACCCCATATTGAAATCCGATGTGGAGCTTACATTTTCGGAAACCGAGGTTGTGATCACCTACAAGGCGGGAGCCCGAGGCACCCGAGAGGTGTTCATCGAGCCCAAGGCGGATGTGGGCAGCTTTGGAGACCTCTCTCTGGTGGCCACAGAGCTGGAGTCAGAGAAGACCATTGAGGCCCGAAAAGCACTTGTGGGCAAGAGTGTGTCAGATGGAGTGCAGCACACCCTCCTGCGGGGGCGGGCGCATGGGCGGTCGTTCACCGTGACCTATGCCCAGTCTCCAGCACCTGGAGAGGGGATGGAACAAATCCGGGCGTTTGACTCCGAGGTCTTCGAAGAGCTCAAGGCGCTTGGGTATGTGGAGTAGGCGGGCTGTGGCCAGGTCTCAGGCGCACCCTAACCTCCCCAATTGAGGAGCCTGTGCGGACTCAGATCAAGGAATAGACAAACGGCGCCACGGGTGCCACTGCGTTGATCAAGTACAGGAACACGGAAAACCCCAGCAGTACAAAGAACAAAACCGTCAACGAACCCAGGTTGTGGTTTTGAAAGGCACGCAGGGTTTGAAGGCAGGAATACAGCACCAGGTAGAACCCAACCCGTCGAAGACGAGGTCTGGGTAGCGAGCCGCTCGGCGAAGAGCCCAAAGTTGGTTTCAGCAGTCGCATCTGAGTTGTCTAATGTAGTCCAATCCTGGGCTTCCCATGCCGAGTTTCATTGATTTGATGAGAATGGACGTTGCCTGTCGGTTTTCCTACAGGAGGTTTTCCGTTCCACGTCGTGCATTTTGAATCCCGGTTCTCTTGTCTTGGACATTCAAAAAATGTACGCTTGCCACCGGGAGTGGCTCATGAGGTCGACACAGCTGATCTGGCTTCTGTTCCTGCTGGGCTGTCCAGGCTCGGGCTCGAAAGATAGCACCGGTGGTTCGGACAGCGGCAGTTCGGACAGCGGCGGTTCCGATAGCGGTTCTCCGGTCACCCCCGGCGACTCCGACGGAGATGGCCTCACGGACAACGAGGAGGCTGAACTCGGTACCGATCCGAACAATCCGGATTCCGACGGCGATGGGCTCAGTGATGGAGAAGAAGTCGAACTCGGCACTGACCCAACCGACCCAGACTCCGACGGCGACGGACTCACCGACGGAGAAGACGCAAGTCTTGGCACCGATCCATTCAACGCAGACTCCGATGGCGACGGACTCACCGACGGAGAAGAAGCAAGTCTTGGCACCGATCCAAACAATTCAGACTCCGACGGAGATGGCCTAAGCGATGGCGAGGAGGTCGAATCCGGATTCGACCCAACGGACCCAAGCCCCGACGGCGATCCCATCCAGGGGTTCGCATCGTGTGCTGCAGGTGGAATCTTCTCCAACAGCGATGTGGCCGCCATCAAGTGCACCGCCCCCATCGATATCGGCACCCAGTCAGCGACCAACGGCACAATCACCTGGCTTCCAGGCCCGATCACCTTCATTGCACCTCGAGGCATCTGATGCGAACACTCATCCTTCCATTGCTCGCGCTTTCTCCAGCGGCACTTGCGGCTCCAGGGCACCTTGGTCACCAGGGACGACTCCTGGATGAAAACGGGATGCCCATGGAAGGTACACATGCCTTGGACTTTCGGCTCTACGATGCCGCTGAAAGCGGAAACATCCTCTGGGAAGAGACCCATGAAGTCGAGGTACTCAACGGCTACTACAGTCTTGTGTTGGGCGCTGACGAGGCAAACAACCCCATCGACACCTCCCTGCTCAGCGACAACGACCTCTTTCTGGAACTCACAGTAGATAGCGGCGATGCCCTGAGCCCACGGCAAGCCTTTTCCGCAGTTCCTTTCGCCCGTGTGGCTGGACTGGCAGAAAACCTTAGCGGAGGGACAGTCGATGCATCCGAGGTCCGAGTCAACGGCAACCTCGTCGTCGATGGGAGTGGGGTCTGGGTGGGTGCCGATCCCCAACTGACCGAGGCCGAGGTCGACGCATACTGTGCAAACAACGGCTATGCGATGGAGTCCAGCCTGTCGTCGGTGGCCACAAGTGGAAGCTACACCGATCTAAGCGACACGCCCGCCCTGGCGTCGGTGGCCACAAGTGGAAGCTACACCGATCTAAGCGACGTACCCGCACAGTTGACCGAATCCGAGATCGATGCCTACTGCGCAGACAACGGCTCCGCGTTGGAATCCAGTCTGGCTCCAGTGGCAACCAGCGGGAGTTTCAACGATCTGAGTGACACCCCCGAGGCCGTCGCAAATGGGGTGGTGGGGATCAATGCGTCCTACTACACCTCCTCAGATACCTTTACGGTACCCAGCGGAATCAGCTCGCTGATCCTCTACGTCACGGGCGGGGGTGGGGGAGGCTCCGACGGCAGCACGACCAGCATCACCCTGGCCGACCATTCCCACTCGGTTGCCGAACATTCACACAACGCCGGCTCCCACACACACTCCATCGGTACACATGTTCACTCCGGCGGCTCCCACAGTCACTCGTCACCCTATTCGACCTGCACAGGTGGCACATCGAGCTATGGCGGTTGCAACCAATACACGCAAGGCACCACAGGAGCCGCTTCGGGAAATACCGGCGAATCCAGTGGCTCTACCGGAGCGCCCGAGGGCAGTGCTGCGACCGATGGCACAGCCGTCACTACAGACACTGCGGCACTCTCTGGTGGTTCAGTGGCCCAGGAAGGTGGTGAAGGGGGCTCAGGGGGTGCCATGAGCAGCGTGGTCTCAGTCTCGGAAGGCGATACCTGCAACATCGTTATCGGCGACGGCGGGCTCGTTGATACCAGCGGAACAGAAACCTCCATCACCTGCGGCTTGGTTTCTGTAGTGTGCAGTGGTGGGTCCGCGGGCAGTTCCACTGGAACCAACGGAGAGGATGGCGATTGCACCCTCACGGGTGGGACCGTGCTCTCTGAGTACAAGGCGACTCGTCTGTCTCCAGGCGGAGGTGGTGCCGGAGGCAATGGTTCAGGGGCGACTGCTGGCCAATCCGGTTCCGTCGCAATTCGCTACTGAATCGCTGCCTGTCTATGCGCTCAGTGATCGTGGGGCGCTACCACCGCTTCCTGTTGGGCATTCGTGCGTTGGAGCGCAACCGGCACTTCCAACTCGACTATGCCCCCAGGGGTGTCCACCAGGGTGATCGCCCCACCAACACCCATCCAGGGAGCGCTGCCCTCCACCCCGATTTGCCCCTTGAGGGTGCCATCTGACGCAATCTCTACCGACCCGCTCAACAGTTCGGTGTCCTCTTGTTCACCCCGGGAAACAGTCGGCGACACCCGCCCGAATACTCGCCAACGCCCGGCCAGGGAGTCTTTGGGCCTCTTCAACGATCGCCACCAGAATCCAGCCGCCAGGTAATCTTCTTCACGATCCACCATCACAACACCAGCCCCGGCTTCCGGATCCAACGTGCCTCGCCGTATTCCCGTTGACGATCCATCCGGAGTCAAGACAACGAAACCGTGATCACCGACTACATAGCTTCCGCTGATTGGTTCCACCGAGCCCTGCTTCGCGTCAGCAGGCACCGAAGAAAAAACGCCATCGTTGAGTTCCCAGGTACGTCGCACGATCGTTCCCGCGAGACTGATGGAGTGCCACCGCCCCTCGACACTTCCAATTTGTCGCTTCGGCTTGGGGATCCCTAGAGAAAGAGATTTCGTATCCTTGCGTACAACCCTCCAGACGTCCGACTCCCAGCTGAACAACGACAACTCACTGAGCGCACAAAGCATGGAATTCGTCACCACGCCAGACATGGTACGCCGCACCCTCAGTCTCGGATTGTCCTGGCGCAGCACCTGGAGCCGAAACCCATCGTCCCCATTCTCCAAGAGAGCTCCCTGGGCCTCGACACCCGCTTGGCCTACCCCCCGGCGGCTGGCAATTTCAATGCGTTCTCCAGCGAAGGTCAGTGTTTCCTGGCGCATCTGTGGACCGACAAGCACGGTCTCCCAGGAAGAAACAGTCTCAGAAGAGCGCTCTATACGTTGCAGAAACAGCACCATGTCTGAAGTGCTCAACCCAGGCGTGGAAGGAGGGACTTTCAGAACAAGCACCATGCTCTGGCCTCCCTGCAGTACAGTACCGTCCACGACAGGTGCCGAAACCAGGAACGGATCGAATCCGAGATCTTCATCGAGCGAGCCTCCAAGGGACTCGTTTTTCGGCTGCGACTCATGGGTATGGAAATTCTCTGCTTCCTCAAGAGGCGCCCCATGACCCACGCCCCCGTGGCCATGTCCATGCTCCATGCCACATCCCGGCAGGGCCCAGGCGGCCCACCCCAATACACCCAACAGGCAAGTGGTCTTTGAGGCCACCCGCACTCCCTTTTTCGTCCTTGAATCTCCCGATTGGGAGTTCAATGCGTGCTGTGCTGACCTCGAGAACCTCACGGGCGCAAGTGTAACCCGGACACCTTGCAACCTGGCTGGAGGCGTTGTCTCCAGGTGGCGCAAGATCTTCTCTGGTTCGTTATGGAAAACCAACCCCACTTTCCTGAATCACCTCATGTTCCTGCGCTCTCTTCTCTTTGCCGCCCTCTGTGCTCTGGGGATCGTTGTGGGCTGTGGCGAGAAAACACACCAGGAAACCGCACCCCCCAGGAATCTACTGCTCATCACCATCGACACCCTTCGGGCTGACCATATTGGCACCTATGGGGGCACGCCCGGTCTCTCCGCGCATATTGATGCGCTGGCCCAAGAAGGATTGCGGTTTGAACGAGCCTATGCCACGGCCCCCCTGACCGGCCCCTCCCACGCCTCTATTCTCACGGGTCGTTACCCCTCCGAACATGGTGTGCTCTACAACGGGATGCGGCTGGCCAAGCCCATGCTTTACACGCCGGAGAGCACCCCAATATCAAGCCATCTACAGGCCCAAGGCTACCGGACAGGCGCCATCGTCACTGCACTTCCGCTTATTCGAAAATATGGCTTTGCAACGGGGTTCGATTCCCACGAGATGATCCCAGCCAAGACTCCCTCCAAGACAGCGGATATCGGAGGTTCCAGTGCCGATGCTGTTGAAGCCACGCGCGCTTGGCTCGGCCGGCAGGGTGAGGAGCCATTCTTCCTGTGGCTGCATCTCTATGAAGTCCACATCCCCTACATCAGCCCCCCCAAGGTTCACGCTCGGCTGGGAACTGAACCCATCGCTATCGGAGTACCTCAACTCAACCTGAGTCGATTGGAAGAAATACAAAACGCCTACCGTGCCGAAGTACTCGAAATGGATGACTCCATTGGTACGCTGTTGGCGACCTTGGAGGAGCTGGGTCTGCGAGATTCCACGCTGATTGCACTGTTGTCTGACCACGGGGAGTACCTGGGAGAACACGAGGGACTGTTTGGGCACTCTCTTCTCAAAGAAGAAGTGATGCGAATCCCTATGGTGCTCACCGGCCCCGGCGTAGACCCGGGAGTACATACCGGAGCGGTCTCTGCAGTCGACCTGGCGCCAACAATCCTCGACATCATGAAGCTGCCCGAGTTGCCCGGCGCCACAGGACGTTCACTGGCCAACGCAGAGCCCTCTTCCGAGTTGCCCATCTACGGGGAGTGGCGAGACATCCGGCTCCACGACGCCACCGAGCAGGCCCAATCCAGGGACCTCCTAGTCGGCGTGTGGCATGGCCACCGAAAGCTCGTGCGTTCGGAACTCAGTTCCGAGCTGCGGGCCTATGACCTCTCTGTCCAACACGGTGGCAATCGCGACATCTACGCAGAAAAGCCGGAATGGCTTGGAGAAATGATCTCCCATCTCGGTGACCTTTCTGTAGCAGAAACTCCCGTCTCCAGCGAACCAGTACCCATGTCTGTGGATGGAATCGAGCTACTCCGATCTCTGGGCTACATCGAGTAGAAAGCCCCCCAGGTACCCGGATACATAAATAAGACCCGACGGTGGCTATGGGTGAGTTTCCGCCCGGTCCTTCCAGATCAACGATTGATTGACGACCAGGACGTCCATGTCCGTCCGAGCAAACATCACAAGGGCTTCTTCCGGAGAAGCCACCATTGGGTAGCCACTGGGGTTGAACGATGTATTCAACAGCACACTGCAGCCAAAGCGCTCACCGAAAGCACTGAGAAGCGCGTGATACCTCGGATTATCCTCCTTGAAACACACCTGCGGTCTCGTGGTGTCATCGACATGCACCGCAGCGGATACGCGGCTCCGTCCTTCGGGGCGCACAGCCACTGCAAATTGCATCCACCGGTAGAACCGGAGCTGTTCTTCTGGCAATTCCAGGAGTTCCGGGGCAGACGCATCCGTCACGGAAAAGGCATACGGGCGATAAGCCGCTCTGTCTTTCACCAGGCTGCTCAATCGGTGAGCCAGAGCGTGGTCATCTGGCCGAATGAGAATCGAGCGGTTTCCCAGCGCACGAGGCCCCATCT
>JAYZDK010000103.1:0-4277 GCA_036337845.1 Myxococcota bacterium | reverse complement strand
ACCCAAAGTTCCAACCGGCAAGCTGTGCCCGGTAGGAGAGGTCCAAATCCTCGGTCAGCGTGTCATGCGACCACCCCCCGGCCTCGAGAATAGCCTGAACCCGCCACACCCCAGCAGTGCCATTGAAGTTGAACCACAAGCCATTCATAGACCGGGCGGCCTGCTCCACCACAAAATGTGAGTCCAGCAGAATCGCCTGGAGCCGGGTCAACACCGTTCTCTCTCGATTGATGTGCCCCCAACGAGCCTGCAACATTCCCACGCCTTCTCGAAAACGAGGCATCACCTGCTGCAAAAAATCAGGCTGAGGGACAAAGTCCGCATCGAAAATCGCCACAAATTCCCCGCGCACCTGGGGCATGGCATTCGCCAACGCCCCCGCCTTGTAGCCCTCGCGATTTTCTCGGTGAATCAGGGACACATCCAGGCCTTTCAGACAGCCTTGGCGGACCGCTTCCATGGCCAGGCTGGTGGTCTCATCGGTGGAATCATCCAGCACCTGGATCTGCAGCCTGTCTCGGGGCCACTCCAGTCCAACAACCGCCTCGATCAGTCGAGTCACCACATAGCGTTCGTTGAAGACCGGAAGCTGCACCGTCACAAAGGGATAGCGCCCAACCTCCAGTGGCTCGGACTCAGAGAACACCTTCCGTCCCTGGAGGTATCGCCAAAGAGTCAGAAGCCGATGCACCCCAAACACACAGAGACATCCCAAACACGACATGTACAGGCAAAGAACCTGAACATCACCGAAAAACATGAACGTCTACTGCCCCGGCTCAAATCCCACAGCCACTGGAAAACCCAACAGCCTGGATACAAACTCGATGCCGCACTCCACCGTGCCCTCACTCTCGAGGTCGACCACGCCATCTTCGTTCGCGTCCTGGCCATCGAGTGCCAGCCCCAAGTCCGAAATCACATTCCCAAAGATCATGTCGCAGCAACTCTGAGCCGCACAGGAAGCAATCGAGGCTTGAAGACGAGCCGAATCGGAATGGACTTGCACCCGCTCAATGCAGTCATGTGCGTTCTCAATCGCAGACCACTGCTCAGGCTCAATCTCCGCGGCGGCTCCCAGCGCATTGAACGCAGTGGTGAGGTCATCAAGAATGGCCTTCACGTGGGTTTCCGCCTCAGGCTCGGAGCTTGCGATTCCGATTTCAATCGTATCGATTGTGCTAACCACCCCATTGTGGTCAATGTCTTCCGCCGAGGCTCCAATCGCGTTGTAGATAGCCTCGCTGGTGTCCGCACAGGTCGCCAGGTCGGTGAAGTTGTCGATGCCCGACTGCGCGTAGGCACGAATGGTTTCCAGGGTGGTCTCCACACTCCGCAGCGAGCCCTCCCCGGTAGTCGTATGCGTACTTTCTACCAGCAAGGAGTGAACCGCATCCAAGGCTTCCTGGGGCATCGCTCCTCCCCAAAGCGGTATGCCCGCTCCTGGAGACACCGGTGCGCCTTCCGACACATAGCTCTCAAAGCTGTTGTATCCATTCTCGAAAAGATTGAATCCCTGTTCCTGCTCAAAAGACACTTCGCCAGCGGAGACCTCAAAGGGACCGAGGGGAACGTGGCCGTTTCGGCCGCCGAGTAGCCAGCCGTAGTAGTCCTCACCGTCGCGCGGCGTGAGGGTCCCCTCCACCTCCAGCACCAATCTGGAATGGTCGGCCTCGCCATCCAGGAGGTAGACAAACCCGTTGCCCTTCGCCCTCCAAAGGTCAACCGCACCGGTGTCCCCGACATCGCCCGAATCCTGAGAACCACCATCTTTGCCGCCGCCCCCTCCGCCGCTACACGCGCTCAGAGTCAGCAGAATCCAAGCCCCTATAAATTCGATTCGAAACGGCATCGTCTCCTCCCTAAAGCAGACACTCGGAAAGTGTATCCCGGCATCACTTCCCAGGAGACCCGACGTCCGCTATGCTAGCAGTGGCACCTGCCCGGTGCGTGATTGGAATGGGATAGTCGACCCTCGTTGCAGATCCTTCGGGATCGATCCCTCGTCGTGGTGTGCATACCTTGTTCTCAAGGCAGCCTAAAGCGGCGACATCGTGCCCCCCTCTTTTTTTCGGAGGTACGACAACCCGTCAACCACACGGCCAGGGCGGGGCCAACTTCCAATGGCCCCAACGATGCTGTTCTCAATGCTCCTCGCCTGCGCGACCCACAGCATGGTGGCGCCGCCCTACGACGTCATGACGGATGCCCCGTCCGCAGCCCTTGCAGAGCTCTTCGCTTCCACCGAACCTCAGGCGCTGTTCGAAGAAGCCGTCAATCGCCGGATGCAAGGCGACAGTCAGGGCGCCATTGATCGGCTTGCCTGGCTGGAGCAACAGGGGCACGGAGACTCACGGGTACTCTACGAGCTGGCCTTGGCTCACGAATCTCGGGAGGACTTCTCCACGGCTGTTGCTGTCTATGACCTCCTGCTTGGCCGTGACGCCTCCCAAAGCGTGCAGCAAGATGCCGGGTTTAGACGCGCCCTGGCACTTCTTGGACTCGGCACGCCTCAGCTCGCTGTAGAACAGCTCCTAGCGCTGCCCGGCGGAGAAGTCTTGGCCGACACAGACCGCCACACATTCGACTTGGGTTTGGGCGTCGCCTGGATGCGCTCCGACAAGCTGGATGCAGGTATGGAACTGGTCATCAGCACCCTGGAAGCCACAGCGGATAGCGAATCCATCCCCTGGATGCGCGCCATGGGATGGCACGCCCTGGCCTTTGAGAGGTTGGTCCGTTCTCAAGAAATACGAGTCGATAGGCGCCCGTATCGCAGAGCCGCTCGGAACCTCAGCGTACGGGCAGGCCTGATTGCCGAGGCCGAGCGATACCTCATCGAGGTGGTGCAACTCGGAGAACCCACCTGGATCATGGTGGGTATGCGCGACCTGGGAGACGCCTTCATCCACACTTATGAGGCCCTCAACAACTCTCCCGTGCCCAACCGACTCAACCCCGAACAGGCAGAGCTCTATCGGGAAATGATGCAGGAGCGCTCCCAAAGCGTGCTCGCAAAGGGCTGGAAAGCCTACGACCAAGGCCTCGACATCGCTGGCCGTTTTGGTCTACAGACCAGCCGGGTTGGCCAAGAGCTTCAAACCCGACGAGACGCCATCCCATTTTAGGATTCGACCCGAAACCAAAGAAGCCGCCCCCTTCAGCGGGAGCGGCTTCAAATCGGTGAACTCCAGCGCTCAGTCTGCGTGCTTGAAGAACGTCGGAATATCGTAATCGTCGTGGCGCAGGTCAAACCCAGAAGCAAGCTCACGGTTGAGCGGGCCGCGAGTCTGTCCACGCCCGCCACCATTGGCAACCTTCACAGCAACCTGGCGTTCCGCGGAGGGCCGAGCGGCCTGTAGTCCTTCCTGGAACCCGGTGGCCACAACCGTCACCCTTACCTGGTCCTGCATGCTCTCATCGGTGACCCAACCCCAAATAAGGTTGACGTCTTCGTGAGCTTCTTCCTGAATCAAGGAGCAAGCCTCGTTGATTTCATAGAGTGTCAGGTCCGAGTTGCCCGTCACGTTGATCAGCACGGCCGTGGCACCCGCCATGGAAACCTCATCCAAGAGTGGCGATGAGATGGCCCGCTGGGCTGCATCAACAGTCTTGTGATCGCCACCGGCCATACCGACACCCATGAGCGCTACGCCATTGTCCGCCATGATGGTACGCACATCCGCAAAGTCCACGTTGACCTTGCCTTCATAGTTGATGAGGTCACTGACACCCTTGACCGCATGAAGCAGCACCTCGTCAGCCATTTGGAAGGCCTCCTTCATGGTGGTTCGCTCATTGGCCATGTGAATAAGGCGCTCGTTCGGAATGGTGATCAGCGTATCCACCACCTGTTCCAGCGTCTCAACGCCCTGCTCAGCCTGGCGACGTCGCTTCTTGCCCTCAAACCAGAATGGACGCGTCACAACACCAACCGTCAAGGCACCCGCCTCTTTGGCCACTTGGGCAATGACAGGTGCGGCACCGGTTCTGGTTCCTCCACCCATTCCGGCGGTAACAAAGACCATGTCCGCGCCGACCACCAACTCACTAAGTCGCTCGCGGTCTTCCAGCGCAGCCTCGCGGCCTACCTCTGGATTGGCACCTGCGCCCAGCCCCTTGGTGAGCTGACCGCCTAGCTGGAAGCGTCGGGTGGCCAAGGAGCGTCCCAGGTCCTGCTGGTCCGTGTTGACCGCAATGAACTCAACGCCCATCAGTCCGGCTTCGATCATGGTGTTGACAGCGTTATTTCCGCCGCCGCCTACGCCAATCACTTT
>JAYZDK010000102.1:0-13335 GCA_036337845.1 Myxococcota bacterium | reverse complement strand
CGCGGTACTGGATTTCGATGGCTACGGTGTGGCCCATGATGAAGCCATTCTTGTGAGCCAAGGTTTTCGGGACGCGTTCTTGGAGTCGGGCGTGTTCTTTCCGATTGAGGCTTACGACATCACCGAGCGCTACACCGAAGGGTATGAAGACGACATTGCTCAGGCCCGGGAGTTGATGGGTTCCGGGCGTCGTTCGTTGGATGCGGGCAATCTATCGCGTGCGATACAGCACTTCAGTACTGCAAGAGACTTGCATGAACGGGCAGGTTCTCATCTTGCTCTGCGTCCTGAAGCGGCCGATGTGGATTACTTTTTAGGCTTGGCCTATAGCCGGCAGGGACGTACGACACAGGCTCAAGAGTCGCTGGAGCGAACTCTGAGGCTTTATCCGGGCTATGATTCTTCTCGAGCTACTCAGCAGAGCCAGCAGGTTACGGGTCTTTTTGAGAGCGCGAACAGCACTATTCTTTCGGGTACGCGACGGTTGATCGATCCGGATGACGCTGAACTTATTGCCAAGCGTTTGAGGGTATCGGCGGTGTTGTCTGGCTACATCGATGAGCAGGGAGAAGTCTATGCCCGGCTGACGCAAGGCAGTCGGGTGGTCAATGAATTGTCTTGGCGAGTCCAAGAGGTAGCGCCGTTTCCTGGAGACCCGGTTTACCAACGATTTGTGAGTGACATTACTGCTGGGTCTTCTGTGACGCCGGGTATGCGCTCGATGGGCACAGGTGTCCAACAAGGGTTCTCGGACTCCTCTTCGGATGAGGGATTTGATGCGCTACCTGAGTTTGAAAGCCAGCCCGTAGCCCCGGCTCCTCGACGATCTGTTTTGATTACTGAGCCGGAAGAGCCGACTTTTAGAGAGAGAGTCCAAGCGTTGTTTCGTACTCGGAAGACAACCAGAGGCAATACGACGGCTGACATTCGCCAGGAACGAGGACCGGTCCGATATGGCGACAAGCCCATCACGCAGACGTGGTGGTTCTGGACAGCGACAGGAGCCGTTACAGTGGGAACGGCAACTACAGTCGCTGTTGTGGTGCGTCGAAACGGTTCCCAGGACTCTTCAAAGAACACCGGTGTCTACACTGTGACCGTAGAGCCTCTAGCGGTTGAGACTTCGAATTGACAGCTTGCTACATGGGAATGACCTATTCTTCGCGAGGCCCGACGAATACGGGTTGATGTCTATGGAGAGATTGCATGCGCGTTGTCTGTGACAACTGTGGAGCTACCTACCGCATTCCGGATGAGAAACTGCGTCGTGAGGTGAACAAGGCCACATGTCGAAAGTGTGATCAGCCCATCATCATTCGGCTTTCCGGTGGCATGGCTGTAGGCACCGAAGAGGATGGAGCGGACCCAGAAGCCGCTACTCAGATCTCAGAACTCGCGGAACTACAGGCCAAAGCCGAAAGAGAAGCCCAGGCTGAGGAGGTCCAGAACTCGGAACCGGTTGCATCTGCGAGCCCGTTCAGTTCTACATTCGAGCAAGCCATGGGAGTGGATGAGCAACCCGTTGGCGGTGTGTTCGAGACCCCCCCCCCAGCTCCTGTAGGTGATCAGACTATCCCTCGGATGGATTTACCAGCTCCTACGGTGGCTTCAACGAGTCCTCCTCCCCATCCGCCGCCAGAGCCGAATCTGCCCCCTCCAGTGTCGAGTGCTCCCCCTCCGGTGCCCGATAAGCCCCCGCCGGCGATACTTCCGCCTGCACAGGTCGTTGCTGGAAAGGAGCCCGGGCATCATCTCCAGGGACTTCACGATCCCAGCTCAGACTTCACGGTGGTGATGGCCGTCAATTTCGTCGCGGTCTTCGGTGTGTTGCTTTTGGCGATCGAAACCCATGATTGGCAGCGATATGGTGGGGTATTGGTGACCTTGTGGGGACTGGTCACGTCGGTTTGGATCCTGATTACGAGCAACCGTGGTCGGCGGGACGCCCAGGTTGTCTTTTCGCTGTTCCTTGGACTATTGGTTTCTGGTTTGTTGTCCTGGGGGCTCTATTGGCATGACAGCTACAATTCACAAGCCGCGGTAGCGGTTGTCAGCGCTCCACCGGTGTCTCCTCCCTCGATTGCATCGGAAATCGCGGCGCTGGGAGAACAAGTACCGGAGGGAGAGCCTGAAGACCCAGCCTTGGCCGAGGGTTCGGAAGAAGATCCGGCAGGAGCGGTCCTTGAAGACGATGGTCTTGTTGCAACTTCTGCCGATGGGGAACAGGGTGCCGACTCACCGGCATCTTCTGCCTCAAACAGTTCTCGGGATGGCGTGTCTTCCGGAATGGACTTTTCGCGACCCAGTAGGAATACGTCTACGCCAGCCAAGACGAGCACCGAGCGAACATATCCATCGGGATCGGGTGCGTCGCTCTCGGACGGAAGACCCTCGAATTCCTGGGATGATGACGACGACATCGATGATCTTGGAAGCCTGGATGACGACCTCGACGACCTCGATGACCTCGATGACCTCGATGACCTCGATGAACCCGTAAAGCCTGCTGCGAGTTCGAGCGGGCGTTCTCGTGATCGGTCTCGTTCCAATACCCGCAACAACTCCTCGGGTCGTTCTGGATCAAGTAAATCAGCCAGTAAGCCACCGGAAAGCAGTGGTGTTCCCATTTCTGTCTTGGACACCATGTTGAGAAACAACCGCGATGTGAAGGGCTGTTTCGCTGCGTACCGTAATGAAACGGGCTCGCTGCCCTCGGGGAGAATTCCCGTCAAGATCCGGATTCAAACGAGTGGCTCACCCGATCGGGCCTATATTTCTGGGGGGGACTATCAGCGGACCTCTTTGGATAGCTGTTTGTCGAGAGCCATCCGAGACATTCGGTTCCCTCCATTTGAGGGGGAGTCCAAGACCTACACCTATCCCTTTACCCTTTGAGGAAGTCGTCGCCGCGGAGCGCTCGAAGGCGAAGTAGGTGATCGCAGAGAACCAAAGCCATGCCGGCTTCCACCATGGGAACGGCTCTAGGAAGAACACAAGGATCGTGTCGGCCGCGTGGCTTGATCTGGGCGGACTCACCCGCCAGATCTACCGTTTCTTGTGGTTTGAATATGGTGGCCACGGGTTTGAAGGCGACTGAAACAAGCACCGGCATTCCGTTGGAAATACCGCCTTGAATGCCGCCTGAGTGATTGGTTCGGGTTCGGATTTGGCCTTGGTCGTTGAAGAATGGGTCGTTGTGTTCCGAGCCTCTCATGCCGACGGATGCAAAGCCCAGTCCTGACTCAAATCCTTTTGCCGCTGGGAGTGACATCAAGCTTTTGGCCAAGTCCGCCTCCAGCTTGTCGAATACCGGGTCTCCAAGTCCAGCAGGGACATTTCTGGCCACACATCGAATCACGCCTCCGATGGTGTCGGCATCGGAGCGTACTTCTCGGATCAGTGCTTCCATTCGGGTGGCCGCTTCCGAATCTGGACACCGGACAGGATTTGCATCCACGGTCTCGATGGTGACTGTTTCGGGGTCGCACTGGCTCCCGATTTCTCCGACCTGGTCAACCCAGGCGACTATCTCCACTTGGGCGAGCTCGTTTAGTATCTGGCGAGCAATAGCTCCAGCTGCGACTCGTGCCACGGTTTCCCGAGCGGAGGCTCGCCCACCGCCCTGCCAGTTTCGAATCCCATAGCGTTTATGGGTGGTGTAGTCGGCATGAGAGGGCCGATAGAGGTTTTTGAAGTCCTCGTAGGCTGCTGGGTTGGCGTCTCGGTTTCGTACCAGAAGAGCGATCGGGGTTCCAAGAGTTCTGCCTTCGAACACTCCGGACAGTACTTCTACGACGTCAGTTTCTTTTCGTTGTGTTGTGAGAGCAGATTGCCCAGGACGACGTCTGTCGAGATCCCGTTTCATGAGCTCAAGGTCCAACTCGATACCTGGTGGGCAGCCATCCACGACGGCGCCGAGTGCTCCACCGTGGGATTCACCAAATGTGGATACGTGAAAGATATGCCCGGTGCGATTTCCCATGGGGGAAGTCTACGCTGATGAGCGTTAGGTTGCTCGCTATGAAAGACGCTTTGATTGTTCATCTCCTCGCATTGTTGCCGAGGCGTCGAATTTCTCGTGGCATGGGCTTCTTGGCCCGAATCCGCTTGTTTTCAGTGATCAATCGGTTGGTTTTGCGGATTTACGCGTGGTGGTACGAGGTCAATCTGGACGAGATGGAAGGATCTCTTTCGGACTACACAAGTCTGGATGATTTCTTCACTCGTTCGCTGGTGGAGGGCGCCAGGCCTGTTGCGCCAGGTGTGGATGTAGTGGTCTCACCTGTCGATGGACGGGTGCTTCTTGTCAGCTCGGTGGAAGATTCAAGAGTGCCGCTTCCCGGGGGGAGGTATTGCGACGTTTCTCACTTGCTGGGCGATGTGAAGCTTTCCGGCGAACTCGACGTGGCCATTATCTACCTCGCTCCACCGGACTACCATCGAGTTCACTACTGCTGTGATGGAAGGATTCTCCAAGCCAGCTATCAGCCGGGCCGACTCTGGCCGGTGTTTCCGGGTGCTGTTCAACGGGTGCCGGCTTTGTTTGAAAAGAATGAGCGCCTTGTTGTCTCTGGTGTGAACCCCCGTGGGGTTCCATGGGCTTCAGTCATGGTGGGAGCGTTTGGTGTGGGACGCATTTCGACGAGTTTTTGGGACTTGGTGACGAATGCGGACTGGCCTGGACCGAGTGGATTCGAACCCTCGGAGTCTCTGGAGGTATCCAAGGGAGCGGAGATGGGGAGGTTTCATCTCGGCTCTACGGTGGTGTTGGTGTTTCCAAAATCGAGTGTCGATTGGAAGATTGTGGCCGGTCAGAAGCTACGGATGGGACAGGAGATAGGAGTCTGGACAGAATCGGGAGATTACCCATCCTGATTGGTGGTACGGTCGGTGTGTTCAGGCGCCGCTTTTTGCAGCTATGAAATTGAATTTGTGCGTAAAAAGAAGAGGGGAGGTTCTTTTTGAGGTGCCTTTACTTGAGGGCGTCAGCCTGAGTTTGAACGACGAGACAGGGAGGGTGGTCTCAGAGCTTCAACCCGAAGAGCATGTTTCGGAGGATGGGGAGCGCTATCCCTTGTTTGTGGTTTCGGATTTGGAGCCTACTGTTGTCGAGAAGCGGGAACACACCTCCGAGCAAGGGGGTGTTGAGGCTCAGCCACAGAAGATCAACCCAGCGGAGGTGTGGTCCTGTGAGAACGGAGAGTGGCGATACCAGGGCAGTCTCTCACCGGGCCAACAAGCCAGGATGGGAGAGGGCTATGTGCGCCTTGAACGTGAAGGCGGCTTGCGGGTTTCGCCGGGTCCGCGTCTTGAGGGTGTTGCGATACTTCCCACCGGTAATCAGGTGGAAATCCAGCCGGGTGGGGGTGGGATGAGCCTTCCTGCGGGTTCGTGTGTGACGATGGTGACCAAGGCCCGCTCGTTCTATGTGCGGAGCGATTTTATCGACCAGCCACCTGTGGAGCATGCAAACGAGTCTCGCGACAACACCGGGGATTTCCTTGAAGTTCTGGTTTCCGATTTGAACTGACGAGGACTTACAGGGTCACCAAGGTGAAGGCGTCTCCACCTTCGGATTCGTTGAGAGGGCGCCAGGTACGATTGTTTCCGAGCCAGGCTCGAATGGCCGACTTGAGGGCGCCGGTACCGTGTCCGTGCAGTAAGAACACGCTTCGGTCTCCTTCCAGGAGGCGTTTATCCAGAAAGCGATCGGTTTCTTCGATTGCCTCATCTACGCGCATACCTCGCAAATCCAGCGTGTTTGATGGGGTGCGAACTCCCTCAAGTGAAGTGGGCTCATTGCCTCCGAACTGGGGTTTTGAGGGCTTGGACGGGGCTGTTTTCTGAGACGGCTGGAGGTCTTCGAGGTTTGCCATGATCTGGATGGAACCAACCTGGGCTTCTACACGACCGTCTTTGGGCTCACTGAGTACCTGGGCTTGAGACCGCAATATTCGGTGATACACCATGTCTCCAGGGCCCACTTTGCCGAGGTCGATGATTGGTTCCGAAGGGGGTGGAGGCGCGATCGATTTCTTGGCTTCTCGAATCGCTTTCAGCGTCTGTCCGGCGTTCTTCAGGGTTGGATCGGCTTGCAGGCGAGCAATCAGGTTCACCACCTCGTTTTCGAGGTCGCGAACTCGTTGTACTGCGGCCTGGGCTGAGTCATCGATTTGTTGTGCCGCTCGTTCCTCCAGGCGCGTTTCTCGGGCTTCTAACTTTGCCTGGTGTGCTGTATTGGCGCGTCGAATGTCTTCGAGTTCTTCGGCTTTGCTGGACAACCGGGCACGCTCTTCATCCATTCTCTCGAGCGATTCGATGCGTTCGGATTCGTGTGTTCCGACGAGCACACGGGCTCTATGGAGTATCTGTTCTGGTAGTCCGAATCGACGGGCGATCGCAAAGGCATGGGAGTGACCTTCTTGACCGACCTCGACTTTGTAGGTGGGTGCCTGGTTTTCGAACTGCATGGCTGCACTTCGGAATCTTGAGTCTGTCTGTCCAAGATGTTTCAGTTCAGGAAAGTGGGTGGTGGCAACCACTCGGGCGCCGGTATCTACCAGTTGTTCCAACACCGCTCGGGCTAGCGCGGCGCCCTGGATCGGATCGGTACCTGAAGCCAGCTCATCGAGCAGGACCAACGACTGGTTTCCGCTGGAGGAGAGCACCTCTTGAATCGCGAGGATGTGGGCTGAGAATGTAGAGAGTCCACTTTCGATGCCCTGGTCGTCGCCGAGTACTGTGCAGATGGGGTCGAACAAGTCCACACGACTTCCAGGTGCTGCAGGTAGCGGTATGGCTGAGCGCACCATCAGGGCACACAGCCCGAGGGTTTTCATGGCTACGGTTTTCCCTCCTGCGTTGGGCCCAGAAATCACGAGTGCGGGATGTTCTGTGCTCAAGAAGAGGTCGTTGGGTACAGCTGGATTCTCAGACAATGCTAGCAAGGGATGACGGGCCGATTTGATCTCGATTACGCCCTGGGTATCCACTTCGGGAATGGTGCCCTGGAACTGTTTGCCGAGGCGGCATCTTGCCGCTGCCAGGTCTACGTGCACCGAAGTATCCAGCGCTGCGAGAAGGGATGGTGCGGCTCCTCCCACAAGTCTGGAGAGTTCGGTCAGGATTCTCTCCTCTTCGCGGGCGAGCTCACCTTCGACGATTTTCGAGCGGTTGTTTAGCTCTACGACCTCTTTGGGCTCAATGAAAACGGTTTCACCGGACCGGGAGGTGTCGTGAACGATCCCGAGGCCCGATCGTTTGGCGCTTGCGCGAATGGGGAGCACCCATCTTTCTCCACGCACGGTCGCATAGCGATCTTGAAGAAGGTGCTCCAGAGACTGTCCTTTGACCAGGTTGTCCAGAACATTGCGAATGCTTCTCTCTAGGGATTCCAGCTGTTCTCTAAGCTCTTTCAGGCGAGGATATCGGGCCTCGGAGAGCTCGCCCTGGTCATTGAAGGCCTGGCTCAGGAACTGTCGAATGGTTGGGTCCAAATGGAGTCCCAGCGATCGTTCTGTCAGTACCGGGCAGATTTGGGCATGCTGGCTCAGCCATTCGTCCAGCCTGTGGAATCCAAAGACGCTGGAGCGCACTTCCAGGAGCGCCTCAATTTCCAGGACGCTGCCTTTTGCGGCTGCTTCAAGAGCCTGGCTTACATCTTGAATCCCGCCGAGTGGGGGTTCGAATCCCAGTTCCTCGAGTTCGAGGAGTTCCTGGACTTCCGTGTATCTCTGACGAACCGCTGAGAGACTGTTCGCAAGGCTTGGGACTATGGCAGATTGGGCTCCTCGGCGGGTTTGGGCCTGGGCTGACAGGTGGTCGAGCAGGCGTCCGAAATCCAACGCTTCGAATGCAGTTCTGTGGTCGGAGTTGCTCACGGGCGGATTGTAGCCTTCTTGGGACGTGCTAAGCCGAGAGGATGTTCGGGTGGCTTCTGCTAACAGCTATGGCATCAGGTGCAGAGATTGCGGCCTATTCGCCTGCAATCGATGCGGTGTCACGAGGAGACCTCGCGCTTGCACAAGGTGAGAGGGCGGAGGCTCGGGCTCATTTTTTGGAGGCAGTTCATCTAGCAGACCCCGCAGCAGAGGCCATGGCTCGTCTGCGCCTCCTCGGCCTTTCGGGCAACCTGGGCGCTGTGGTTCATGGGCCTAAACTCGATGATGCTCTGGCCCGGTGTGAAGGGGATTGGTGCGCTATAGCGAAGTCGGATTACCACCGGATAGTGCCGGTGCCACTGGGCGCCAGCCGATCTGAAGCCATTCGCCTGGCACGACTCCTTGTGGACGTTCTTCCAGGTCCGGCCCTGGCGCGTTTGTACGTGTTGACTGAGGATCCCGCCCATCTCGAGTCTCTTCAGCAGCAGGTGCAGTTGGATGGGTTGGGAACCGGTTTGGTCATGTCCCAGGGGGGGCGGCCTCCGAACCCGGGTACCTGGTTTCTCGGGATGGGGCTGACTGGGTCGGCGGGGGTGGGTGTCGCGGGAAACGCGGTATTTTTCCACCCGGATCTGTTCTGGAAAGAATGGTGGATGAAATCTGGTGTTTGGTTCAGCAGTCGAGGGAGCTTCGGTGGCACGCTGGCTGTAGAGGGGCCTTCTTCTGTAGCACCTCGACTTTCTATTGCTGGTTCCGATGCTTTTGTGGATTTCTATGAAGGAGAGACACGGACATCGTTGCGGGTCCGACGGGGGAACCTTGCTCTGGGTCCCGTGTATCGGGCAGGAGCATGGAAATTTGGGGTTCCAGCTCTGCTCACTCTTGGTGATTCCGGTGAGGGATGGCAGAGGTCGGCTGGAGTAGGCCTTGAGGTGACAGTCGACCATCGCCGGGGGCGTGGAAATCAACTCCGAGGCGTGCTGGTGTCTCTGGAGTCACGCCGTGTCTGGGGGGATGTGGATGACCTGTTTGTGTTTGCTGATTCTCGCGGATTTGTACCGTTTGGAGCTGGAGTGCTGGCGGGTCGCATGACGTTTCAGGGAGCTTTTGTCGAGGGAATCCCAGACTGGCTGCTTCCGGTCGTGGGTGGAAGCGAGCTGCATCGTGGTGCCTGGCACGCCCGATGGAGGGCTCCTAGAATCGGTACAGTTGACCTGGAACAGCGATGGAGGCTGACGCCTTCCATCGGGGCCGTTGTGTTCAGCAATACAGCCTGGGTTCAGGGGACAGGCTTTCATCCAGGGGCAGGCATAGGTGTGCGCTTGGTGCTTCCTCCCGAGGATTGGAACATCGTTCGCATGGATCTCGGATTCAGCGATACGGGCTGGTCTGTCACAGCTGGGTGGGGAGAGGCGTTTTAGAGGGCTGGCTCCGCAACGAGCAGGATGACCACAGCGGTCACCAGGTAGAGAAGGCAGGTCAGCAGAATGCCTCGGTCCCGTAGAAGGATCTCCTCTGGGGATTCACCAGCGCCTCGCACTTGAACCAGGAAGGTGTATCGAAAGATTCCGTAGAGCACATAGGGCAGAGTGATCAGCAGCCACGGTGTCTTGAGGGGAGAAGCGAGAACGGTGTAGAGGGCGTAGCTGATTACAGTGCCTGAAGTCGTGACGGCCTGACATTGATCCAGCATCTCTGGTGTGTAGTCCGCTAGGTTTCTTCGGTGTTCGGCAGCCTTGTCTTCGAGCTTCAATAGCTCCCCTCGGCGCTTGTTGAACCCGAGAAAGAGGGCCAGAAAAGCGGTGCAAAGCAGGAGCCACTCGGAAATCTGTACGTCGATGACGACGGCTCCGGCCACAGCTCTCCAAATGAATCCCGCTGCGATGCCCATTACGTCCAGGATGACGTGGTGTTTGAGGAACAGGGAGTAGAAGAGTGTGGTGCTCATGTAGAGGAGCACGATCACCAGGAACGAGGGAGAGAGCATCCAAGCGCCACCGAGTCCGATGACAGCCAAAAACCCCATGATGACGATGGCCCTGGAGGGCAGGAGTTCACCGGAGGCTATGGGACGCTTGCTCTTTTTCGGGTGTAGAGCGTCGGCTTCACGATCGCGAAGATCGTTGTAGATGTAGCCAAAGCTTGAGATCAGGCTGAAACACGCGAAACCCGCGATACACCGTAAAACTGCCGATGAGTCGAGGAAGTTGAAAGAGAATACCAACGCCGCAAAGAGCAGGCCGTTCTTCGTCCATTGCTTGGGTCGAAGGGATCGGAGGATGACTTTCAAGAGCAGTGTCCAGTTGTGTGGTGGAAGGCACCTATTCGCGTTTGCGTAATTTGGCCCATTCCAGAACCACATCGTGCTCGGCATTCGCTTCTAACTTGTAGAGTCGTTCTATCGGAGCATAGCCTTCCAACTCGGCTCGCATGGTGGTGGGTTCGTCTTCAGAAAGCGTAATGGTGGTGACTTCTTCTGCATTCAAGGTGAAGTCTCGATCACCCACAGTGAGCTTGGTTCCCTCCGGACCACTGATGCGAAGCACGGGGGGTTTGCGAGATACGGCGTTCTGAGTCACCTCGGGGGGATTGGAGGCCTGAATTCCCATAAAGAACCCAGCAGCAACACCCAGAATCAGACAGATGGTTCCGATGAGTGCCATCATGATCTGGATACGCGATGAGGCTTTTGTGGGGCTTGATTTCCTTGCAGACCGAATAGGCCTGTCTTCGGTGGAGTGGATGCCCAGATCGACTGGGGGAGGGGAAAGGTTGGGAAAGTCTTCTGGCTTGGCCGGTTTGAGCTCGGGAGCCGTGGTTTTGGTTTCTTGGGTCTGAAGTGGCTCACCTAGGTCCAGCGGTTCTGGTTCGAAGGGAGTAGATTCGAGGAGGTTTTCAAGGTTTTTCGGTTCTTGGTCTTCCACTGCTTTGGAAACCGGAGCCTGGTAGGGGGACGTGGGTGGTTTGGCCTCTTCTTGTCTGGCGTCGGGGTGGACCTGGGTCCTCTGGTCGTCCGTCCAGTCGTCTTCATCGGTGCGAGGGGGGCGACGACGTATCAGAGTCGCGTCGTCTGTTGGACCGGGGGTGGGGCCGAAGGAGCCTGTGCCGGTAGAGTCTGGCATTCTACGCAGCAGAGTTTCCATTTCTTCCGCACCTGTGCTTCCAGAGAGATCGGGCAACTCGGCTCCGATGGCTAGCCCCACATCCGAAGAAAGACTGGTGGGAGCTTCCGTGTCCTCGGGGCCATTGGAGAGTTGGCTATCCGTGCCATTTGGAAAATGGGCAGCGTTGAAAGTGACGGTTTCCTGCTCGGCCATACTGTCTTTTCGCGATTTTCTTCTCGACGTCAGCTCGGGGAAGAGCCCTTTGAGAAAAGCGGCCAAGGTCGAGTGACTGAAGATGAAGCCGGACTCGTGGAAGAAGCTGTTGAGTTCGCTTTTGAGATCGGCTGCAGTCGCGAATCGCTTGCTGGGGTCTTTGGAGAGAGCGCGAGCCAGTACTTGCTCTAGCGCGTAGGGTACATCCGGGTTCACATAGCTGGGAACCTGGTACTCAGCGCTTCTGATGGCATCAATGGTTTGGATGTCTCCCTGCTTTTTGAACGGGTGGACTCCACAGAGCATCTCGTAGAGCACCACACAGGAGGAGAACAAGTCCGAGCGTTGATCGAGAGCGTCTCCAGTGGCCTGTTCCGGACTGCAGTAGTCGAATCGGCCTCGATTGGTGCCAGAGAGCGTCTTTGCGGCTCGGACCTTGGCTCTCGCCATTCCGAAGTCTGTGAGTTTTACCTCTCCTTGAAAGCTCAGCAGCATGTTGGACGGGGAGATGTCTCTGTGGATGATATTCAGCGGAACCGGTCGTCCACCCCGGAGAATCTGGCGCTGATGGGCATACTCCAGACCTTTCAGCATTTCGATGGCGATGAAGACGGCGTGGGGTACGGGAATTGTGATTCCCTTCTGTTTACAGCGCTCCAGGATACTCCCCAGATCTCTTCCATCCACGTATTCCATGGCCACGTAGTACAGATCATCGATCTTTCCGAGGTCCAGGATTTGGACGATGTTGGCGTGAGAGAGCAAGCCGGCGATCTTGGCTTCCTCGACCAGTAGATCCACGTACTCCTTGTCTTGGGAGAGATCGGGGCGGACTCGTTTGATCGCAAAGAACCGGTGGAAACCGCCGATACCATCCAGCCTGGCTTTGTAGATCTCAGCCATGCCACCCGAGGCAATTCGCTCAAGGATCAGGTACTTCCCAAAACTATGCTGAGGGGCAGGTTCCACGGCAGGGCCTTTGTAGACGGGGAGATATTCAGCGGGTCTACTTAGCAGCAGTATCCCATATCTATCGAGATGTGTCGGCATGGGTGGGTGGGACTTATACGTCGCACCCAAAATGGGGCACTGCGACAACAATCCACGCATCATCCGTCGATAAACCGCATTCCTGCGATATCATGACTTGGCTTGAAGATTGCAGTCATCTGATTGGTCCAAGGAGGTTTTGATGAAAATTGTTCGCAGTAGGAAGGGTCAGTCCACAACCGAGTACATGCTACTGATATCGGTAATCGTCATTGCCATAGTTGCTGCTGGATATATCTTTGTGGGCAGTTTTCAGGATGGGGTAGAGTCGCTCGGTAACGAGGTTTCTAAAACACTCGGCACGGGCCACATTCGGCAGGCAGGGCAGTAGAGTGACTGGTTCTCGTCGTGGGCAAAGCATGGTGGAATACATGCTCGTCGTATCTGTGCTGGGAATCGCGCTCGCTGCAGGATTCAAACTGCTGGGGGATTCCACAGCAGCTTCTTTTGAGAATGCCCGTGAAGTGGTTCAAACCCCGTACCCGTGATGTGGAACAGTCTGCAGGCCTCCGATGTGGCTGTGCTATCCATTGTCTTGGTGGCGCTCTACACCGACATCAAGAGCAGTCGGGTACCCAATCAGCTGACCTTTGGTGCCATGGGGCTGTCCGTGCTGGTGGCAGCAGGTCAGGGAACCGTGATGGATTGTCTTCAGGGAATTGGATTGGCCCTGGCGTTGATGGGGCCCGGCTGGTTGCTGGGAAGAGCCATACGCGCCGGGGATGCCAAACTTCTGATGGCGGTCGGCGGATTTTGGGGACCGTTTCTTGTATTCAAGGCTTGTCTTTTGACCTACGCCTTATCGATCCCGGCGACGATTTTAGTCTTGGTCTGGCACGGGCGGCTTCTCCAGATGCCGAAGACAGTTTGGAACCGGGTGCGTGGCCGCGGGGAGGAAGGTCCACTGACGCAGGTGCCATGGGTACCGGTGATCGCGCTCGCTTTGCTTATAGCGGGGGTTCACGAGCGATGTTTTCAATGAAACGTGCGCGGTCAGGCCAAAGTGTCGTGGAACTTATGCTGTACATCTCTGTGATCGTCGTGGCCATAGTGGCCGCGACTTGGGTCGTTTTTGACCCTGCGTTCCA
>JAYZDK010000101.1:0-20718 GCA_036337845.1 Myxococcota bacterium | reverse complement strand
CTTCCGCCTCGGGCTCTTCCGCCTCGGGCTCTTCCGCCTCGGGCTCTTCTTCCTCGGGTTCTTCCGCCTCGGGCTCTTCTTCCTCGGGTTCTTCCGCCTCGGGTTCTTCCGCCTCGGGCGCTTCTGCCTCCTCGGGCGCTTCTGCCTCCTCGGGCGCTTCTGCCTCCTCGGGCGCCTCTTCTTCCAACGGCCAGGCCGCAGCCTCTTCTGGGCTGAGCACGCGGGCAATCGGTCGTCCGGTGGGGTCGAGTTGTACGCGGATTGGTGCAGGGCCGTTGTAGGAGGGTTCTTCTTTCTCGGGCTCTGCGGCTACCGGGTGTTCCCCTGGTTCTTCCGCTGTGATTTCGGGCGCTTCTTCTTCTGCTTCGGGTGTTGCCGCAAGTGCGGTTTCCGGAGCCGTTGTGCCAGGCTCGCCGGTGGCAGGCGTTGGGCCCTCAGAGAGTTGGGCCCCGATGGAGATGGGGTCACTGTCTCGAAGGGTTGCGGGTAGACCCTCCTCCGTCAGGAGGTTTTTCAGGTGGTCCTCGCCCAATTCGCTGGAGTGAAGCAGAGCCATGACCACTTGTCTGGCGTGATTGGCTGGAGCGAGCCGTAGCCGATGTCGCGTTCTCAGCAGCCCGGCCAGGGTCAGGGATGCTCGGGATTCATCCAAGTTTGGATAGCTAAATGAATGAACAGAAGCCTCGCTGGTCGGGAAATCAGCTCCGAGTAGCCACCCGATGACTCCTCCAACACACCAGCAGTCTGTGGCGGCTCCTGGGGCGTCTGTGGAGGGGTCTTCTTGAACGGTGTTGGAAAGTCGCGCCCGAACCCGGAGGATGCCTTGATCGTCAAATCCGATGTTGGAGGGCTGAATCCGGCCGTGGAAGCCTCCGGATTCGTGAATCGGAGCCAGGGCTTCCAACAGCAATAAGCCGACGGTAAACGCAGCAGGCGCATCGAGTTTTCCGCGCAACTGCATGAGGGAGCACGCCATTTCTCCTGGTTGAACGACCCAGCAGCCTTCTGTGTCCTCGCCCCAGATCGCCCGGCCCCAAGGACCCCCTTGAGGTAGGCTTTGAGCGGTGTCGATCAGGGTCTTGTCACCGAGAATCACCTCTCCTGTACGACCATCGGGATGACGCGTTGCCCAGTGCTCAGAACCCGCCTGTTCAGAGGGCAGTTGCGAGACGAGGTAGAAGCCTGAGAAAGGTCCGCGTTCCATTCTGCGGAATATAAGACGGCGAGACACGCCTGACCTCTTGTTCGCGCCCCTTGATCCGGCGGAATTCCGGCGTTAGATGCAACGGTCCTTCACGAAGAGGTGGAGGTTGCACCAACAAGGCAGGGAAAACCCCATGAAACGCGTCGAATCAGCCATTCGTGACGGACGCTGTGTATTGTGTCTGGGTAAGCGCGCTCTGAATGAGAAGGGTGTGCTCGAAATGCTTCGTCAGCACGACACATTGTCCATCGTGACGCTCGCAGATGAGGTTCCAGACGGAGTTCAGGCGTTGTCTGAAGAGGCTCTCTCTCCAGCATGCTCATCGGATGGTGGTGTGATTGTGCTGCTGGATCCAGACCCATCCGCGGATGCGGCAGGGCTGAAGATTCTGGACGAACTGATGGGTTCAGCCGCGAACACTCCCAGGCTTGTCATGGTCTGCAAAGCGTTCAATCCCTTCAGCTTCCCTGCTCGAATGCGTTTGATGAAGATCCAGCAGATGAAAGACCGCGTGCGGGACTTCGTCAAGGCCATATCGGGGCTGGAGTTGTCCGAGCGTGCGCAACCTGTTGTCGGGTTTGCTGCGATGCGAGCCGAGCCTCAAAAAGAGAAGCCCGCACCGGAGAAGGAACCTACCAAACAGCGCGCTCCCCAGGCTGTGTTCGTGGGTCGTGAGTCTGAGATCAAGGCGGTTCAAGAGGCTGTAGCAGCTGGAGGTTCCCTCGTGGTGGAGGGGCCGTCGGGTATTGGCAAGAGTTGGCTTCTGGAGCGAGCACTCACTTCATTAGGAGATGCGGCACCAGAGATCTTGCCTGAGGTGATGTTGTCCGACGGGGCGGGATTCGACACGTTGGCCACACGATTGGCTGAGATTGTCGGTGGCTTGTCTGTTGTAACGGGAGAAGAGCGTCCGATTCCTCGCAAGGTGGCTCGGACGATTGCTGAGGCTGTGAGCTCGGTGACACCCGGTGAGAAGGTGTTGGTGATTTCGGGGTTGGACAGTCTTCTTCGACGGGACGGTACGTTTCTTAAAGACGACCGACTCTCCTTTCTTCTTCGGGCGCTTTTAGAGGTGGAATCGGGGCTGTCACTCGTGTTTGTGACCACCCACCCACCGCGATCAAAGGGCGAGAATCTGGGGTGTCGCCGGGTGGAACTCGGAGGCCTTGCTCGGGAGGATCTGCCAGCATTCTTTGAAGCATACCGGGCCGTGAATGTTGAAGAGGATCAACTCGAAGATGTGTTTGAGCGGACTCATGGGCACCCCATGGCGCTGCGAGTTTTTGCTGCGGCTTGGGAAAACTCAGGTTCCAAGCTGTTGGACAAGAAGAAGTTCATGCGTGCTCGGGGTGTCGCGGATGTGGAGCGCCTCAAGGCCTATCTCAAGACTCAAGTGGAAGACTTGAGCAAGGATGAGCGAAGAGCCTTGTCGATTACATCGCATTGCATTGAGCCCATCGCGGCAACGTCGGTGTCGGAACTTGGTGTGAAGCGAGGCGAACGCCTATCGTTGTTGTCGAAGGGGCTGTTGGACTCTACAGCGGGCTCGGAGAATCGCCGATACTCGGTACATTCCATGGTCACTCGCTGCCTTTCTCGTCGAGAGCGGGAGAACTTTGAACTCTTGGAGCATTTTGCGCAGCAATACCGTGAGATGGCGAACACCCAGGACGACAGTCTGAGCAAGCTGGCAGCCCAGCAGCGTTCCAATCGTCTCTTCACCGGAGCACGTAAAGGCCGCTTGCGGATGAAGCTGAGTGTGCCAGATGGAGACGGCGTCATGGGGGCTGTGCTTGACATGGGGCGGGCCAAGCGCTGGGACCTTGCTGCATCGGTACTTAAGGAAGCGTTGAAGCAGGACCCGTACAACACGGAGATGCGCCTGATCAAGGCCGAGTTGATGAGTGCGTCGGGAGCACCTCATAAGGCCATTTCAGCCTTGTACGTAGATACGGCCCGTCTGTGTCCGACGCCCGAGGTGTTTCACCACGAGGCTTCCTGGCACCAGTCTGCACGGGGTGGAGCCGCCGCGAGGGGAGACGCCAACGCCACCAAGTCTTTGGAACGAGGGCTTGGACGGTTCCCCAAGAATGGTCGTCTGCTGAGAAGGCTCGCGGGCCTGAAGGCGGGACAGGGACAACTCCAACAGGCCGAGGCGCTGCTGCGCCAGTCTCTGGAAATCGAACCTGGCATAGCGGATGGCTGGTCATTGCTGGGCTCGGTTCTGCTTGAGCGTGGTGATGCGCCTTGGACTGAGGCTGAAGAGTGCTTGAGGAAGGCGGTGGAGATGGACCCCGGAGGTCCGCTCCAGCTGACGCGACTGGGTAGGCTTCTTCGACACAAGGGCATGGTGGATGCGGAATCCCGTGCGGCGCTCTGGACAGAGGCTGAGGATCTCTTGACGTTGGGCGCAAAGAAGGACGGTCGTAATCCAACGGCCGGACTGGAGCTGGCCTTGCTTTGGATTGACAAGGCACAGCTCGGAGACGAGGTGGACTTGGAACAGGCAGAGTCGTATTTGCGACGTGCATTGAAGGTTTCCAAGAAGAACGCACAAGCTCAGGTGGGGCTGGTTCGAATTTTGGCACGTACGGACCGTGCGGAAGATGCAGCGCAGCGATTGCAGAACCTGTTGTCTAGGGACATCAACTACATGGCTCAAGCCGCGCTCGGGGAGCTTTTTGCGTTCCAAGGCCGGATTTTCCGAGCCGAGAAGGAGCTGCGCACGGCCTGGAAGCAGGCGCCTGAAAACGCACCCAATCGTGAGTTGATTCGGTTGGAATTACAGCGCTTGGAGGACCTGATCAGCTCCGGTGCGGCGGTGGACATCGAAAAGCAGGCGGAGGGTCAGGAGCTTGTGGAGCCCACAACCCAGGAAGTCGGACAGGGGCCTCGTCGAGAAGCAGGGAAGACTGTGGTGCGACGCAAGGGCGGCAAATCGAAGAACGCGGCGAAAGACGCGGTAGCCAGTGAAGAGCCAGCGGAAGCAGCGGAAGCAGCGGAGCCAGCGGAAGCAGCGGAGCCAGCGGAAGCAGCGGAGCCAGCGGAGGCAGCGGAAGCAGCGGAGCCAGCGGAAGCAGCGGAAGCAGCGGAAGCAGCGGAAGCAGCGGAAGCAGCGGAGCCAGCGGTTGCTTCTTCCAGTCTGAATGAGGAAGATCCCTCATCGGGGCTCAAGGCTTGAAGAGTGCTGAGAGCGTATTTCCTGGTTGGGGTCTGGGTTTTATCGGCTTGTGGAGGAGAGGAGTTTTCCTATCCACTGGATGACGTGCTGAAGCTTGAGCACGTTCAAGCCAAGGGAACCCACAACAGCTACCACGTGCGAACGAGTGACTCGACGCTTCGTGAATGGGACTACGAAAACGGCCCTCTGGACTATCAGGCGGAGGCGCTGGGGATTCGCCAGTTTGAGCTTGATATCTATCGAAACGAGTACGAAGGGGTTTTCGAGGTCTACCATTTCCCAATGCTGGACGAGGAGACCAACTGTCAGTTGTTAACCGACTGTCTTGAGGCGTTTCGGGTGTTCTCGGATGCCAATCCTGCTCATCATCCGTTCCTGGTGCTTTTGGAGCCCAAGTTTGAGGTTGAAGACGAGGTCGCCGCACAGTCCATTTTGGATGAGCTGGAGGCCGAGGTCCTAAGCGTCTGGCCTGAGGAACGCCTCGTTTTGCCGGATGATGTGATTGGATCTGCTGGAGGGCTACGCGAGGCCGTGGAGTCTCAGGGGTGGCCTTATCTGGGAGATTTGCGGGGCCGCGGCCTGTTTGTGCTGCATACCTCCGGCCTACTGCGTCGGGTGTACACCCAAGAAGACACCACTGCGGCGGGGCGTACCTTTTTTCCAGATGCCGGTGGCAACCTGGAACTGCCCTATTCGTCTGTTCATGCCATGAATGACCCCATTGGTTCCTTTGATGCCATCGGTGAAGCGGTAGCAGCAGGACACCTGGTCCGCACACGAGCAGATGCCGACCTGTTTGAGCCCAGAGATTCGGATACCACGCGCCGAGATGCAGCTCTGGATTCAGGGGCTCATTTTGTGAGTACGGATGTCCCTGAGCCTCGATCAGATCTGGACTACGTCGTTGAAATACCCGGGGGAACCCCGTCTCGATGTAATCCGATGACGGCGCCGTCTTCCTGTACCTCCCAGGCTATCGAAGACCCCACCTTTATTGGGGCATCTCACCGGTAAGCTCCAGCGCCCATTTTTCGAGGCTGCGCAGTCGATCTCGGATGTTCGCTGCTTCTTCAAACTCTAGCCGGTCCGCTGCGGCTTTCATTTCGGTTCGCAGCCGTTTCATGATTCTTGGCACTTCGTCGATTCGAGACTCGCCGAGCTCGGGGTGGGGTTGCTTTGACTTGGGCATGGGATTGATATCGATGCCCAGTGCATCCAGTGGACTGTTTACATCCCGCTTCACGCTCTGGGGTGTGATTCCCAGTTTCTGATTGTGCTCGGCCTGGATTTTCCGGCGACGGGTGGTTTCCTCGATGGCCTGTTTCATGGAACGGGTGACTTCGTCTGCGTAGAGGATGCACCTTCCTTCTACATTTCGTGCGGCCCGGCCAATGGTCTGAATGAGGGAACGTGCTGAGCGAAGAAAGCCTTCTTTGTCTGCATCCAGGATGGCGACCAGCGCTACTTCTGGAAGATCCAGTCCTTCTCTGAGCAAGTTGATTCCCACGAGCACATCGAACTCCCCCAGCCGAAGGGCACGAATGATCTCGACACGCTCGAGGGTATCGATGTCCGAATGAAGGTAGCGGACCTTGATGCCGAGGTCCTCGTAGTAGTTGGTAATGTCCTGGGCGAGTCTCTTGGTGAGAGTCGTGACGAGAACGCGGTATCCGCGTTTGACTTCGGCCTGAATCTCTCCGAGTAAGTCATCGATCTGTTGGGTGGCGGGCCTGACTTCGATTTCGGGGTCCAGAAGTCCGGTGGGGCGAACGAGTTGCTCGACAATGACCCCGCCTGCCTTTTCAAGTTCGTAGTCTCCAGGAGTTGCTGACACATAGATCACGTTGTGAATTCGGTCTTCGAACTCCACAAACTTCAAGGGCCGGTTGTCCAGAGCGGAGGGAAGCCGAAACCCATGTCGAACGAGTGTCGCCTTGCGATTGTGGTCTCCTTTGTACATGCCACCGACCTGGGGCACGGACTGGTGCGACTCATCCATGATGAGCAGCCAGTCAGATGGAAAGTAGGAGAGCAGGTTCGGAGGGGGAGCCCCGACTCCGAGTCCTGTGAAATGTCTGGAGTAGTTCTCTACTCCAGAGCAGTAGCCGAGTTCCTCAATCATCTCCAGGTCGTAGGATGTGCGCATTTCCAACCGTTGTGCTTCTAGGAGCATGTCTTTGGAGCGCAGGTCTTCCAGTCTTTCGCCGAGCTCGGTTCGTATCGTAGTCAATGCGCTTTCTACACGATCCCGGGGGGTGACGTAATGGGAGGCTGGGTAGATGCAGGTCTTGTCCAGGGACTCGATACGGCTGCCGCGCAGCGGATCGATGAGGCTCACCGACTCGATTTCATCCCCCCACATTTCTACGCGCAGGGCCCGCTCTTCCTCGTGAGATGGGAAGATTTCTACTACATCTCCACGGGCTCTAAACGTGCCGCGATGAAAGTCGTGTTCGTTTCTCTGGTACTGCATTTCCACCAGACGGGCGAGCATGGTTCTTCTGGCGAGTGTCTGTCCGGGTTCGAGCTGAAGAATCATGCCGTGGTAGGCCTCGGGAGAGCCGAGACCGTAGATACAGGAGACACTCGCTACGATGATTACGTCGTTTCTTTCCAGTAGAGAACGAGTGGCTGCATGCCTGAGCTTGTCGATTTGCTCGTTGATGGAGCTGTCTTTCTCGATGTAGAGGTCTGTGGCCGGCACATAGGCTTCAGGCTGGTAGTAGTCGAAATAGGAGACGAAATACTCGACCGCATTGTTGGGAAATAGCGCCTTGAACTCTGCGTAGAGCTGAGCTGCAAGGGTTTTGTTGTGAGCGAGCACGAGTGCGGGTTTGTTGTGTTGAGCAATCACGTTCGCAATGGTCAGGGTCTTTCCCGAACCGGTAATGCCCAGCAGCACCTGGTGGTGTTGTCCGCTGGAGAGCCCCTGGAGCAACTCGTGGATTGCTCGGGGTTGATCGCCCGCGGGCTCAAACGGGCTTTGGAGCTCGAACGGAGGCATACCGTTTCATAGCCCGAGAGACACGGCTATGTTGGAGACTCTGAGGAGGCGAATGATGCTTTGGGTTGCGATGCTCCTGGCGTGTAGTGGTGAGAAGACTCCCGTGCAGGAAGACACGGAAACCACGGTGGACACCGGTATTCCCTGGCCGGAGGATACGGGACCGTCGGGTACAGACGAAGACGGGGATGGCTGGACGGTGGAGGAAGGCGACTGTAACGATGCGGATATTCTCGTGAATCCTGCTCGAGAGGAGATCCCCGACGGACAAGACAATGATTGTGACGGGCGATTGGACGAGCAGTTCAGCGGTATCGTTGCGTTGCAACTCGGAGACGGTACAACAACCCCCCACAAGATTGTCGGCGTGGATGCGCTTGGGGCCACGAGCTTTGAAGTGGTCATACAGAGTTCGGAGGTCGTGCCGTACTTCCTGACGGCGGGAGTGGATAGCGGCTGGGTTGTCGGCGACTTTGTGAATGCAGCGCTTTACGCCATTGATGAAGATGGTGGGGTCACCGAGCTCGCCAACTTTGAGGAATCGCTGAGCGGAGTGATTTATGGACTGACCACGCATCCGGATGGCTACTACCTGGTGGCCACCATGGACAGTGTTCAGCGTGTGGAGCCGGACACAGGACAGACTACGGAGATAGCGAGTTTCCTGGTGGACCCTTCAAACCCCGAAGAGTCCGACCTTTGGCTCTACGCTTTTGATGCCACAGTGGATTATGCGACCGGGGACGTTGGAATCATCGGTCTGTATGGTGGGCTGGCCATCTGGAGAGCCGCTACGGATACGGTGGACACCCTCTGGCAGTTTGACCCGGAAGCGGAGGGGCCAGAGTACATGATTTGGTCTGGGAACCACCGGGACAACGGTGGCTGGTACGTGGGGGGACAAGACATCGAGGGGTGGGGCATGTTTCGCTTCAATGAGGGGCAAGGTACCTGGGTACGGCGGACGGACTGGGACGAGCAGTGGAGCCCCCACTTCATGACTGTAGATGGGGACTCCGGAGACTTCTATTTGACGACGGAGGGGGGGCAGTACCCCTACATCTGGAAGGTGGAGGAAGATGGGTCGGAGTCCGCGGTGTTCTACCCCGATGCTGGAACCCTGAATCCAGGTACATCCTGGTGGGACCTCTACTGCGTGTACTGATCCGCGTTTCGGTCAGGCGACGGTACGCCAGGGAGCCCTTCGGGCAGGCTTTAGTGCTTTGAACTCGCGCTTATAGTCGGAGAACCGCCCTCCTTCAGCAACTGCGTCCACAACGGCGTTGCCCCACTCGGGGCCACCCTGGGCCAGCTCGGCTTCGACCCATGCCCATCGAGCGGAGGTGGGGCGGACCTCAGCGACACCGGAGAGGCCCTTTCGCAGTCGACTCAGGCGCTTTTCCACGGTGGAGATGCCGGCAAATAAAGCCGTATCCAGTGGTGTGTTCCGCTTGGGAACAAAGGGGGCGATCCCCAGGGCGATTTTGTGAATGCTCGCGAGTTCGCGCGTAAAGCGAATCAACTCATCGATATCCTCATCGGTCTCTTCGGGTACTCCCACCATCATGTAGATTTTCAGCACGGAATAGTGGTTTGCGGCGGCGATTTCCGCGCATTCAAGCAAGTGACGCTCGATAGTGCCTTTCGAAATCGAGCGCCTAAGACGCTGTGATGCGGCATCTGAGGCGACCGTCAGGGTTCGATATCCTCCAGCCCGCAAGAGCTCTGCGATGCGCGGTTTCCTGGCCACTCGGTCTGCTCGTAGCGAGGAGATCCCGAGGCCTTTTCCTTGGGCTACGAGCCTCTCCAGAATTTCCAGGAGCTGGGGGTGGTCTGAAATGGCGGCTCCCACCAAGCCGACTTTCGGCGCGTATTCGGGTACGAGTTCCACCACGCGATCGGGAGAGACCAGGCGCATGCCTCCGTTTGTGGAGCGGCGCATGACACAGAATGTGCAGGTTCGATGGCAGCCTCGCTCTCCTTCCAGGAGAAACATGTTTGAGAGTTCTGCGAGGGGACTCAGGATGTGTGAGCGGGCCGGCAGTAAACTATCGGTGGCCTTGGCGATTTCCGGCATCGCGGTGCCGTCTCGTTCCGGTACGTAGCCGCCGGGGAGCGACTGCACGGTGTTGAGCCACTCCTCTCGACTCTCCATAAACGCGGCCTGCATGGCGGGTACCACGACCTCTTCGGCTTCTCCGAGGAGCATGGCATCCACGAGGTTGGCAGCGGGAAGCGGGTTGGAGAAGGTGAGTGGGCCACCAAGCAATATGCGAGGATGGCTGTTGTTGCGGTCTTCACGCAGCGGCGGAATGCCGGCGAGCTTGAGGCATTCAATGAGGCCGGCGAGCTCCAACTCGTAGGCCAATGAAACACCGATTACCGGAAACTCACCTACTGGAGTTTCAGTTTCCAAGGTCAGTAGAGGGGTGTTTGAGGCCTTCCATGCTGGCAGGTCATCGGGAAGAAAGGCGCGCTCCACAGCAAAGCCCGCGTTGAGCAACTGCTCGAGAATCCACTGGTAGCCAAGAGACGACATGCCCGCTCGATAAGGCGAGGGGTAGAGCATCACCGCGCGAGGTCCACCTTCCCGGAACCGACCGCCGGTTTCGGAGCTCAGCTTTTCGCGCAGTTCCTGTTTGCTCTTCCATGAAGCCATAATTTGGGGTTCTATGCGAAATTCGCGGGAAAAGCGAAAGTTATAGGACTGTGGGGGTTAGATTGAGCGTCATGAGACGCCTTCTGATCTTACTCGCGATTTTGCTGGTTTCAGAGCCTGCGGCCCATGCGGAAACCCGTGAATTGATCTATGACATGGTGCTGGATGGAGCCTCTGTCGGTAGACGGCGGGTCACCTTACGCTATTTGCCGGCTGAGCACGGCGAGATCCGGATGTTGGAGTCCTATACGGAGTTCTCCGTACTTTTGGGCCGAAAGCCGTTTACTTTCGTACAGCGTCTTTCGGGGATGGGGGCTGTGGGTCCTTCGGGTTTTGTATCCTCCATGCGAGAGGGGGGACGGCCTGAGGAGGTACAACTCACAGAACGCTTGGATGGCTGGAGGATCACTCTTGCATCGAACGGTCGACTGAAGAGTTGGGACTTGCCAACAGGTGCCTTCGATGCAACTTCCCTGACGCTTGTGGATCCAGATGCTGCAGTGGAATTGGTCTCTTCTGCTTCGATCCTGCGGGTCCTTTCGGCTGAAACAGGGAATGTCATAGAAGGTCCCATTGAGTCCATTGGCGCCTCGACATTGAAGATTGCTGGCCAGCAAATGAACGTGACTCGCTGGAGGTGGACCCTGCCGGTGGGCCCGGTAGAGTTGAGCTATGGCCCGGCCGGGCACCTGGTGGCCTACACGGTTCTGGTTGCTGGCAAGACGGTGGAGGTTCAACTCCAGGCAGTTCCAGAGCCGAGAACGTATGGCGACACCCTGGAGGTCCCGCTGATTGGTCCAGGAGTGGATATCACCGAGCTCTAGTCGCGAGTCCAGGTGCCGGACTTGCCTCCTTGCTTTGCCAACAGGCGGATTGCGCCGATTTCTGCGGCGCGGTCAATGGCTTTGACCATGTCGTAGAGCGTTAGCAGTGTCGCCATGGTTGCGGTGATGGCCTCCATCTCCACGCCGGTTCGCCAATGGGCTCGGGCGGTCGTCACGACTCGGAGTCCACGCCCCTTTTCGGGGCATATGTCTACTTCGACCAGGTCTAGAGGGATCGGGTGACACAGTGGTACAAGGTCGGCTGTTCTTTTGGCAGCGCTAATCCCAGCGATGCGGGCGGTTGCAAGGACATCGCTCTTGGGGGTTGTGCCATCGGCGATAGCGTCTAGAGTGGCGTCCTGGACATAAATCCATCCTTCTGCGGTGGCTCTTCGATCAGTCAAGGGCTTCTCCCCAACGTCGACCATCATGGCCTGGCCTTCATCATCAAGGTGGGTGAGACGGGTCATGTCTGAAGTGCTCCTGGTGCTCTGTACTTGGAATGAAGAGGTCTGACAGGGCTATGATGGCCTGTGTTTTGGATTCTTGTACTGGCTTGTGGTGGTGGGACGGGGCCCGCGGATTCTCCCGGTGGCGAAGGTAGTATCTTCGAACAGCAGGAAACACCTTCTTTCCCAGCGCAGCCCGCTCCCTCTTTTCCGGCGCAGCCACCTCCTGACGGAGCCGTCTTTACTCCAGCTTCTCCGGCCCAGGCTTCAACGAAGAATGCGGGTGTTGCCCCGGTAGCTTCGCAGCAAGCCGTCGTGGTCTCTCAGGACTGCCTGTCAGCACGAGCTCGACTGGGGGCTGCCGAAGAACGGGTTGTTCGCTTGAGGAACAGGCGGATAACGCCTGCTGCAGATCGTTTCGATGATGCGACTGAGGTCATGGGCAAGTGTGTTCGCGATGTCACGGGGTGCGGAAGCCGTGCCGGCGCTTACAAGAAGGAGTTGCTTGCTGCGGAAGAGGCCTACGAGAAGGCGCTGGACCAAGTTGCTGAGGAAGAGGCTGGCCTCTTCCCGCTGACACAGGCTGTTGAAACCGCTTGCTACTCCCGATAGCCCGTCGTTAATCTCGTTCCAGTGGCATGGTCAGGCAGCGTGGACCTCCACGACCTCGGGAAAGCTCCGAACCGATGATCTGAATGGCTATCTTTTGTCCTGATTCGGCCAAGCTGTCGTAGTTACCACCGAAGTCCTGTTCCAGGACCTGGAGGAAGTCGTTGGCGCTCAGGATTTGGTAGCCCGACTGTTTCAGGGAAGCTGCCGTCTCCTGGTTGCGGGCATAACAGAGGACCACGCCGGGACTAATTGCGAGAAAGTTGGCTCCATCGGTCCATTGTTCTCGTTGGGCGGTCAGGGGGTCGTCTCCCCCGCAAGCGATAGCTTCCAAGTCAACACCGGTGTCTGAAAGGGACTCGATGAGGTTGCCTTCACACGAGTGAATCACGAGTCCATCTGAGCCTGCGGAAAGGCGCAGACACTGGACCTCTTCCTTTCCTCCTGGGCTCAGAATTGGTTCGTAGAGCACGGCTTTGTCATGATCAATCAGCGTGAACACGGTGTCGAGGTGCATAGAGCTTCGCTGTTTGGGCATCTCGACCACCAGTACGGATTCGAATCCATGCTGGACGAGCTCTCGACTCAGGCCCACAATCATGGCCCAAGAGGTTCTCTCGGAAGCACCGATGAGCGCGAGGCTGGAAGAGAGGGTGAGCACATCACCGCCTTCCACGGTCAATGGAAACGAGCCACCCGAGTCCCGAACCCACTTGCAGTTCTCTGAAACCGTAGCGTCTTGGAACCAGGGATGATGCATCACGAGGCTCCACGTGAGAATCGACTCGCGCCTGCGAGCTTTCTTTCTGGCGTTTCCAACAATCAGAACGTCACCAACCACGGCGGCCAGGTCGCGAGTGAAGAGCAAGTTTGGCAACGGAGCCAGACCTTTCCCGGGACTAAGGACTCCTGCATCCACACCTGCAATGAGCGCCTCGGTGAGTTCTTTGGCGTTGAGCCCATCCAGATATTGGGCCGATCGATCGGACAGGTCTTCCAGACGGCATACCTCATCGATCACGAATCGCCGGGCCTCGCGCTTCTCCAGCGTGCTCACCAACATGTCGTCGATGAAGCCAACTTCGGCTGCTGAACCAAGCACGCGGCAGAGTTGGTCGTGTTCGCGCTGAGCATCGGGGACGTGGACGAGGTCATCGAACAACAGGTAGTTGCTGCTTCTTGGGTCGATGTGGTCAGGCTGCATGCGCTGTAGGGCTGGTCCGGGCCGATGCACAACTACTCGGCGGAGACGAGATACTTCGCTGGAAACAAATGGCATGAGATGCTCTCTTGGAGGGTAACGCCTGAAACGTGTTGGGGATCAGCGGAATATAGGAAGAGAGATGTATCCGCGTGTAGCCTGGTTTACCGATTTATCTGAGCGTGCAGCCACGTGTATTCCTTCGCTCAAAGTGGTTTCTTTGTTGGGCAACTCCAGGGTTCAGGTGGTTCTGGCGTTGAAAGAGACTCTGGAGGCTTCGGATTCCCGCCGTTTGGAGGTGGAGTCTTTGGCTCATCGGCTCACGGAGGGAGAGGGCCGACCCTTTGTCGCTCGCGTCGAACAAGGCAGTGTGGGCGATATGGCTGCGATTTATGGTGCCCAGAACGATCTGTTGATCCTGGGTCGTACGGGTTCCACGGCTCTGGACAGGCTGCTGTTGGGGTCCACAGCCCATACGGTTCTGCGGACAGCTCATTGCCCAGTCCTGGTGGTAGGAGGACGTCCATTTGAAGAGATCAAGCGGGTGTTATGCCCGGTCGATGTTTCGGCTCCAGCGCTGATGCCGGTAGAGCATGCAGCCCGCCTTTCGCTGGCCAGTGGTGCCTTTTGTACCTTTGTGGCCATTCTGGAGCGTGGGGATGAAGTCCCCGCAGAAGAGCACCTCAAAGCGCTTGAGCGGGTGGTGAGGGATGCGTTGGAGCCCACGCTTCGTCAGAAGCTGTGGGCCAGGTATGAGGTGGGGTATGCGGATGAGCCGGCAGATGGAATCTGCGCGGTTGCCGAGGAATACGACCTGGTAGTCATGGGGTCGCGGGGCCGAACGGGGATTGCTCGAATTGTGTTGGGAAGTGTCTCGGAAACCGTGGCATCGAGGGCGCCTGTGCCTGTCTTGGTGGTGCGTGGAATGGCTTGATGAGGGGTAGAACCTTTCTTCTATTGGCGGTGGTCTTGGCGATACCGGGCCTTTTTTGGGGTGGGGAGAGGTACTACCTGCACCAGGCGCACAAGGCCGGGGTGAGTTGGGATCGGTTGGATCGGGGATTGGACGGGTATGTCTTCCACCGTGTTGGGCTTCGGGGGTTTGAAGCCGCTGAAGCCAGGATTGAAGCTCAATGGCCGCTTCGAGTGCGGGTGGAGGGAGTGGACCTGGATGTTTCCGGGTTGCTGGATTCCAGTGACGGTGTGGCGATGGCAGGAGGAGGGCTTCCCCCGGTTTCCCTTTCGGGTGTTGTGCTTCGATGGGGTGAGAAGCCACTTGCGACAGATGTGTCGGGAAGTCTGGAAGGAGGCCGGCTCTTGTTGGAATCGGAGAAGTTCCAACTGGATCGTTCGGGGGGGAAGACGGTTCTTGCGATGGAAGTGGAATCCCCTCTGGAGGGAGCCTCCGGAGTTTTAAATCTGGGCTTGGAGGTAGAGGAGCGTCGAGGGGTGTTGGAGGTTCAGAGTGATCGTCTGGTACTGGAACATGAAACCCTCGCCGATGTGGGCTTACCGATCTCGCTCTCCGCTCGTGTGCATCTGGACGTAGATGAGAATCAGTTTGAAGGCACAGTCAGCGTCGGAGAGGTCAAGCTCGAGGCTTCTGGCGTGTTTGACGAGGGCCGTGTTCCGGTACGACTCGTTCTGCCAGAAACCGGGTTGGAAAAGGTCATCGATGTGCTGAGGCCGATTGTACCGGAGGCTGAGGGGGCGAGGCTCAGTGGGCAGGTTTCCGGCTGGTTGGAGTGGCAGTGGCCGGAAGGAACATGGCGGGCCGATGGATCGCTACACGAGCTGGGAGTGGTTGGAGCGGTGCCGAGAATAGAAGCCCTGGCTTATGGTCCATTCGAGTACAGGGTTCGAGCAGAAGAAGACTCCCTGAAGCTCCGGACTACCGGGGAGGGCACGCCGGGTTGGACCGCCTTGCCTCACGTGGCGCCATCGCTATCGGATGCCATTGTGGCAGCGGAGGACTCCGGGTTCCTGGATCATCCTGGCTACGATGTAGAGGCGATGCGAGAGGCGCTGCAGGCAAACCTGGAGGCAGGGAAGATCCTTCGGGGTGGGAGTACCATCACCCAGCAGCTGGCCAAGAATCTGTTCCTGGACTCGGAACGCACCCTGGCCCGCAAAGTGAGCGAGCTTCTGCTCGCTGTAGAGCTGGATCGGGTGTTGGGAAAGACCCGGGTGATGGAGCTCTACGTCAACGTGGTGGAGTGGGGGCCCGATCTTCATGGGGTTGCGGAAGC
This sequence comes from Myxococcota bacterium, assembly GCA_036337845.1. Lineage (GTDB taxonomy): Bacteria > Myxococcota_A > UBA796 > UBA796 > CAJQPC01 > JAYZDK01. Next base: position 5,338 of record JAYZDK010000101.1, on the reverse strand, counting down.
TTCCCAACGCTATTTTCTGCGAGCACCTCGGCATTTGCAGACTCATGAGTCCGCATTCTTAGCTGCGATTCTTCCAGCGCCTTTGAAGTTCTATACGCGCTGGTATCTCAAGGGTCGGGCGGGGGAGTACCGAATCGGCTGGGTGTTGCAGAACATGGTGGATGGGAAGCGAATCACTCCGGTTGAGGCCAGAACCTGGATGCAGGAACCCCTCCGTTTTGTACCTCCACCCGTTGTCGAAGCAGACTCGGCCTCGCCACAGTGAAGTGACGAGGCCGAGAGGCTTAGAGTATCGGGCCTAGAAGTAGAAGTTGGCACCGAATGTGGCTTGTACGGCTCCGGGAAGCGTACCGTCTTCCTGGGCATCCAGGTAGCCGATAGCACGGGTCTCGAAATCGATGGAAGCGTTCTTTCCGATGGAGAGTTCCAGACCGCCACCGATGTGAGGGCCAAAGCTCTTGTCCTGTACTTCAGAGACCACCTCATCCATACCGTTCTGCCAGGTGTCTTCATAGGAGCGTTCGGTCCAGGTGAGCCCCAGCGAGGCGTATGGACTGACGCGAGACCATGGGAAGGCAAACACCTGGAGAGAGGGCTGCAAGAGTCCTGTCACCCGCTCTGTGTCGGAGTCAAAGGTGTCGTCGTGGTAGCTGTAGGCGAGCTCGAATCCCAGGGCCTCTACAGGACGGAACCGAGCGGCTACGCCCATCCCGAAATCTGAGAAGTCACCACCAGCCTCGTAGCCACTCATGTAGCTGCCAGTGCGTAGTCCCACAGACACCGCGTTGTCACGGTCCACCTTGCGGTTGGGCAGGGGGGCTGGCTCCATTTCCACAGACGTGGAGCTGGCTTGACCTTGAGTTGTGACGGTCTCGTGGTAGACCACGTGGTGGTCGTGGTGGTGTGGGTAGGGTCCATAGATGAACACACCGTGGTACCAGTGCACCGGACGCTCGTGGCTGTAGTGGTAGCGGTGAGGCCGTGCGTGGCGACGATGCGCGTGGGCGCGGCGAACCGCAAGCTGGTGCTGACGGCGTCTCTCTGCTGCTGCCTGTCTCCGAGCAGTTTCAGCCCGAAGTCGTCTGGTCTGTTCGGCTCGGCGACGACTGCGCTCTGCTTCTGCAGCACGTTGTCGTGCAAGACTCGAGCGTCGAGCCGCATCGGCTGCTGCACGATGGCGGGCAGCATCGGCCGCGGCTCTCCGACGCGCGGAGTCGGCCGCAGCTCGGCGACGTGCAGCGTCAGCCTGGCTTCGGCGTGCAGAAGCAGCACGTTGGGCCTGCGATTGGTTGTGCTGGCGCCGCGCTGCGTCCCGTTGGGACTGTGACTGGTTGTGCTGGCGCCGCGCTGCGTCCCGTTGGGCCTGTGACTGGTTGTGCTGACGCCGCGCTGCATCCTCTGAACTCCGTGTAGGTCGCAGAGAAGCGGAACTCGAGGGGCTCTGCCGGGGGGCATTCACCGCGGGCCGTGAGCGAGACTCAGGGCTTTGCCGGGGGGCATTCACCGCGGGCCGTGAGCGAGACTCAGGGCTCTGCCGGGGGGCATTGACGGCATTGGGACGAAGTCGATCGGAGGGCCCACTGCTTGGATTGGTTACCGGTCGAGTGGTTCGGGTCGAGGAGGTTCTAGCTCCGGGACGAATCGCAGTTCTCGAGCTCGCCACGACATCTCGGTCGATAGGCCCGGACTGAACGCGCATCGGAGGAGGCGGGTTTCCGGACGAACGTTGTGTCGTTCTGGGGGCCGGCTTTGCAGAACTACGCGCGGGAGCCCTTTGAGCCGCCGGTTTTGCAGAACTGCGTGCGGGAGCCTTTTGAGCCGCTGGCTTCTTGGTCGGAGCCTTTTGAGCCGCCGGCTTTGCAGAACTACGCGCGGGAGCCCTTTGAGCCGCCGGTTTTGCAGAACTGCGTGCGGGAGCCCTTTGAGCCGCCGGCTTCTTGGCCGGAGCCTTTCGAGCCGCCGGCTTCTTGGCCGGAGCCTTTCGAGCGGCTGGCTTCTTAGCCGGCTTTTTCGATGACGCTTGGTGAGTGACCTGTTCTTCAAGGTCGATGGATACGTCTGCCAGTGTGTCTTGAGCGGCCAGGGCCGTGACGGAGAATGTGGCCAGAGCGGTGAGAGAGAGCAAACGGAAGGTCATGGCATCCTCCTTTTTCGGATGATGCAGACACGGACGCCGAACTTCCCGGTTCATTCACCAGAATTGTGGTGGAAACCCATAATATTTTGGAAGTAGCTCAGCTGCCTCGGCCGAAAGCTGCTCTAATTCGGCCCCAGGAGGTCTCAGGGACCACATATCGGCGCTCAGAAGCCGACGTTTCTATGTGTCTGATTGGAGGCCTGTTTGGGATTTGTTGGGCCTGGCTCGCCACCAGGGTCTGGCTGGTGCCATCCTGAAATCGAATGGTCAGTTGTTCCAAAGGTGGGGCGAGCGGGGTAGAGCGGTCCTCCACCAGCGCCTGGGCTCGGAGAGACTTCACGGTTGTGAGGCCTCCCAGAATGCGCTTCAAGTCAGAGTCCACCTTGGTGGGCTCGGTGACCATCCAGACCCCGTCGGGCTGGCGAGTCAAGGTCCTCTTGAGGCCCTGATCTTCCCAGGTCATGTCGATTGCTGTAGAGGGCTCGAACGATACGACCTGCAGGTTTTGATAGGCCTCGGGTGGGCGAGTGACCAGATTGAGGCGGCTCTGGGCTATCCGGTAGGTCAGCGTGCTGTTGTCTCGCCGGACGAATACGCCACCGTCACCCGTTCGGGTTCCGAAGATCAGTTTCAGGGGAGAGCCTTCTCGGGTCTGGAGCTCAACCGTGGCTGCAGGGGGATCGAACCCTCCATCGAACCCTTCGGAGAGAATCTCGCTGGCTCGTATTTTGGAGAGACTCTTGGAGAGGTTCTTCGTGGTGGTGGCGTCGAGATCGATGCCGGCGGACTGCCACGGTCCGTAGGTCGTGTTTCCATCACTTCCAATGTCCCCGGTAGAAGGACGTTCGAAGAGAAGGTCGCTGGACCCATGTAGCAATCGCATTGCGATGACGTCTTCGGGGTCCAAGGACACCACCATCTTGTTTCGCCACTGTGAGGCATCGATATCGATTCGGTGCCTTGGGCCGACACGTGCTCGATATACGGAATCCGAGTTCGCCAGCCGAATGAAGGAAGCTCCCCCTCTTGTGGTACCGCCAAGATCGAAAGAGAGCAGAGGAGACTCGGTGGCTCCGAATATCTCCAGCAGGATTCGGGTTTCGTTCTGCAGGCCGTAGGTTTCCAGGTTGCCGTCGTCGACCCGAGCGTCCATCGGGACCGGTGATTTGAACTCCCGCAGGAGGTTCTTCACCAGAATCGGGTCGGCCTCGGCGGTGAAAGGAGACTCGATATTCCACGATTCCCCGGTTTTCTTGAGAATGACCTTCTCAAAGGGACCCCGTGAAATCTCGATTCGCGCAGCCTGGTCTGGATCGACTTCTTCCAGCCTCGGTAGCGGCGAAAGGCTGGGATCGGATGATTTCGGTACTGCAGTAAGCAGTCCGAGTGCCAACCCAATGCCCAACAGGACGCGGGACTTGGAGGTCAGCTTCATCGAGGCACCGAGGCGCTGCGTCGTCGCCGTAAGAGGCGGAAGCCAGAGAGCAGACAGACCAGCAAGGAGGGTCCGAGGAGATTGGCCAGCTTGAGGGTTCGGACTTCTTTGGCATCCAGTGGCTCAAATGCAGCGACTTGCATGGTCTTGGAGCGGATATCGATCAGTGCGGTGTCTTCCGCCAGCCAATCGAGGATGTTGAGCACGAATGTTTGGTTGTTGGCGACAAAGTGTGTGCTGCCCCCCACCACGATGCGGGTGGGTGCAGAGATTCGAACGGTGTCTGCGGGATTGTCTTCCGGTTGGAGATCTGGAATGTCCTGGTTCGCAAAAAAACTGGTGAACGAACCTCTCGCGGACACGACCATGTCGAATGTACCGGCTTCTTCATCGGGCAGACCTATCGCTAGGGAGTCCGGGTCAATCTGCTGTACCAGTCGGCTACGAGAGGCATGTTCTGAGGACTTGACCAGCACCTCTGTCTGCAGCTCATTGGAGGGATTCGGGGTGAGGGTGATGCTGGAAGCAAAAGGCAACGTGACCACGTCGAGGTTCTTCACAGCCAAGGAAGAACTCGAAAGACTTGTCGTGGTTGGGATCAGTGGATGATTGACCGGAAGCTGCATCATGAATCGGCCGCGGCGCACGGGTACGGGAAGCTTGCCGTTCGAAGTTCGGTCCAAGATCAGGTCCCGGTTGAGCTGAATTCCGTAGTGGCCCAGTAGGTCCTCAAGCCTGTGGTCCAGGACTCGGCTTTGCATGGCGCGGAGATCGGGCTGGTAGTTGGAGACAAAGATTGCGAGCGAGCCACCATTCATGAGGTACTGGTCGAGCTGGTACTGCTCTCTTTGGCTGATGGGACGCTGCGGTCCAATGACGAGCAACGCATCGAGTTCTTGGTCGACCCCTTCAGCCCCTCCGAGAACTACGGGAGTCAGCACGGCGCTTTCTTCCAGCTGGACCCGAAGGGCCTCGACGGGGCCTTGTGCGTTCAGCAGATCAGGCTCTCCGTGGCCCGTGAGGTATCCAATCCGGCGCACCTCCTTACCGTCCATCAGCCGCTTGATGGTGCGGGCCAGCTCGTATTCGATGGTGTTGACGGAGGTGAGGGCTGGTAGCACGCTCTGTTGATCCCCATAGAACAGGGCAGCTCCCATGTAGACTTGCCTGAGTTCTGCACGAGTCTGACTCCGAAAGCGGTATTGAATGGGTGCAATGCCCAGTCGCGCAGCCTCTTCCTGTGCTTCAGGATTTCCGGTCGGGTCGGTGAGTTCTACCTCCATTCGGCCGCCGGACCAGGCTTGGAGCTCTTCGAGCTTGTCCATCACCTGTCGTTCGTGATTGTTGTAGGGGGCCTCGAGCCCTCCGGTGAAGAACACCTCCACTGTAAGGGGCTTCTCCAGACGGGCCATCAGAGCTTTGGAGGCGTTGGAAAGGGTATGAATTCGGTCTTCTGTGAGGTCTACCCGAACCACGTGACGCATGGAGAGTAGATTGATGAAGATGACAATCGCCACGACAGCGACAAGCTGAATCACCGAGTTCATCTGGAGCATGCGGCGGGTGTGCATCAGGACAGCCGTCTCTGCTCGAGTGAAAAGACCGCGGCGTGGAGAGCCAACAGAATCACGCTGGCGTAGAAGGCGACTGATCGAGTATCAATCACCCCTCGAGCCAGGCTGTTGAAGTGCGTTTGAAAGGACAGGTGCTGCGCGAGAGGGAGCATCGAGCCTGGAAAGCTCTGTAGGAAGAACCCCATTGCAAAG
>JAYZDK010000100.1:0-12626 GCA_036337845.1 Myxococcota bacterium | reverse complement strand
ACCAGCATTCGCTCCTGGGATTCCGATAGGAGAATCTCGTAGGGGGTCATGCCCTCTTCACGCATCGGGACACGATCCAACTCGATATGCACACCAGCCCCGCCGCGACCCGCCATCTCTACCGAAGAAGAGGTCAGGCCTGCCGCCCCCATATCCTGGATACCCACGATGCAGTCGCTCTGCATCAACTCCAGACACGCCTCCAAAAGAAGCTTCTCGTAGAACGGGTCTCCGACCTGAACCGTAGGGCGCTTTTCTTCACTACCCTCCCCAAACTCCTCTGAAGCCATTGTGGCGCCATGAATACCATCCCGGCCGGTTCTCGCACCCACGTAGAACAACGGATTGCCGACACCTGCGGCCGTGCCCAGAAAGATACCGTCGCTTGCCACCACGCCACAGGTGAAGGCATTCACGAGGCAGTTGCCATCGTAGGAGGGATGAAATCGAACCTCTCCGCCTACGGTTGGGATTCCCATACAGTTGCCGTACCCCCCAACCCCAGCCACTACGCCATGCACGAGGTGTGGGGTCTTCGGGTGTTCGGGTCGTCCAAATCGAAGAGAATTCAAATTGGCGACCGGACGCGCTCCCATGGTGAAGACATCACGGAGAATCCCCCCGACCCCCGTTGCAGCGCCCTGGTACGGCTCTATGTAGGAGGGATGATTGTGGGATTCCATCTTGAATACCGCCGCGAGGCCATCGCCAATATCCACCGCACCGGCATTCTCGCCGGGACCCACCAGCACATTGGGACCCTCAGTAGGTAGCCGAGCGAGATGAACGCGCGATGATTTGTAGGAGCAGTGTTCGGACCACATCACCGAAAACACACCCAACTCTGGAAGAGTCGGCTCCCGACCCATATCCGAAAGAATTCGCTCGTACTCCTCTGGCTTCAGGCCGTGTTCAGCGACCATTTCTGGCGTAATCATCGCGTCTCCAACCAGGAAAGAAGTGAAAGAAACATTCCGAGCCCGTCTACTCCGCCCACCGAAGCTTCCACCACCCGTTCGGGATGGGGCATCATGCCCAAAACGTTCCCAGCAGCATTGCAGACGCCGGCCACATCATTGAGTGCTCCATTGGGCGCGATACCGTCTTGAAGCTCGCCTTCCGACGTCACATAGCGAAACACCACCTGGCCCTCGCCTTCCACTCGGTCCAAGGTGTCCTTATCAGTCACCCAATTGCCTTCGTTATGAGCAATAGGAACCCGCATGGTGCCAGGTAGGCTCTGAGAAAACGGCGTGTCCCGCCCACCGGGTCGCAAGTGTACATCCTGACACAGGAACTTCTGCCCCACGTTGGCTACCAGCGCACCGGGCACAAGTCCCGCCTCGGCCAGCACCTGGAAACCATTACAAATGCCCAGCACAGGCCCACCCTGTCGGGCAAAGGCGAGCACTTCGTCCATCACCGGGGAGAAGCGAGCAATGGCTCCGCATCGCAAATAGTCACCGTAAGAAAACCCCCCGGGCAACATGACAGCATCTACCCCCCCGAGTTCCGTGTCTTTGTGCCAGATTGCCACTGATTCCAGGCCGTCGACCAGGTCGACAGCATGCCGGAGGTCCGCATCGCAATTACTACCGGGAAAGGTCACCACCCCCACGCGAAAGCTCACGTCTCAGCCCTCCACCAGTTCGATGCGGTACTGCTCAATCACAGTATTGGCCAGCAACCGATCACACATTTCCTGGACCCGGCTTGAAGCCTCCTCCTGTCCCAGGTCATCGGCTAGTTCCATTTCGATAAAACGGCCCAATCTTACGGACTCTACCTCGGGATATTCCATCGCATGGAGCCCGCCCAAAACAGCTTTGCCAGCCGCATCCAGGACCCCTGCTTTCAGTGTCACGTATACATGCGCCTTCACTTGCCCTCCAGTTGACCCAAACCAGAAACTCCGGTAGCGGTAGCCGTCTACATTCTTGGTCGGCGAATCCCAGTAAAGGAGACCCGAATCACACACACCTATAGCGAAGAGTCACTACAAGCGCTTGTATGAGGCCGAATCCCTTTCGTCGACCACCGATAGTGACAGCCTCGTGACGATACAGGCCCAAGAAGTTTGCTCCTGGGAGGCCATCGTGTGAAGTGGTTTCAAGAATGGGGGTGTGGCGGAATCGGTAGACGCGCTCGATTCAAAATCGAGTGGCTTATGGCCTTGAGGGTTCGATTCCCTCCACCCCTACCCTTCCTGCTCCCAAAGGCCCTGAGTTCCGTTGGCTGCGCTGTTTCGTGCCAAGGAGTTTCAACGTCCTTGAGGCGTACGTTGTTCCGCAGACCAGCCACAGATATCCGTGGGTGTGCTGCCTCGACCCTGAAACGTAGCCCACCATCTGGAGGTCTGGTCCAGCTCGCCCCGAGACTCCGCCGCTGCTATCAACCAGCGCGTCCAAGACATCAAGCGCCCATCCACCCGTCCCTGCGCATCAAATCCCACCTGAGGCAAAGCCAGCAGCACCCCCGAGGCGTCCACAGCCGCCACCACACTGGCCGCGCAACTCGCCGACGCCTCCGACCCTTCACAACAGTGGCGAGGATGCAGGATCCAACTTGGTGTCCGATTCAAGGTTGCCGCGAGCACCAAGTGGCCCTCCCGCTCGTCCCTCAGCGGCAAGGTCGCGACCCCCGCCGCGCCAGCGGAGAGGCCAATCTCGAACAACTCAATCCCACCAATGGCCGAGGTGTTGAAAAACGCCCCGGATCCCAACGACGCATACCGTTCTTCCCACTCCGCTGGTGGAACTGGCAGCGCGGCTGGCAGCGCTCCATCATGGACAACACGGAGACCACTCCAGGCCCGCATCAGCGACAACGCGTCCAAAAAACCCACCCAGGGCGGCCCCAGAAAGAGCACGAATACCAAGCCATGCAAGACGGCTGACAACCAACCCACAGGAAAAGATCTCCCCGGCTCACGCCTCCTGAGGATTACATCCAGCACGTTGGCCCACCGCCGGGCGATCCAGCCCACAGCACACCCTGCTAGCGCCAACGCACCGAAGACTGGCGGCACGAGATATCGCATACGCAACATGGGACCCAAATGATCACCAGTCATCAGGTGATTGACAGTCAAACCCATGACCGCAATAGACACCAGGCCTGTAATCACCCGCGCGATCCAGAATCGCCCCGGCACCAGGGCGCCAAAAAGTGCAACAGCCGCGAGCTCCGGCAACCAACCAAGAGGCTTGGATGCAGGCTGTTGGCTCAAGTACCGCAGCCCGTCCAACACCGCGGATATGGAGATTTCCAGGTTTCCGCTGGGGAGCGGCGGGACGGATTGAGAAAACACCTGAGTCTGTGCCCACCAGACCGCGCCCAGCATACCCAACACCGTGGCCACAAATTTCAGGCGGTTTTCTCGCACCAGAAAGGGCGCCACAGCCAGAAAGCCCAGCGCCGGCAAAGCGGTGCCCTTCACGGCCGCGCCCCCCACAACCAACACCGAGCCCAGGATAGCCAATAGGACGCCCCACCACCTACGGGTGGCTCCCCCACACCAAGCCAAACCAACACCCAACCATGCGATCCCCCAAGCCGGGCCCTCCATGCCATAGGTGACGGAAATGAACACCCCACGCGCCCAAAGCGCCGCCATCAGGCCACCCACCAGGCCCGCAGCGGCACCCCCGATCGACCAAGCGCCCAACAAAACACCCAGCGCGGCCAAGGCGCCCCCACCAATCCCCACCACTCGAGCTGCACAGAGAACGTCGTCTGAGCACGCCGGCAAGACGCTGCTGACCAGGCGTGTATCCCAGTGAGAGCGATCTCCCGCCGACACCAGCGAGAGCCTCTGAGTCGCCCCAGCACCGGGCGCACCGCGAAAATCAACCGACTCGACAATCCAGAGTCGAAACAGGATGGCCACCCCCAAGACAGCGATCAACGCCAACCAGGGACGACGCGCCAGAGCACGCTCTACAAAAAGCCCACGGCGTCCGAAATCTTCGAGCCGTGGAAATTCCATACCTCTCTACTGGACCACAAGATCGCCGGCATCTCGCGGCTCTAGTTTGAAGTCCCCATACGAGTAGTGGAACAAGCCCGTAATGTTGAGCACTGTAGCCTCCGGGATCCAGTTGGCAAAGTCGCCATCCACAAACTGATCATCCACAACCAACAGATTGCCCAGCGCATCCGAGACCGTCCACTCTCCGTGTTCCAGTTCCGCGCCGAAGGTCACAGCCTCCACTCGAATCAGCGAACCCTCATAGGACTCCGCTACGGTGTCATCCAAGAGCGCCTCTACCGTTACAACCACCGGTTCTGGTAGGGCATTACCGCTACTGAGCACGGTCACCACGCCAGATGTGGACAAGTCGATCTCGGTGGTCGTTCCATCTCCACGAAACTCATCACCGGTCTCCCTGACGTCGTCTTCGAGCACCGAACCCGTCACCAGCACTTCATCGCCCTGACTGACCGACGCCTCGAATTGGCTACCGCCATAGACCCACAGGCCACATTCTGTGCCCGAAGAGGCCGCACAAGCCGTTGAATCGATCAGGTAGAAGCCATTGTACGCCTCAGGGCTGGACACCAACGCCTGTACGGTCACGGTAGAGCCGTCAGCAACGTCTCCTTTCTGAATAGCGGCGATTTCCGTATCCGCCACCTGCTCACTATCTGTGTCGGCATCGGCATCGGCATCGGCATCGGCATCGGCATCCGCATCGGCATCCGCATCCGCATCCGCATCCGCATCCGCATCCGCATCGGCCTCAACATCCGTATCGGCGCCAGTATCTTTCCTCTCCGGTGCGGGGCAGCCCACCGTCCAAAGGGCCAGGCTCAAACAAGTTCCGAACTGTAGAAGTCTCATGGGTTCTCCTCAAAGCGTGTTTCGCATCTGAATGCAGCCGCCTGTTAACCCCTCTTTGCCATGTTCTCCCACTTGACCGAAACGTTTGCTGCCAGCCTGCGCATTGTAATCATCACAATCTGGGCTCTCGGAGTCGGCTTTTTTGCCCACGACAGTCCCCAACCCTTTGGCGATGCCCTCACTCGCGCGGTCGCCCTGGTCCAGCCACCCGCATCGGATGCCCACACCGAGGGGGTTCTTAGAGTCACACTCGCACCCCGCGCTCCGATTCGAGCGTGGCAAAGAACAGCAGCGCTCGCTCGGGAGAAGGGCGCAATCGGCGTAGGAGTCATCGGTCCAGCACTGCCTCAATCCCAGAGCTTTGTCACTCTCAATCCGAAAGTCCCTCTCCTGGAGGAACTCGGGCTGCCCAGAGACCGGGATGGCAAACACCGCCGATTTTATGCCCGCAACTCCAATGGCCCCACCTTCCTGACCCGCCTCCTCTCTGAGTCCGGGCGGATGTCGCCTGAACCTGTGCAACGAATACCCTTAGCGCAACAAAAAGCCTCCTCGATTACCGCCGCACAGTTGTCGGCCCTACCGGGTTCCGCACTCGAGGGTCGTATTGTACTGGTGAGTGGAGAGGCCCCCTGGGGCACCGCCGCGCTGCCCACTGCTGTAGGGGTCATTCCCATTGCCGAGGTTTTGTATCGGGTTGTATCAGGCAATCCGGTTTCATCCTTTTCTCCAGGAACCATCCTGCTGGCCTTTGGGATAGGCGGCATCTTGTTCGCTCGGCTCCTCGAGCCTCCGCGACGAAGAATTTTTCGCTGGGTCGTCGGGCTGTCCGCGGCGTCCTCGGTCGCGTTCTGTGCGAGCTTGTGGTTTGGCCACGCTTTCCCGCTGGATGCCCTGTTATTTCTGGTGATATCTATCGGATGTTTCTCATTTACGACCCGCTCCCTGGAAGCGTCTCCCGCACTCGGGACAGCGCCCCTACAAAGCCGGACGAACCAGAGCTTTCACCACACCTGCTGTCTCGCCGCTCTGCATCAAAGCGGCGCACTCGCCTCCTGGGTAGCCATACTGGACGGAGACTGGAAGGAAAACGCGAGGGCGGGCGATGCCGGCCCACTTCCCACGGAATCACTCCTCCGTATTCTGAACCCCGACGTCCAGCCGGCTCCCGAGGACTCCGCATTTCTCGTGTTTCCCTTCTCTCATTCCAAGCCAGGAGCCTTGGTCATTCAGCCGGGAGACCAGTTGGGCCTGGAACTGGAAGCCATTGGCTCGGCTGTGGCTCACCTGTTGGAAACCAGCCCCGTTAGCGAGCCTTTAGAAAGCGCCTCCGCTCTCATAGAAAAGGCCTGGCTCGAACACAACATCGGAGCCCTCTATGACGTGCTTGGAAGGCCCCTGATAGCCCATCCTGCATTCAAGGCCTGGCTCATCGGTAAGGATATCGATCCGGCCCTCAATCTCATGGAGCTTTCTAAAGCATTGGAGTGGGCTGAACACTCGCTGTCACACGCTTGGAGCCGAGGTGAAATCACCCTCCAGAGCGACACCGAGCAGCAGTTTCACCTGCGCAGACTGCTCCCCCCCGGCGGACACAATGGAATGGGACTAGAGATGGCCGAAGTCGTCCCTTCCTCTGACGGCCAAGCAGGTTAGCTGAAACATAGGACGAACTGTTTTTTCGTCCATCCTCCCACCGGAATCTACGCAGCCAAGCCCTCCTCCAGCAGCCCACACTCGCCGTGCCCCCCGAAGCCCTCCTTCCCCTTGTCCCCAACGCCTTCGTCGACGGCAGCCTGTTCACAGCAGTGTTGCTCGGGGTCTTGTTGCTATTCGTTCTCGGAGAATTCTTCGGCTGGCCCCAATCCGGGTTGGTGGTACCCGGCTATCTCGCTGGAATACTCGTCATCCAGCCGATGGTCGCTGCTGTCATCGCTGCGGAAGCAGTCCTTACCTATTTGCTGGCACTGATCGCCGGCCGAATCCTGACTCGATTCTTGCCGATCAGTCGTCCCTTTGGTCGAGACCGTTTTTTCCTGATTCTGCTCTGCAGTGTAATCGTTCGACTCTGGGTGGAATCAGGCCCAGCCCAGGAACTTATCATCGCTGCAGGCCTTTCCAGTGTGGGGCCCCTCCATTCCCTCGGCCTCGTGCTCGTCCCACTGGCCGCCAACGCCCTCTGGATGCCCGGTCTTCTGCGCGGTGTTCCATTGGTCGGGTTGCCCGTATTGGTCGTGTTCTGGTTCTTAGACGGCGTACTTCTGCCCTGGACCAACCTGAACCTTTCTCATTTCGCATTTACTTATGAGAATCTCGCGCACGACTTTGTATCCGTGCCCCGCGCGTATGTGCTGCTGCTTGTAGGCACCTTGGTCGCCATGAGGTTCAACCTGCGTTTTGGTTGGGAATTCGGTGGAGTGTTGATTCCCGGATTGCTAGCCATCGCTTGGATAGAACCGGAAAAGGTTGTCGCGACATTTGTAGAAGTCATTCTCACCGTAGCGGCAATGCGGCTTCTGACTCGAATCCGTCCACTCTCGTCGGTGAACCTCTCCGGGCTCAGGCCGCTTGTACTCGCCTTCACTGTAGCCTACGGCCTCAAACTGGTCGTCGCAGCTTGGTTGGGGCAAAAATACCCCGGACTACGTGCCAGCGACCTGTTCGGTTTCGGCTATCTTCTGCCTTCCCTGATAGCAGTTCGATGCTGGCAGCGTGGCCAAATGTGGCGAGTACTACTGCCTACTGCACTGGCTTCTTTTGGCGGTTTTGTCTTGGGCTCCATGGCGGGCCTCGCACTGGAGGAAGCACGCCCCCCGGCGACAGAACAGGAACTACACGCAGGCCTGCCGCCCGAACTGCCTGCCTGGCAAGCCCTGACTCGAGGAGCACTGCCCGCGCACCCTGAAGACCCAGTCGATCCCGGAATTATTTCCGCAGTACTCAGCGCGGTCGACAAGGGCTGGCCCGTCCGGTCCTCTGAAGTAGCTGTGGATGCACATCCGGATGGCTGGGTAATCCGGAGCGCAGCGAATGCTTCTATCGGAAGGCTCTGGATTCGGAAGAACGCCGCCACAGACCTCTTACTCGTGGCTCCTACCGCGGCAACGGTGCCAGGTGAGGCAGAAGCAGCGACCGTCCTTGCTCAGCTCTTGGACGTCGGATTTCTCGCCCTGGCTCCCTCGCCCGCCCTGCTCGACGAGGCCACGCGAAGGGCCTCCAGCGTCATTGTGCTTGGCCAAGGCAAAGACAGTCATCTACGAGCCGCGGGGGGGTTGCCCGATGCGCTTCCACTCGCTCCGCTTACTCAGGTCTTCCCAGACCTGACCACGCGATGGGACGGACTGGAACCGGACTCCATAGACCTGGTGCTGAGTGAATCCGACCGATTGACAGCCGCACTTCTGAAATTCAAAGCCGAACCCCAGGAAGGCCGCCTGGATCTATGGGACGAAACTGCGGTTCGGATGTCTTCTCATCCCCCCACCCACACCGACCTGGCCACCCTGGACCGTGCAGTCCTTCAGCCACTACTGCTGGCCCGTAACGGAGACCCGCGCTGGCTCCAACTCGCCGCTGCTCAGGCAGCCCCTTTGAAGCTCGCCGTCGCTGCAGACGACACGGCCCTCTCTTTGGGGCCTGCTTCTGGTCGGCTACCTCCGAAGTGGACGCTCTGGTTGAGACGCGACGGGTCCAGCAAGATTATCGAAGTACCGGCTGCGGGCCGACAACACCGCACCAGTATAGTTGGCCGAGCCTGGTGGTCCGCCACACAAGCATCGGCACTGCTCTCTCACGACGCAGGCAGCGACCTCGACGGAGGAGCGTTGAAGAGAGCAGGGCTACAAGCGCCTGAAGGAGTCATTCTCCGGCGCCTGGTGCTGGACAAGCCCGGTGCCACCGTCATCTCAGTAGACGCCTTCCGACAAGACGAAGCCCCAGGAGGGGATGCCATTATTTCCATGGGTCGGCCGCAGCTTACCGGTGAAGTCTTGCCGGAACACGTCAACGAGCTGCGTGAAATGGTGGAACAGACCGGAGCTCGGGTAGCAATCTATTCCGGGCTACCCAACCAAATCCGTTTTCATGGGCCATCGAATGCCCGTCGAAAGATGGTGGAACTGGCTGGCGGGAACTACCTCACCGCGTACCTTTCCCCCCTCTATCGACTTCGCTTTCCGCCACTGGGAGATTCCACGGGACTCCGCACGGTACTGTCTAATGCCGGCCTACCTCTGCGAGACGCCTCCATCGAAGCACTACTGGTGGGTGAGGTGCTGTCACAAGAAGAAACCCGGTCCAGGTTTGGCCTTATCTTGGGGGACCTGGAACGCTACGGTGCCAGCAACCATCCAGGCGAGCTCCAGAAACTTCACCGACGAGCCCGTGTCATGGGCGCACACGTCGAGGTTGTTGTGGATTCTGAAGACGGAACACCGTTCTTGAAAGTGGACCATAAAGGCCGCCACCTTCTCGCGCCCCTCTCTCGCTTCAGCGGCCAGTTGGCAAGCGCCGATAGCGGCCTGCAAGATCTGGCGCAGAACGGACAAGCCATCGGCATTCGTCGGGTGCGGAAATGAGATCACTCGCATTGCCGGTCCTGGGCTGGGCTCTCCTGATTGGAGGGCTGACCGAGGCGCTTGTGAATCAGGAAGCCACCGTGCCCGGCTCCATCGGCGATCGCACCCTGTATTACAGCCTCACCACCGACCAGTCCGTCGGATTACGGCTCGGGCCCGAAGACCAATCACTGACCCTTCAGGCGCTACTCGAAGTACCTCAACCCTCCTCCACCGAGGAGTCACAGACATGGCTCTACGGCGTGCAGGTTTCCATCATTCCACCGGATTCCGACCCCACCGTCCAGACGTTCTGGCTCCGGAGCCGAAGAAGCCTCCTCGCCAACGGTGGAGACCGCATTCGTGGTGCTGCCCGAGGGCGGGTGGTCACAGACTCCCGCCGAGTTGAGTTGGAGCTCGCGGGGCTGGCCTCCCGGGGAGGCCTGCTCCGTGTCACACCGATTCTTGAGGACCCCGAACAAACGCTGCTCCTACGAGTGGAACGAAACTCGAGGGCCCCTGCCCTGGACGTGGCCACCTACTTGGCCGATACCCATCTCATGGAGGAGCGGACAGAGCGAAGAACCTCCGTCCTGTGGGCCGCCCTTGAGGCAGAGGAACGCGTGCGGGTTGCCGGTTCAAAGACCGAACCGCTGGGAGCAGAACATCTGTCGGGAGGAACGCGAGCTCTGCACCGTCTCGGCCCAGCACATGCTGTACCTACAAGCAATCCTCTGGGAGACAACCTCCAGCCTGGGGAATCCACACAGCTCACACTACAAGGCCCCTGTCGCCTTCACGTCAGAACACAGGACGAGGCTGGAACCGACCTCTACATCGAACCCCTGAGAACCATCATTCTTGGGAATCACCCCCCTGAAGAGGACAGCGACACAGCCACACCCAAATCCGCGCAGGGAGGCCCATTGGAGATTCCACCTGGAGCCCTTTGGAATCTTCAATGGACGGCCCCCCCCGATGGCGACGGCGTTCAGATTCGGTTTCGGTCCGAGCCAGGACAAGCCTGTGTCTGGGGCGAGACCTCAGGCCAGGAAGGGCAAACCCACATCACACCCGAAACCCGAAGGTTCACGGCGTGGAGACTTCAACCCAACGATGTCCCCCTCTCAGTGCCGGTGGCGACCGGAAAGGAGTTTGGGCACCTGGTGGTAGAAGCCCGTGCATTACCCCCCGGCAACTGGACACCACTGGCCGGCAACCCACCTCCTGAGGATGCCCCACGGGTCAGTTATGAGATTGTAGGCGACCATGACGTTGTGCTTGCAGAGGGCGCTTTCGACGCACCCTTTAGGCAAGACAGTCTGCTCCACCGCATCGAGCCTGCCCGAGAAGCCATGAGTGAAGCGACTCGGGTGCAGGTTCTCCACCCTTATAGAGCCACCACCATACGTTTCCGGTCGGATGCACCCGTCGACCTTCGTTTTCTGGTACCCATGGACGTGGAGCGAGTTCGTTCCTCGGCCTACGAGCTACCCAAAGGTTGGGAGCCCAACCATGCCCCCTGGGAACTGGCTCCCTACGTGTCTATTCCTCCGGCCAACGCCGAGGCGCTCGTTGAGTCACACCAACTGGTGCGATTTGACGCTACCGTGGGCCCCAGGCCTGTCCAACCCTCCAGTGCACCCGGAGCCTGGAAGACAAGCGCCATCGCTCCACAGGTCGCAGGTGAATCGCACCTGATTTCCGAGCCAGTCAAACGCGTGCGTAGAATCTGGCGTGACTGGGAACGCACCCGCCTCGAACCGGAAAATACCCTGCTGGTTCCGCCGCACGGAAGAATCAGCATTGACTACCGAGTCAACCCGCTCTTCGCCGGCCGGCCGATTTCGCTGACGTGTGGGGAAACCACCGTGGTTTCCCACCTTCCCGCTGCAGCCGCTACAGTTCGGTTTGATGGGCTCCCTTCAGGGGAACAAAACTGCCAACTCTCCGCCCCTCTAGGCCGCTATCTTGCCGATGTACCTGGCGACGGCCGAAGGTGGGCTCGAAGACGGGTTTATCGAGCCGATGGTCGCACCCTTCGTGTTCGAGTTCCCGTTCCACAGGGAGGGACATCACTCTTTGTGCGCACCTACACCCTGCAAAATGCCGAGCATCCATCCTTAGAAGTCCGCGTAGATGATGGCCGGCCCAATAGAATCTGGGGCCTTGTGGAGCGCGTGACCCCCGCAATCATTCGATATCAGCCTCCCCCAAGGGGTTCCAAGGCCTGGCTTGAGGACCGTTCCTCCGGCTCCCTGGTACCCCGTCGCGCACTGTATATTCCCCTTGGTGACGATCTTGAGCCCGGTACACATGAGGTGACCCTCACCCTACCGGCGAGCAAAAAGCCCGTCTTTGTGAGATTCGACTCGGGAAGCACACCAGAGCCACAGGACACGCAAGATGCGCATTGGGAGATGGACGGACGATGAAGCCCGCTCTAATTCTCTTGGCCATGCTGCTTTCCTGCCCGGCATCAGGCGGTAGCCTGTGGTCTCAGGCCGAGAAGGCTCGTCGGGATGGAGAGGTAGTTGACCTGGATCCAGCCGCCCGTCTCGAGGCCCAATCACTGTTCATGGACCTCATGGCTATCGCTCCCTCCGGCCAGGTCCCTGGCGACCTCCGCACTCGCGCCAAGGTACTCGGCCTCCACCTCCGCATCGAAGATGACCGGGTGCTTCTGTGGGGAGCCGATGCGATTCCACACGGCTTCTACGCCATCCGACTGGGTCCGGCCGCTCCAGTCATATTGGAGGCTCCACACGCGTTCTTTGATTTGGAAACCGGAAACCTCACAAGCGCATGGTTTGACGAGGGCTGGGCCCGAGCCGCGTTCATGAACCAAGGGCACCGCTTCGGCGGTCCCGGCAAGGAACCCAAACCCGGTGGCCCAGACGTGGCTCATCGTCCAGCCTCGTTCTACCAGGCGGCTACATTGGGGGCAGCTCGTGGACTGCGAACACCGCTTGTTGTCCAGATTCATGGCTTCAAAGAACGAGGCAATGAAGCCGCTGTGGTTTCTGCTGGTTCTGCCTTGCAAACTCATCACATCGAGACCGCCTTTATTGAGGCGTTGGCGCCACTCTTGAGGCCTCAAGGTCTGGTGCTTCCTGCTGAGCAGGCGCTCGATCTTGCCGGGCGGAAGAACGTACAGGGCAGAGGCCTCTCCGGACACGCTCGGTTTGTGCATTTGGAGTTCTCGCGAACCACCCGCACCAACCTCT
>JAYZDK010000099.1:0-10572 GCA_036337845.1 Myxococcota bacterium | reverse complement strand
GTTGCCACCTGAAAGTCCTCGAAAATACGTTCTCGGTTCACGTCGTGGTGCCGAAGCTCCACCGCAAACAGGAGCTTTCTCGCCGTAACCGAGTGGTCTTCGCGAAAGACCAGTTGAAACGAACTTCCGAACCGTAGGATCTCTCCAGACAACACCGGAGCAATCACTAGATTGACCCCAATACCCAGCAAAGTCACCTGGCGGCGGATCTCCTCCCCCTCATTGAAAAAGGACTCCGCACCCAGGTGCAGGTCCCCCCTAGAGGCCAGCTGATCATGGAATTCAGGTGCGACCCGAAGCCCCAAGACACGCAGCAACTCCTCAACTGGAAGTCGTTCTGCAGTGCGGTTCACCGCAATCTGCTCAATCAACTGGTGAACCTCATCACGCAGGTCCGGGCGCTGAATTCGGATTGGTTTTCGAAACATGGGCTACATGACTCTCTATGGCAGCCCACCCAAGTGTGCATCAGCGATCGTA
This sequence comes from Myxococcota bacterium, assembly GCA_036337845.1. Lineage (GTDB taxonomy): Bacteria > Myxococcota_A > UBA796 > UBA796 > CAJQPC01 > JAYZDK01. The sequence goes on along the minus strand of JAYZDK010000099.1, from coordinate 10,092 downwards.
AGCACACCGAAAAGAGAGGTTGTTGTCCACAGTCCCTGGGTCCGTAAACGCACGGGCCGAACCTCGAGTCGTGTTCTCAGTGGTGTTGAACGCCCCTCCCCGAATCACCTTGTCCACACAGTCTCTCGGTGTTCCTCCCACCAGGTCTCGACAAGTTTCCGGGCTCTGAGGGTCGGTATCTGTCGCATCCTCGTACCAACCCGCATCGTAGAAGTCCTCCACCCATTCCCACGCATTCCCAACCGTGTCCCATAGGCCATACGGACTGGAATAGTCGGCATAGCTGGCCACCTCGATGACAGACTCCTGGCAATACCAGGACACAAACCTAAAGTTGGCCGCCTGGCAGTCTGGCGGGGAATGCCCCCAGGCCCACACCGCGCCCTCCTCCCCGCGTGCGGCCTTCTCCCACTCGGCTTCCGTCGGCAGGCGTCCACCCACCCACTCGCAATAATCAGTCGCTTGCTGCCAGGTGGTGCAGATTGCCGGAGCCTGGTCGGGATCCCGCGCATCGGCCCCCTGCCCCCATTCTCGAAACAGGTCGTCACAGTGCGATGGAACCGCCTCACATGCGCCTTGTGCGACACAGGAAGAGAAGGCACTCCGAGTGACTTCTGTGGCGTCAATCCCAAAGGCGGAAAGTTGGATTTGTCGCGGTGGACATTCATCCATGAGCCCCTCATCCGAACCCATCCAGAACGCCCCGGCTGGAACCTCACAGATTCCCCCTGTGCAATCCACCTGCCCCACAGATTCTCCGCTGTAGCCCGCTTCGACCTGACAAGACTCCGGCAGTGGGTCCGTCTCATCTGCGGTGTCTTCGGGATCTGCGGTGTCCTCAGGACCCGGCTCCTCTTTCTTGTTTTCAATGACCCGCTCGCAGTAGCCGGAGTCACTCCGTTCATACCCCGCCATGCATTGTGCGGGCTCTGAGGTGCACCCCATCACCAGAATCCACGTAATCACTGAATGGATGCCTGATCGGTATCAATGGTGAAGATCCGAAGACGCGGCACCAGGTCATCGAGCTGTAGCGCTCTCAGAATGTACGGAGGTAGGTTCCGATACCTCAAACGAACCGACACCTCGACCGGCTCCGACACCCCGGCAAACAGATAGGACACAAGCCTCACCTCTCCTGGCGCCAGGCTTCTCTTGTAGATGAAGTCGGCATCAAACGGAAAGATGGTCTCGGTCAACTCCAAGGGGGTACCGCTGGATCCAGGCAAGGCCTCGTCTTGGATTCCAAATCGATGCAGGTTGCTCGACTGCAGGTTGAAGAGATTGGCATCAAGCTCCACTGAACCCGATTTCACATCCCAACTATGCGAATCGCGCAGGTCTCCATAGGAATCCAGGTCCCCACTCTGGTAGTACACAGTACCGCTCTGTCCCGTCGCGATTACCTCAAGCCACAACTGCCGCTCCGAAGTGAAACCGGTCGGCACGTTGTGGCCGGTGGTCTTGTTCCGAACCTGCACCCTGACCTCGTGGAACGAGCCCTGCGTATGGACTTGCACCGAGCTGATCTCCACAGCGTTCTGCAACAAGGTGAGCACCTCGCCTGCATATTCTTCCTGGGCGATAGCGCTGGCGTTCAAATCGTCTGGATAAGGAAAGTCATCCAACAGGCTGTAATCCGGACCCACAAATTTGTGAGAGGTCATTTCCCGGTCTGGGTACTCCAGTACAGCCCCCTCCGCCGATGGGCCCATGGGCCGTGGTCCCGGCACCCCAGGCTCTGTACCCATGTGGCAGTCCTGACAGCGATCCCCATTGGCTCGAGCTGGGGAGTCCAGGTATTCGGTGTACGCCTCCTCAATATACAGACCGGGAAAGTTGAACACATCATGGCAGCTGCCACAAAGCTCCGGTGAGGTGGAAAAGGAGTTCTCTGCGCTGAGGTGTCCCTCAACCCCATCACTCGCATAGGGGCCTTGCTTGGGGCCGGCCTCATCAAGCACCAAACCCGTGTTTCCCACCGGAACCACATGAGAGACGGCTGTATGACAAACGTCGCAAGTCACACCCTCACGAGAAAGTGCGCTGCGCTCGGCTGCGACGGTGGACCCGGATTCGCCTTCCAATGTACCCAGTGGTGAATGACATCCCGTACAGAAGGTTCCTACCTCCCCCGAGGTGTCTCGATGCGCCTTCAACGCCATCGCATCAAAAACCGGAGACAAGGCCGCATAGGCATGCATCGAGCCACGCCACTCCTCGTATTGCCGCACATGACATTCTCCGCAAACGGCTGCGGATTCAAACATGCTCGACTCGGTCGGGTTCTGGACATTGGTGTCTTCGCCAGAGTCGTCCACCTGCCCAGCGGAGTCCGAACCTCCGTTGACCTTGTCGATGTACTCGGGCTCCGTACAGGAGGCCCACAACAGAATCCAAGCGATTGTCATCTATGGCTCCTCAACCACAATACGTTGATTTGCATCGACATTCTCTACTTCAACCAGAGTTCCCGAAGGAAACTGTACCTGTAGATCCACCGACTCCACATCTCCAAGCCCAATCAATAAGGAGCGTTGGCTACTAGAATTGGTATTGCCCCCAAAGCCCAGCCCATAGGCCACAGGCTGCACACCATCGTCCACCACAATCTGACTACCGAGCCCCTGACGATTGGACTGAGTCCCCTGAAGCTCCACCTGCAGCCAGCCCCCATCACGCGGACGACTTAGCCACACATGAGGCTCTCCCGGCTCTTGCGCCAACGGATCGGACTGTGAAGGGTTGTAGGTACGATTCACATAAACCAGGTCCGCGTAGCCGTCCCCATTGAGGTCGCCCGTAGCGATTCCACGCCCATCCTGATAGCGGCCATGGCGATCGATATTGGGGATATTCGCCTCCCACGTGACGTCTCGGAACCCTTGTCCGTCTACATTGAGCAGCAGCCCCCCTGGCCCAGCACCTTCTTCTTCCGTCCAGATAATTCCCATGGGTGCAGCACAGTTGTTTCCAGTAAAGGCGACATCGCTAAAGCCATCTGCATCGATATCCAGCGGCACCACTCCCCAAGCCCACGGAAGCCGTTGAAGCCCTTCAGGCTCAATCCAGTCCGGATACCTCGGCACACCATCTACCGGATCTGGAAACCCATCAAACAGATCTCCAGCCAACTCATGTTCGGCTTCCAAGCTCCAGTCCGAGCGAGTGACCAGCACACCGTTCTCGACAGAAATCATCTCGTGAAAAGGAGAGATCAATCCATTGAGATGGGGATCGGCTGTGACCTCACCCGAAGAGAGCACCTCCCCACTGGACACATCCGGAATGTTGTCGTACCCCTGCATCAAGGGACTCAATCCTTGGTTGGTCGCATAGAAATCCAGGTCCGCATCCCGGTCGAAATCTGCAACAGCAACCCCCATCCAAAGCCCATCTGGCACATCACTAAAATGATCACTCCTCTCAAAACCCACCCACTCCACTTGTAGATAGGTCTCCAAGGGGCCTCCACCTTGACCGGCGATGCGGTCCACCAACCCATCTCCGTTGATATCCATGAGCACGCTGGTGAAGGTCACAAACTTCAAGCCCCCAGGGGGAGCTCCAGGCTGCCAGTCCGCATCCATCTCCTCAACGAAGTCTCCAGCTCCGTTGTTGAGCCAGATCATGTCTGCCGCTTCATCCACGAGCTTCAGGAAAATCCATGGACAGGCCTGATCCGGGTCCAATCCGTTGGAAATCGAGAGGTCCAGAAACCCATCTCTGTTGATATCCGCAAGATCCACCGAAACCGGACACCTGCCCATGGTGTGCTGAAAACGGTTCATGACCGCGGGAGTGCGTTCGGTAAAGGTTCCGTCTCCATCATTGATGTAGAGCGTCACGGCACCATCACCAATGGCACGTCCCCCATCATCGTCGAGTGTTCCTGAGGTGCACTCTGTCAAGACAACCAGGTCGGGGTCTCCATCGTTGTCCAGGTCACCCGACGATACAGCACCGTGTCTCTCAAGAGAATTCACACCAGCCTCGGAGGCCACATCCTCGAATCGCCCATCGCCTAGGTTTCGATAGAGCGCATCCGGGTGATTTCCCCCGTTGGTAAAGAACAAGTCCTGGTGTCCATCACCATCGAAGTCCAAGATCGCCACCCCCGCCCAGATGGCGTTTCCATGCAGAAAGGGTGGATCGAGCACCGCTTCATCAAACCAACCGGCCCTGGGCTCAAGCACTTCTTCCTCGGTATCCAACCCCGACTCTCCCGAGTCCTCTGCTGAATCTACACCCTCGTGATGAGGCCGAAGCCCCTGCTTGCAGGCGCTCGCGCCAAGCACAAGCCAGAGACCCCCAACAAGCGCCATGCCAGATCGATACGTCACAGGTGAGGACCAACCCCACAGACGACGGCGTGAATACTCAGAGCGACCAGCCAGGCCAAACCAGCCTTCAGGAGACTCAAGCACAGCAGTGTCCAGAAGACTGTTCGAATCCAATTCGTGACGCCATCCCATCCGGGACAGCACCCCAAAGAGCTGCGCCAACAAAAGCCGCATGTTCGACCTCAAGGATTCCCTACACATTCACGGTGATTGTGCCATGCCAAACATGGCGCCGCATGCTTCAACCTAAGTCCTCTTACCGATCATAGGCACATCGAAACGCAAGGTTGTGGTCCACCACTGTCGGGGCCGCAAAGGATCGGGCCGCCCCACGGGTCGTGTCTTCGGTCGTATTGAAGGCTCCGCCACGAATCACCTTGTTCGTGCACTCACCACTAGCCCCCCCCACCACGGCTCGACACTCCTCTGGACCGGGCGGGTCCACTGCTTCCATCCCCTCGTAGCGCTCCGCATCATACCAATCGGAGGTCCACTCCCATGCATTGCCCACCGTGTCCCACAAACCGTAGGGGCTGGTCCGGTCTGTATACGTACCCACTTCAACTACGGACTCCTCACAATACCAGGAGACAAACCTGAAATTCGCATCACCACAATTCGGTGGAGCCGCCCCCCAGGCCCAAGTCGCCCCGTCCTCACCGCGAGCCGCCTTCTCCCACTCCGCTTCCGTAGGAAGCCTGCCCCCCGCCCACTCGCAGTAGTCCACAGCCTGCTGCCAGGTCACACACACCGCAGGGAGCTGACCCACATCAGCCGGGTGGTTCAGGAAAAGATTGTCGCAATAGGTCGGCACAGGCGTGCACACCCCAGCATCCACGCAGCTTCCCAGCGCAGCACGGGTCACCTCCTTGGCGTCGATCGCAAAACCCGAAAGCTCCACCTCTCGGGGAGGACACTCATCGGGCTGCCCATCCTCGGAACCCATCCAAAACGAACCCGACGGCACCTCGCAGATTCCGCCCTGGCAATCGACTTCTCCCACAGTCTGACCCGAGTAGCCACCGCCCACAGGGCACCAACCACCCGGCAAGACCACCGCTGTATCCCCACCAGTGTCCTCCACAGACTCACACTGGCCATCATCGCCTTTCACGAACCCATCGCTGCAGGGCTCACTCCCCCCGGAACAACCCACAGCGAGCATCCAGCTCACCGCCATCATGGTCGTAGCGCATTTCAAGTTCGCGAACCTCCCACCCAGATTGTGTCACGACACAGCCCACTTGGCAGCCTATCACCTGCAGTGAAGGCCTCACGCAAGCCCCTGGCTTGTTCAAGAGGCCCGGAGAAACTCTGAAAGCACACTGTTGAACAGAGCAGGCGATTCCACATTGGGCGAATGCCCAACCCCTGGCAGCCTCGCCAGGATGGCACCCGGTATCTGTTCCGCCAGAAACTCTGCATTGGCCATTGGCGATAATCCATCATCCTCACCATGAACAATCAGCGTGGGGCACGCTACCTCTCCAAGCCGGTTTGAGAGATCAAAGGCATCGTAGGCATCCCACTGCCGCTCCAAGCCTACGGGGTCAGGTGGAGCACTCGCCCAGCTCCGACACAAAATACGCAGATGCTTCTCATGGCTCTCCACGTACCTGGGTCCAAAGAGCGCTGGTATCACTCGCTTGAGAAGCTCTTCCTCATTCACCGGACGACCGGGCCTGAACAACGCACGCAGCGACCACTGCCCTGCCTGATGCGGGGCTCCACCGCAAGAAGTACCCCCAATCACCAGCCGTTTGACCCTCTCCGGAGCCAGAAGAGCCAGCTCCTGAAGAATACGTCCCCCAAAAGAAAGCCCAACGAGCGCGGCCTCGTTCAGGCCCGCTTCGTCCATCACACGAAGAAGATCCTCCGCGTATGTTCGCATCACAACCGATTCAGAAGAAGCATCCGAACGCCCAGCTCCTCGGTTATCCAGGCACAGAATCCGGAAATCCTCTCGAAATTCCCTCACCTGGTGAAACCAAACCTCTTGTCGACCGGCCAATCCGTTGACAAACACCAGCCCAGGCGCTCCGGAATTACCGTAGAGCGAGTAGGCAAGCCGCGGACTGCTTTGTGTGTAGCGCACAGCGCCCATCGCTAACTCGACCCGGAAACGGCTTCCAGGACATCATCTGTTCACCCATCGGCATACCGAACGAACGATAGCGCCCCATACGAACCCAACCCGGCACCAAATAGAATCTGCTTTTTCTGAAATTTATTTCCACTGCGAAGATTTTTTCGCACCGAAATCGCCGCAAACCCCTATTTTCCCTACAGATAAGGCATCCACGGGTTTCAACAATTCTGAATGGCTATTCATTACGACTTTGTTTAGTTTCGAGTGTAACTCTTGACTTGACAAGGGCAATTTGTGTTTGGTACGACAAAGGTGGACGAACCTTCGGATCGTTCTCAATACCGGAAAGGAGTGAAGCATGAAAAAGCTGATTGGAATCTTTGGACTTTCAATGGTTTTCGCCTCTAGCGCCCTCGCGGCGCCCACAGAAGGCACCGCGGCTATCGGCCTTGGTGGCGGCGTACACGTGACGCCAGATGAGCCTACTGTAGACGTCAGTGGTACCTACATGACGTTCATCAAAGACGGCATTGCCGTTAGCGGTGGAGCAGACCTTGGCCTCGTCGGCCCCGACGGGTTCAGCGTTGGCGTACGCGCAGGTGCATCCTACTGGATGGGCTTGAACGACAACATGGACTTTTTCGCCGGAATCGACATCGGCCTTCCCGCAGTCACAAGCGGGCTCACTCTTGGAACGAACATCAACGCTGGCGTGGCCTACTGGCTGGGCGACAATTACGCGATGACCGTGACCAACGTGCTTGGATTGGGCGACGACATTCTGACCGAGATCGCTATCTCGGATGAAATCGTGCTCGGCGTCGTGTCTTTCTTCTAGATTGAACGAACCCGTCAGCCATTGCGCTGACAACACGAGAGCCTGCCCTAGGGCAGGCTCTCTTTGGTTTTGGGACACGTGAAAGTGTCGAAACAACGTTCTCTTCGCGTAGAACTCGCAAAGTTCCACACCCTCGCTTGACCAGGAGACAATCGAGACGCTATCAATCCGCTGAGCCAACCCCAACGTCTTGAGAGATCAGGCCACACTATGGCAAACCAGCCATCACAATCCCGCGAGCGAAGACGCCGCTCGAAACTCGACCCGTACAGGCACCTCATCGGCAAACTTTCCGACCGAGAAGTCGCCTCTATGGCCGGCATTACGGCCGACGGCGTTCGAATGTACCGCCAAAGACATGAGATTCCCGCAGCCCAGACCCGCCGAGCCCCCAAAAAGCGGCAGCACAGCTCTCTACAGGGCACCCAACTCAACGGCTACCTGGTCACAGTAGAGAAAGAACACCAGCAAACCGAATACCTGGTCCTGGCGAAAGACCTCGCAGAGGCCGCCGAAAAGGCACAAACCTCCATTGAGGGCCAATCCGTATCCATCCTGGGTATCCGATACGTGGCACCCGCCCTGTAGTGTCTACTCTGCTTGGCCTGCTCTTCTCCTGTGTGGTCGCCACCGAGGCTCCAACGCAGCCCCCTCAGGCGAGCTGGAGTTGGCCTAAAAGCCAGTGTCCGCCTGGAACCACCTGGATTCCAGCCGGTACCTATGAAACCGGTATGCGCCCGCCGATGCCCTATGGAATCGTAGACACCACGGGGATGGAACGCGTGGAGAACCCACAGAAACACTGCGAAGAGGCGATCGGCAGCACCCCCGGGGCGAGCGCCTGTTGGGTACAAACCGATCTCGCGGATCCCATTGTGACCCTTCATGAAGCCACGGTGGAAGGCTACTGCATGTCTTTGAGACCCTTTCCCGAGGCCGGCCCATACGCCCGAGACGGCCTGACTACCTGGGATGCTCAGCAATTCGACAGACTCCTCTCCTCTGGAGCCTACGGTTCCAGACGCATGTGTACCTATACCGAGTACGAGATCGCCGTATCTGGACCCAATTCCAACCTGCGGTTTCTCTACGGAAACGAAGCGGACCCAACCAAGTGCGCAGACTCCCAGGAAGTACTCATCGGCAGCCGTCCCGACTGTCAGAACCCGGAAAGCAAGATTCTCGACCACGGAGCCGTCACCTCCCAGTGGGTTCATTTGGACGAACAAATCGTGGCATGGGCTTGCAGTGAAAACCGTCCTTGTAGGGCCTCAGGGGGCGCCCGCCTCGATGCACGGGAGGCCGACGGCTCATTGTCCATGCGCTATGTCGTCGCAGGCGGCACCCACCGCACCCAGACCCGACAAGCCCCTTACACCCCCCACACCTTCCACGACCACGGTCAGCCATCGGGCCCAGAAGGCTGCGACACATGGGGCTGGGATGATGGCGCTACCGTCTGCGCCAGCCCCGATCCCCGGTACCAGGAATGTGCCCAAAATCCCCAACTACCACAGTGCAAAGAACTCCGAGAATGGGAGGACAACTGGTCGGAATTGCTTAGTTTTTGCCAAGGAAGACGCATCACAGACTGTCTGAATCACGGGCTTACCGCGGTGACTGGAAGCCCGGTTGACGTCTGCCCTGGCAGCCAGGGCGTGCTCGGTCCTGGCCAAGGCCGCTAGGGCAAGGGCTCCGGCATACCGCCAGGCGGATCCACCACCCGCACCCAATAGCCGTAGCCTCCTCCTGTGGCTTCAAGAGCCCATTCCTCCTGGAGCCTCTTGGAAAATTCGGAGTCTTCCAGCACGACAACAGCATCCACTCTGTCCAGCGTCAACGGCCAATCGGAAACCCAGTGATGAGGACGGCCATCATCCATGTAGAGATGCGCAATGTTCCAGAGCACACGTCTTCCCGATAGGGCCGCCACAAGGCGATAGTCCGTCGCCACCCGTGCCTCACTCGGCACCCGTTTCAGCACCTCGTGAATCTCGATGACGGCTTCGGATTGCCCCTCTTCTTCCAGCCCCGAGTAGAACTCACTCAAACGACTCCTTTCCGGAAAAAACGTCGCCGCGTTCGCCAAAACCATCACAGCCGCAACCGGGAGAAGCGCCCGCCGGTAGCGACGAACAATCAGTCCCGCCCCCACCGTTCCTGAGGCTGCAATCAACACAAGCACCACGTCCCGTAAGTACACCGTGGTGCCCGTCATCGCGTGCCACTCACGATGAGAGTCGGTGAGGAGCCAACCCAGCGGGCCCACCCCCACCAACAGTGAAGCCGGGGCCAAGGGTGCAGCCAGGTACCCACCCACCCACAGCCGCAAGAGAAAAGAGGTCCGTTCTGCTGCAAGCTCAGGAGCCACAGATGAAGAAACCCCACCTCCGCCCAACACCTCCAGGGGGTTGAAGTGAAAAAAGAAATTCGACTTGAACGCCAACAAAAACCCCAACCAGGCCAGCCCCATCGCAAGAAGGCCCAAGCCTTCTTTCCGCCTTTTCCCCCCAAACGGCACAACCAGAAGTACAAGCCCGGCCGCAGTCAACAGGTAGGCACTCTCCTCCCTGGCCAAGGCACAGAGAATCGCTCCCCCCACCCAATGGAAACGCTTACGAGTCCACACACCCCAAAGCAGCCACGCCAACCCAGGGATCAAAAAAACCATCGGTCGGAAATCCGCGCGTGCTGCACAAGCCGCAGGCACCCAAACCAACCAGGCCAGGCCCGCCGACAACCCAAACCACTCACTGCGCGACACCGACCGCCCCAGCCTGGACAGTGGCCAGGCGGTGAGGACCACGGCCAGCACATTGAGC
>JAYZDK010000098.1:0-53205 GCA_036337845.1 Myxococcota bacterium | reverse complement strand
CGATTGGGCCTGTGGAAAAAGCAGTTTCTTTGGCGGGTGAGGTTGGCGAGGTACCAGGGGTCTCAACCCGAGATCGCATTTTGTTGGGGGTGGAGTGGGGGTGGTGTCTTCACCTGGCTGGCCATGGCGATGAAGGCTTGTCCAAGGTTCGAGAAGCATTGGAACTGGCCTCGGGCTTGGCGGAACCTCGACTCGAGGCCAGGTGTCGAGATGGGCTGAGTCGGCAGCTACTGCAGCTTGGCAAGCTCAAATCAGCAGGGCTGGAGCTTGAAGCGGGGTTGGCCTTGATGGAGGACGGCGGGGCACTCAGAGCAGGCCTTCTGGAAAGCAAAGGCGCCTGGTGTCTCAGGCGTGGAGAGGCAGTTGAAGCCGATCGGCTTTTGGGGGAAGCGCTGCGTCAGGCCAGAGAGCATGGTGCACAGGAGATTGAATGTCTTGTGCTTTCGGACCTTGGAAAGCTCAGGCGAGAGCAGGGAGAGATGAAGAGTGCAGCCCGGTTTGTTCGGGATGCACTGGAGCGATACCGGCAGCTGCAAGATCGGAGAATGGAAGGTCGAGAGCTGGCTAGTCTGGGGCTGATCCTGTCTGAGTTGGGTGAGGTACCTGAAGCCCGCGAGACCATGAAACAGGCCTATGAGTTGGCTCGAGCGGTGGGCGAGGTGCGTTCCGAAGGCAGCCTTCTGGGGAACATGGCCATACTCGAGATTGAGCATGGCGATCCGAACCAGGCGTTGGACTTGTACAACAAAGCGCTTCATATCCATCGTGAGGTAGGGGATGTTCGCTCCGAGGGGATTGTGCTTGGCAATCTCGGGGTGCTCTACCAGGAGCATGGCGCTCCTGTTCAAGCTCGCGAGGTACTGCGCGATGCTTTGGCGATTCACGAGAAGCTGAACAACCGTCGGTTCGAGGCTGTCACACATGGAAACCTAGGAGACTCCTATTTGCGAGATGGCCTGAAAGGGCCGGCGAGACATCACCTGGAGAATTGCCTTCAGATCGCACAAGAAGTGGGGTGGAAGGCGGTTGAGGGGGCTTTTCTCGGAGCCATGGGGGAGCTGGTGGCCTTGGATGGAGAGCTTTCAGAAGCAGAGTCTCTGCTCAATCGAGGAGAGGCGATGCTGGAGTCTGTGGGCCATCGGGTCGAGCTCTCCAAGCTGGTGTGTCGAAGGGCAAGAGTTTGGCTCGGAGCGGGCCGTGTCGAGGACGCGCGCCTACTGCTGAAGCGGGTTCGGGCCGACTTGGAGGAACTGGGCGCACGCCCGGATTCTCCTTTGGGGCGCTCGATACGCTCTCTTGAAGAAAAGCTTGGGATGCACCCTTAGAATCGCTGTTCGGTCTGTGCTCAGGGGGTGCCACAGAGCGTGTCTGACATCACGAGATTGGTTGTCTCGGCCGCTGTGAGAAGGCGCCAGGTCAATGCGGTCGAGTCGACTTCGATTCCATTCCAGCCGGGTGCGAGATTTAGGGAGTTCGCTTCTACGGCGGAGGCTACATCTGTGAGTGCGGGTACGTAGATTAGAGCCGTGTGCAGGTTGCCGATGCAGGTCCACCCAAGCTGTACATCGCCGGCGGAGAAGTCGTTTGTGCCGTCCGCATCCTGGTAGGGCATGGGGACTTCGACGCCAATACGAAGCGATGTCCAGGCCGGGTACTCCCCGAGTCGAGCCGCGTCGAGGTCCTGGGCGAGCGTGAACGAAAACGTGTCGGTCACAGGCTCATCCAGTGGCCGTCCTGGGAGGGGGATTTCCGTGAGCCATTCGTAGTAGCTGATGGCTCCGACACGAACGCTGGCGCCTCCAGTATTGGAGAGGTCCACAGTTCCTGAAATGGTAACGGGGGTGCGTGGCTTCAGAGAAACCATGGAGATCCCCTCAGAGAGAGGAAGCCGAGTGGGTTCGTTACTGCGGGTAGAGCTGTCTGTTTCGGCGAGGAGCCACTCTCCTTTAGGGTTCTCCTCGTTGATTTCAAACAAGAGCATTCTTGTGGAGAGAGAGAGAATCGATTCATCGGGATCTTTTTGTTCGTTCCCATTTCTGTCGGGGTAGGCCGCGAGAAAGAAGATCACGCCCTGGTCCGACCACCAGGTGTTCCCCAGGAGTTCGGTGCTCGGTGGCCAGAGTCCGATTTCCATCTGTTGGCCATGGATGGCGTAGGAGATCTCGTGGGAGGTGTGTTGGACCTCCTCCTCGTCTACGTGGGCGACAAATGCACCGAGTCTCCAGTCTGAAGCTGGATTGACATTGAACTCAAGCTGGACGGTTTCTGTGGGAGGGGATTGCTCACCGGTGTCATCGGGCGAGAGAGAGTCCGCTGTGTCTTCTGGTCCGTTGGCGCTGTCACCGGAGGGGTTCTTGGGAGTGGACCCACACGCCACAAACAGTGAAACTGCGAACACAGTCAGCACATTGCAGGGTCGTCTCATAGGGGGAACTCGCGGTGCCGCTGAATTAGGAACATACCCTCTAACGCTCCCGGTTGCTGGGCGGTGTTCGGCGTTACCAGTGGGCTCCTCTCAAAGAGAACACGCCGGGTGTGCAGGTCGTCCAGCGTGGCAATGACACACGTTGGCTCTCGGTAGCACCGGGTTCTATGTTTCGTATATCTGTGCGAAAGCGCTGTTCTCCGCAATCGATGGCTACAGACACTCGGGAGATCGGTCGCCTGGACTGGTTCAGGGCTCCCACTTCCATTTCAACCCGACCATCGGACCAGGTATGGAAGGTGCCGCTGAGTTCGACCCAGGGAGAGATGTCACCCAGTCGGTCTGGAATGTCATTGCGGGGCTGAAGAACGATTTCCTGGCGTTCGGGGTCTAAGGTGACGTGAAACATGCCAGTCACGTTCAGTCCGAGCAACCCCACGCCATCGTCGGGAGCGCAGGGATCGCAGGCGGCCACAGTGACTCCTTCAACGGGCATGCCTCCGACCCAGACACGCTCCAAGAGCGCGACCCGATCTCTGCGGATGCCGTTGGCGGTCTTCAGGTCGAGCTGGGGACCGTTTGCTGGGATTTCGACGCCGAGTGATCTCAAGGTCTTGTTGTCGACTGTCGTGAGGGAAGCACCCGTATCGAAGATCATCCACACTTCTCGGGTTTCGCCGTCAATGTCTTCGATCACGACAGAAACGCGTCGTTGATTCTCTGTGCCTTCGTAGGGCAAGGCCACTCCGGTTGTGGGGAGCGTCTTTGCTGTTTTCGGTTCCGGTGGTGGGGACTCAAGTTCCGCTTCAGGTGGGGGAATCTCACCAGCGATCGACTCAACTCGGAGTAAGGCGGCGAGAATGCGCGATTTCTCGATGATCCAGGCGTTGTGTTCTTCCGGAAGGGGGCTCACGAGGTGGGCCATGCCGGTCACGAGCGCATCTGCTCGCTCCTGTGGAAGGTATAGGGGAATACCGGCTAACAGCAGGACAGGCCAGACCCAGGCCCCTGCAGCCAATCCGTTGAGTCTGCGACGAAACAGACTGGCGATGCCCAGCCAGGGAAGAATCACCAGCGTGAGTGTGGTGATGGAAAGCAGCCATGGGGGAAGAAGACGCACGACCCCGAGCCCGATGATTGTGGCCATGGCGATGGCGACAGGCACGAGCCCGGTGATCAGAACTGACCCGCTGAGGACGGTTCTGAACCAGGAGGGGTTAGTGGGCTCGGAGGGAGGTGACATGCAGAGGGCTACTTGGTTCTGTATCGATATCGAGTGCTCGGGCCCGGTGCCCGCGCTCTACGACATGATCTCGTTGGGCGCGGTTGTGGTCTATGACCGGGAAGAACTGGAAATAGGAGACTCGCTCTACCTTGAGATTGTTCCACAGGCGCCACGTGTGGACCCCGGAGCCATGGCCGTCAACGGGCTGGATCTGGAGAAACTCCGTGTGGAGGGCTTGGATAGGAGAGCAGCGCTCGAAGCGTTGCGAGACTGGGTTCAGGAAAAGACAGTGGATGGCACGAAGCCTGTTTTTGTGGGCCACAATGCCCCGTTTGATTGGTCGTTTGTGGCCTGGTGTTTTGCTGCCGAGGATATGGAAAACCCCTTTGGCTACAAAGCTCTGGATACCAAGGCCTTGGCCACGGGAGTGTTGGGGGTGCACTGGTTCGACAGCAGCAAAGAGGTGATCTCCGAGGCGCTTGGGCTGCCGGATGAAGATCTGACGCTCAAACATCGAGCCGACTACGACGCCGCTTATCAAGCAGAGATCTTGATTGGATTACTCCAGAGATCACGGGGCTTGTAGCTGAGGCGGGTACTACTTGACCTCGAACGGGTAGACCACCTGAAGCTCTTTGGGGAGTTTTTCCAGTGCTTCGGCTTCTCGGGTATTGAGAATCGATTGAGCGTGAAATGCGTAGACCCCTTCTTCGAGTTCGGCTTCAGTGGTGATCAAGTAGTGATCCATGGCCCAGAGTCCGCTGAGTTCCATCTTGACGTCTTTGTCGGAGATCCACATGTTCAGGTCGATTTCCGTTGGGCCTAGCACGCTGGTGACTTCGGCTGATTCCTGAAACTTCAACTGTGCGAGCTCCAGGCCCAACTGTCGGATTTCCCAGTCGCGAAGCGGTGCGTAGTAGACAAACCGGTGGGCAGACCCACGGCGATGGAGACTCTCTCGGGGGACTTCCTGAACGCCGTGATAGCGAGACAGTTCGGTGGAGACGGTCTTCAGGGGAATGGGCTTGACTGGCATGTAGCCCGCATCGCCTACGGCATAGAACCCTGGCTCGCTGGGGCTTGGATACAATTCGATTGTGGCCGGCTGGGTGCCCTCATCTTGTTCGGGTACCTCCACGGTGATGTAGTCCTTGATGTATCCCTCGGTTCCCGCTTGTAGTCGTACGGGTCCCGATGATGTGACCTGTAGATCCAGTAGACCGCCGCTATCGGTCTTCTGCATACCCGACACCCCTTCCTGGATTACGCTGGCCGAAGCCACGGGTTTGCCCCACACATCGACGACTTTGAGTTTGATTTCGGGGTTGTCGCTGCAAGCGGTCAACAGAAGAGCGGCTTCTAGCAAGAACATTGTAGTGCTCCTGTGTGCGTTCGAGACATGTTCCTATTGGAACGCTGGGATTCTCGCATACTTTGCACGGGTTCGACTTGTCTGCGAGGTCGGTTCGGGTGTGGATGATAGATGGGGACAGACATTTACTTGTCATGGATGGGGTTGTGGTTGTGCTGAACCGACTCTACATTTGGCTGTCACAAGGACTTCTTTACAGATGCTGATTTCTCTTCCTCTTCTTGTTTCGCTGGGGTTCGCGCAGGAAGCACCGCCGATCGTGGGGGGTACAACCACCTCTGCGTATGAGTCTGTGGGGGTGCTGTTTGGTTGTGGCGGTGGGTCTGGGTGGTCCTCTATTTGTTCGGGAACCTTGATCCACAAGAAGTGGGTGGTGACGGCAGCGCATTGTGTGGAGTCGTTCCTGGACTATGGCGGGGACGTTTGTTTCGTGATTGGGAACGATCTCGAATCCAACAATGGTGTGGACGCCTACGCGACTGCCACAGATATGTTCTCCCATCCCAACTACGGCTCGCAGGGAAACAGTTGGGCGGACATCGGGCTGGTGGAGCTACTTCACAGCCTGTCTTCGTTTGATACGATGCCGCTGAATACAGACCGGGTCCGAGACAGTTGGCACGGCGATGATGTCACTTATGTGGGGTGGGGCATTACCAGCGACAATCGCGATGATTCCGGTACCAAGCGCACCGTAGATGTGCCGGTCTATACCCACGATCAGTACATCATCTACACCTACTCTTCGAGTGGGAAGAACGTCTGTAGTGGTGATTCGGGTGGAGCGGCCTTGATGCCCCGTTCCAATGGTGAGATGGAGTTGGTGGGGGTGAACTCCTTTACCTACAACATCAATGGCGGGCAGCCTCAATGCGATGCCCCAGGTGCTGCTGGCGGAGCGGTTCGGGTGGACTCCTACTACTCTTGGCTTGAGCAGTATGTGCCGTTGAACGAATCGGATGGAGATGCGGATGTGGACGCAGATTCCGACAGTGACTCGGATAGCGACTCCGACTCCGATAGTGATGCCGACTCGGACAGCGATGCCGATACCGATGATAGCGATGATGATGGGCCGTTCTTCGACACCGGTGATCTACCGGCGCGGCCTAGCGGGGACTACCGCGGCATGTGTGCGACAACCGCAGGCGCTAGTTGGACGGGGGGCTGGCTGATAGGCCTTGTGGCCCTGTTTCGTCGTCGACGGAACTGAGCCCGGTGTTGGTGAGGCTCAAGACCGCGGATAGGCGGCCTGTATGTTGAGTCTTACCTGGTTTGTTTCTCTGAGCATGGCGCAAGTGGCGCCACCTATCGTAGGAGGGGAGCTCACGGCCGACTTTGCGGCTTCCGGGGCGCTGGTTCGAACCAATGGCCACCGCGCCTCGTTTTTCTGCTCGGCTACGTTGATTCACCCGGAATGGGTGCTTACGGCGGCTCACTGCATTGAGGGGTCACGAGGGGGGCCCAATGCCAGTGTCTTATTTCTCGTGGGTCATGACATCTATCGGGAGAGTGGTGTGGACTTCATTGCGGAGGTAGACGACGCGATTGTCCATCCCGACTACAGCCCCCAGGCCTTGCGACACGATATCGGCCTGATGCATCTGTCCGAGCCGATTGAAGAGGTCGCGTGGATGCCATTGAATGAGGATAGGGTGGGCAATCGGTGGCTGGGTACGGATTTGACCTATGTGGGGTTTGGCGTCACGAGCGACAGTGCCGAGGACTCGGGAATCAAGAGAACGGTCAACCTTCCGTTTTATGAATTCGATGACCAGTTCATCTACACCTACGCTCCGGAAGGCGGAAATCTTTGCCAGGGTGATTCAGGTGGCTCGGGACTGCGTGAGGTAGACGGCCAGTACTATTTGGCGGGAGTCAGCAGCTTTGTTTATGCACAGCAGCAAAGTGAAACCGCTTGTGTCGGAGGGGGTGCTGGTGCCACACGGGTGGACACTCACCTGGAGTGGATTTGGGAGTACGTGGATTTCGAGTCTCTTGAGGAGCCAGAAGAAGAGCTTGAGGACACCAGTTCCTTTGAGATCGAAGACTCGGGTTTTGGTGCGAAAGAGGGAGTGCCGGTTCCCACGGAAGATCTGAGCGCTGTGGGGTGTGGCTGCTCGGTATCTGGGGCTCCACACCGGAGACAATTCTTCTGGTGGATTGGAGCCTTGGGGGTGGCCTGGGCTAGAGCAGGTCGGCGTATTTCTTTCTGAAGGCTGCAGCCTGCTCGGGTTCCAGTTCTTCCATGAACGTTCGTGCGATTCCCTGCGACTCCGAGTGGTAGGCCTGGGCGGCCGCAGGGTCTTCCTGGATGGTGGACAGCATATGACGAGCCTCGAGATTTCGGAGTCTGAAGCCGTTGGTTGAGGCCATGGTTGCAGCGAGGGTTGCCAACCGCTGAGCTTCGCGGCTGACGCCCAGCACATGGAACCCTCGGGCACAGGTAATCAGCACCTGGCAACGCCGGGGTAGAGGGGCCTTGGTGACGGAGCGTTCGGCGTTGCTGAACATTCGACGGGCATCGGATGCGTCTCCGGTCATGGCGCAGGACCAGCCATGCAGCGCGACGAGTGCGGGTGCAAATTGCTCGGGGTCTCTCTTGCTTGCCAGCACCCTCGCTACGGAGACCTGGGCCTCTGTTTCTACGGGGTCTTCCCGTTCGGCGTACAACCGGGCGAGAGCAAACCGGCCCGAGATCATGTCGGCGACCAGGTTCAGGCTTGTGGCCAGCTCGACAGCTCCTCGAAGTGTCTTCTCGGCACGCTCAACCTGGCCCGTTTCCAACTCCAGCTCTCCACGCAGCCTCAGGGAGCTTGCCATGCCCAGTGCGTATCCCAGTTCTTTGGCATCGTTGTGGGCAGTGGAGACCCGGCGGTTTGAGTCGGCGATCTCTCCTTGCCACAGGAGAAGCTCACTGAGGTTGCAGAGGGCGACCACTCGAGTGCGCTTTTGTCCGAGTTCTCGAAAGATGCGCTCTGCCTCGGCCATGCCTGTTGCTGCTTGCGAGAGTTGTCCTTGGAAGGCTTGCGCAGCTGTCGCGGCCAACAACAACTCGGCTCGAATCCGTTTCATGGACTCTCCGACGGCCAGAATCAGCCCTTCACTGGCCAGTTGCTCGCATTTTTCCATGTTTCCGGCATCCCAATATCCAGCAGATTGGGCAGCAAGAGTCTCTGCGACGCCCTCGCGGTCTTTGAGCTTTCGGGCCATTTTCAAGGCGTTCTTGAAGCACTCCATCGAAGCTTCTGAGTCGTTGAGTCGATCGAGTACGCGTCCCATCTCTATCTCTGCTCGAAGGCCTGCCCATTCATTGCCTGTGAGCTTGCAGAGCCCCAGCAAGGCTTCCAATGTGGTTCGACACTCTTCCCATTGGCCGCGGCCGTATTGAACATCGGCCCGGATTCGGAGAAGCCGCGCTCGGCTTTCTTCAAGCTCGCCGCGCCCGAGATCGACTCGTGCCAGGTCTTCGATTGCAAGCGAACGGTTGGAGATTTCCCAGGCCTCGGCGGGCAGTGAACGTGCCAGTGCCCGACTAGCGGCTGCGACCAGGTGTCGATAGGCTCTTCCCGCTTCTCCTGCGAGCCGGTAGTGATCGCCTACGAGTTCAGCCGCTGCGGGATTGGAGGAGAACTGTACCTCCAGGGCTCTGGCCATGCGGCGGTGTAGGAGGGTGCGTTGTTCTGGGTCCAACTGTCGATAGACTAGATCGGAAAGAAGCCGGTGGCTGATTTCATGGTGGATCAGGTGGCCGCTCCGACGCTCCCGAATGACACCACGGTCCAGAAGGATATCGAGCCGGTCCAGGACGTCGTCCTCATCCTCGTCCAATACAGCCAATGTGAGCTCGAGCTGGGTTTCTCGGCCACCGACAGCCAGGGTCTGTAGGACACGCATAGAACCTGGCTTGAGGTCGTCCAGGCGATTTTGCAGCAGTTGTCGGACACCTGGCGGAAACTCCAGGTGTCCAGTGGCGATTTCTGTGGCGTCTACTGTCAGGGACATGCGGCCACCAATCTGAGGGACCAACACGCCACGCTGAATCAGGTTGGCCAGGAACTGGGCGATGAACAGGGGGTTGCCCTCGGTCTCGCTGGCCAGGCGTTTGGCTAGGACTTTGGACTTTTCGCCGGTTCCCAGCAGGCTCTGGGTCAGCTCCAGAATGGCTCTGTCTTTGAGGGGAGGGAGATAGACATGGGTAGGTGTGACCCCCAGCCTCTCGGTGCCCAGGGTGCGTTCCAGCTCGGTAACCTTGGTGTCTGAACGGACGGCGATGGCTACGAGAAAAGGGAGTTCGCGTTCAGCCATCACTCGGATGAGGTGGCCGAACAGCTCCATTTCTCTGGAGCTGACGGCATGAAAGTCGTCATAGAGAATGATCCTTGGGCCATCCTCGAGTAGACGAGCCATGCCCTCCACCATGCCATCTAGGAGGCGCCAGGCTGCGTCACCCACCCAACTGGTACCCTCCATCCAGTCTGCCAGGGCTTCGAGGAGCTTCTTGGGGGCCCGATCGCCGAGTTCGGTGGCGACCTCTCGAGAGACCGAGACGATGCCGGCGAGGCCTGTGAGCACCGATTCGGCACGCGCTCGGTGGTAGGGAATACCGATGATTCGGGCTCTCTCTGCCATGGTTTCAAGCATGCGTGAGCGCCCCCCGCCCTCGGGGGACTCAATCCAAACCATGCCGCCTTCGGCCCGGGTGAGTGCGTTGACAGCGTCGGCCAGAACGTGGGTCTCTTCATCCCTTCCGACGAGGGGCGGAGCCCAGTGCTCCAGATCGGGTACGGTCTCATTTTCTTCGAGTTGTTCGAGCTGGTAGAGGATCTCCCGGGCAGATTGAAAACGATCGCGAGGTTGCTTGGATAAAAGGCGCGTGCAGATCTCGTCGAGATGTTCGGGGATTCCGGGGTTCACATCTCGAGGGTTTACCGGAATCTGTTCAAGATGGGCCTTTCGGTAGCCTGCCATGTCTTTGGCGGCGAAGGGTCGCCTTCCTGTGAGCATTGCAAACAGGATGACCCCGAGGGAGTAGAGGTCGGAGCGGTGGTCCAGTGGTTTACCACTGATCTGTTCGGGCGATGTGTACGCCCAGGTTCCCACCAAGGTGGTGGTGGCTGATTGTTCGGTAGAGGGGTCCAGGTCTTTGACGATCCCGAAGTCGGTTAGTTTGGCCCGGCCTTCTGGACTGATCAGAATATTTGAGGGTTTGAGGTCTCGATGGACCAACCCGCGCTGGTGAACGTGCGCGAGTGCGCGGCAGAGATCGACAAGGAGGTCCTCACAGCGTCGCCAGCGCTCCTCCATTGAGGTCAGCTTGGCGAATCCTCGAATGGTCTGATGTAGGTCTGGCCCATCGACGTACTCCATTGCGATGAATGGATGGTTGTAGACGTCCCCATAGGCTTCGACGCGGATCACATTGGGGTGTTGGATTCTGGAGAGTGCGCGAAACTCTCGCCGGAATCTCGGCAGGCCCGTCTTGAAGCGGCTGGCTTTCAGGATTTTGAGAGCGATCTCTCGCCCATTTGGGTCGCGGGCCAAAATGACGTGGGCCATTCCACCTTCCCCGATCTGCCGGACGTAGACATAGGAGCCAATCCGGTCGCCGGGTTGGATGGTGATGCCCGCCATTTGAAGGTGGGCGGTGACGTCTTGTCCGGGGGGGTCCTGTTGGGCCACAGGTGCCTCGAGTAACGCACCCAGCCTATCCGAGACTAGGGGTGAACTACTACCCCAGTAACTCCGCGAGCTCTTCTCTTGCGCCAAATGCTGCAGCGAGCTCGGGGGGCAGAGTGTCCATGATCACGCGGGCCAGTTCAGTAGCTCGCTCTCGATACACCTGATTTTCCGATAGTTTCGCGAGCCTTGCAGTGACTTGAAGTTCCAATCCCCGGCATCCGCTCTCGGGAAGATTTTGGATGGCGGCTTCCAGGCATTCCTGCGCGGCTTCCGAATTGTCCGTGGACATGTATTGGTGAGCTTCGGAGATGGCGGTGCGAACTTGGTCGTGAGCGGGAATGATGCTGGAGGTTGGTAGTGGGCCCTCGGCTTCTTGGGCGCGGCGGAGTCCATCGGCCTCTGCAGACAGGCGGCGAGCATCACGTTCCATGCCCACCGCTTCCAATGCGGAAGCACAGAGAACCAGACTGTCAGCGGATAGGCCGAGGTCATCGATTTGTTGTGCGATGGCGCTGGCGTCTTCTGCCCGGGCCAGTGCGCGTCGATAGGAGCCATCCAGGAGATCCAGATCCCCGAGTTCCACAAGACAACTCGCCAACTCTCTGGAGTCTCGAACACGGAGGCGATTTTCGGCGGATTGGAGTGACTTTCGAGCTTCTGGAAGACGGCCGGCGATCTTGAGGGTCTGGCCAAATCCGAGAAGACATAGGCCTTCTTGTTCCAGTAGCCCCTGCTGGCGAGCGGCTTCGCAGCCATTTTCCCAAACCTGTAGTGCTTCTTCGAGGCGGCCTTGGAGACGCATGGCATGGCCTAAGGCCCGCACGGTTTGAAACCTTACGGGGTCTCCGGGCTCGAGTTCCTCCAGGAGTGGTTCCAAGATGATGGCCGCCTCTTCGCTCTCGGCGGTCTCTACCAGGGCTGCTCCCAGCGCGGCTCGGGTGTTTCGTCCTTCACGGCCTTCTGTGGAAAGGCCGATCTCCAGAGCTTCTTTCAGACAATTGCGGGCCTCGTGAAAGCGGCCTGTGGCCAGCATTGCACGACCCCTAAGCGAGAGGGTTCTCTGGTGTAGCGCGGTTGTCTCGGCATCGAGGGGGGCCGTATCCATGGAGTCCGCGGCCTCGAGTGCTCTGCGAGTCAGGCTGAGTACTTGGGGGAAGTGATTTCTACGAATTCCCCGCTGTGCGGCTTCTACCAGTAAGGGCCATGCTCGGGCCGGACAGTTTGCGGATAGAAAGTGCTCGGCGACAACCTCTGCGAGCGGGCCGAGGCGTCGCGGGTTTGTGGTGGCCAGGGCTTCGGCTACTTCTAGGTGCAATCGTGCTCGTTCGCTGGGCTTGAGGTCTTCTAGCAGTACTTGCCTCAGTCTTGGACTGGAGAGCTTCATCAGCTTGTGGAGACCTTCTTCCTGTACTTCTACAAGCCCGTTTCTTTGTAGACGCCCCAATCGATCGACACCCAATCCAGCCAGTCGTCCCAGAAGGTCGGTGGAGGCTTCCCCACCCAGGACTGCCAACAGCATGAGTTGCGAGCGCTCCTCGGCCTCCAGGCCCATTAGAGAGTGTTCCAACTCGATGCGAACGGCTTCGGGTAGAGGGAGGGGGTCTTTGCGGAGACGGTCGAGCTTTTGTGCGGGTTTCAGTCCCCCGGAGTCCTTTCGTTCGAGCCAGCCTTCGTTGACTAGGGCGTCGAGTTGTTCGACCAACAGCGCTGGATAACCGCCGAACTCTTCGTGCAGACGCTTTCCCAACAGGGCTGCGACGGTCGAGGAGAGTCCTCGGTCTCTCAAGAGAGAGATGATGTCTCCACGGTCCAGGGGAGGCAGGAGCTCTGTGCGAGCAAAGGGCAGCGCAAGAAGCTCCCGAACGCCCAGGTTTCGTATGGTCAACTCCATTTCGCCCGTATGAGCTTGGGCGGTGAAGATCAGCCCGATCGGGTTCTTGGGCGCATCGAATAGTGTGGAAAGGTCGCGCACCTCCCATTCTGGGATGCGGTCCAGTCCGTCAGCAAGCAGGAGCCAGGGACCTGTCTCGGGTCTTCTGGAGACGGCCTCTGCCAAGCCTTTTTGGGGGTCGACAACGCTGAATGCACGGCCTTGCTCTTGAGCTTGAGCTTGAGCCTCTCGAATCATCGCCGAGAGTCCGGCTCCCTTCTTGCCCACGAGTCCCAGGACATGGCATCCGCCATCCTCCAAGAGGTCCAGTAGTGCTCGGATTCTTCCGCTAGCGGAGTCTCTCCCGTAGAGGGGAGGCCGTTCGTCGGCTTCCCCGCTGTCGAGAGCGGAGAGCACTTCTTCTGCAGAGGCAAATCGCTGAGAGGACTCCTTTCTCAGAAGCCGGGTACAGATACGATCCAGAATGGCTGGCACCTGTGGGTCGATGAGTGCGGGGCGTCTGGGTTCCTGGGACAGTTGTCGGGCCAGGTAGGCTGCAATGGTGTCTGCGATGATCGGGCGTTTGCCTGTCAGTAGTACGTAGAGGACAGCTCCGAGGGAGTAGAGGTCTGTTCGTTTGTCTACTGGTTCACCGGTAATCTGCTCGGGCGACATGAACGCAACAGTGCCGACAAGCCTGCCCGCTACGGTCAGTGCCGTACTGAAGACGTCGGGTGCCTTGACCACACCGAAGTCCATCAGTTTGGGCACGCCGTTTTTGTCTACCAGGACGTTGGAAGGCTTGATGTCCCGATGCACGATGCCTTTTCCGTGCAGGTAGATCAGGGCGTGGCATAAGCCGCGAAAGATCTTTTCGGATTGTTCCCAGCGGTCTTCCGGAGGATTGGTTTGCCATCTCTCGGCTAGCGTGCCCAGATCGACTCCGTCGATATACTCCATGGCCAGCCAGCGCTGCCCGTCCATTTCCCCGGTTCGATACACGTGGACGATCTGAGGATGATCGATGAGCTGGAGGGCTTCATATTCCCTTTTGAATCGGCCGAGGTCTTCATCGGACAGGTGACCTGGATGGAGCACTTTGAGGGCTACGGTGTTTCCATCGGAGTCCTTGGCGCGGAATACGGTTGCATTCCCGCCTGCTCCCAATCGGCTCTCCAGGGTGTATTCCCCGAGGGTATCGCCGACTTTGGGAGGGGTGACCGGAGGTCTCATTCTGAGGCCCCTGGGTGGGCGATTCCATATTGGGCGAGGAAGGAGGAGGCATCGTCACGTGACAGGTTCGCAGACAAGGAACGAGCGAGTGCGTGAGCCACACGGCGATGCATGGCTTCGTTGGCTTGGCTGCTGGTTGTGTCGGCGATGATTGTATGTGCCTTGAGTGCATAGAGTCGGTAACCGGAGGCGTCTGCGAGTTGTAGTCCTTGCTCGGCTCGTTCTGCGGCTTCCTCGGTCTTGCCTGCGGCGGCCAAGGCTCTGGCGGAGGTGATGTGCAGTCGGCAGAGTTGGTGAGGCCAGGCTCGACCGACAACGTTGTTCGCGCGCTCCAGTGAGGACACGGCTTCCGTGAGATAGCCCTGCTCGGCCTGACATCTGGATAGCCAGGACCACAACAAGGGCATGTAGCCTTCCACGTCACAGGACTCGGCCAGGCTCAATGCGCGTGCAAGCTCGTTCTGGGCCTCTCCATAGTGCGCCTTGGCCAGGCGGATTCGAACCAGGCTGATCAGTGCGCCGAGTTCATCTTCCACATCTCCGATTTCCTGGGTGATCCGAAGTGCTTCTCGGGCATTGTCTTCGGCATCAGGGAGGCGGCCCAGGTCTACAAGAACCATGGATCGGTAGCGCAGCCCCAAGGCGATTCCCATCAGGTGTTGCACTTCTCGGGCTTGCGCAATGGTCTTGTCCGCAAGCTGCATTGCTTTGCGTAGATTCCCGGTACATTGAGAAAGCTCGGCCAGGTTGATTCGCGTCACAGCCAGGGCACTGATTACCCCGAGGCGTTCGAAAATCTGAATTGCCTGATCGAGGTATTTGCGAGCTTCCGCGGACTGGCCACGGCAGATAGCCACAAGCCCCAGCCCGTTGTAGCCGTCTCCTAGAGCACGGTCATCACCGATGTTTCCGGCCACCGTCAGGCAATCCAGGGAGTACCGTCGAGAGGCGTCGAGGTCTCCCCGGGACCAGTGCAGGCTCGCCAGTCCGTGCAGGGGACCCACCCGAAGCTTGGGATCACCGACACGATCCGCGAGAAGCAAGGCTTCGGATAGATTGGTGGAGGCCTCGTCCAGGCGGTGCTGTCTGCGGAAGAAGTTGCCCAACTCACAGGCCGTTCGACATTGGAGCCTCGCATCTTCGAGGGTCCTGGCCAGGCTGTCTGAGCGCTCCAGTTCTTCACAGGCTTGGGTCCAAGCCCCCATGTGGTAGAGGGCCAGCCCGCGTTTAAGTCGAAGATCGGCGAGTCTTCGGTCGGCGTCATCCAAGACTAGGAATTCACGGGCTTCCGCTTCGATGGAGAGGGCTCGTTCGTAGCACTCCAGGGCTTCCGGGACGAAAGAACGCGCCTGCAATCGCTCGCCGGCTCGAATGAGGTAGGGGTAGGCCTTTGCGGGGATTTGTCCTTGTTCGAAATGCCAGGCCAACTCGTCTACGACCATGGCCACTCGATGTCTGAAGATCCGCTCCATCGCGCTACCGGCTCGCCGGTGAAGGATGGCGCGGTTCTCCGGTCCCATTTCTTCGAGGAGCAGGTCTCGGAGTCGGGGTCGAGAGAGCACGAATAGTTCATCGGTACCCGCAGTTCGTTGCCGTGCGACGCCTGCATTGAGAAGCTCCTCGACACGATCGAGTGCGTCATCCTCGGTTTCCCCAAGGGTCTCGATCATCAACTCCAGCGTGACTTCTTGTCTGCAGATTGCGAGCATACAGGCAAAGGCTCGCGCCTTCTTGGATAGAGGCAGCAGTCTCTCTCGAAGTGCTTCCCGAATGTTGGTGGGCAGAGGCAGTTGAATCCGCGTCAGCTCCTCCATGGGAATGGTCAGCTCATAGACATCCTCCTCCGTGATCTGGATGATGCCTTCTTCGACCAGTCCGCGAATCATCTCGGCGATGAATGTGGGGTTGCCTTCTCCCTCTCTCTGCAGCCGTTCCGCGAGTTTTCTGCCTCTATCGTCTGCTGGAATCAACTGGGCGAGAAGCTCTTCGACATCGGTGATGCCCAGATGTTGGAGCCGAACCCGCTCGAATTCGAAGTCTTCGTCGGAGAGCATGTCTGCAAAGATGTCGAGGCTGGAGGGTGGGCAGCGGGCCAGCACGAACAAAATAGGATCGTTGGCGAGTTCAAGATGATTGCGGAGGAGAAATACCAAAAGCTCCTGGCTACCGCGGTCTGCGCTATCAAGGTCATCGAGTACCAAGACTCGTGGTCCTTTCTCTCGCAACAAATCCCGGACAGCGGCGTGCACCGCGTAGCGTTCCACTTCGCTTTCGCCGTCAAAAAAAGCGGTAATCAACGCAGGAGGAAGCTGAGACCGGTCAGGCTCCAGGGATTCGACGATTTCTTGAAATGCTCCGTACTCACGCTTGTCCGGAATGCAGATGTGAGAGGAAACCGGGAGGTTTCTCTCCATTGCGCGCTCCATCACGTCGGCCAGCAAACGCGACTTTCCAAACCCGGCGGTCCCTTCGATAACCAGGGCGCTTCCCCGACCCGCTGAGACGTTGGAAAGGCCTTCCAGAAGGTGCGCAGTCGCACTGGTCCGACCGACCAGGCGAGGGGGCCAGCACGAGAGATCGATGTGTTCCAAGCCCGCGAGGTGGCGATCCAGTATGGCCAGCAGGTGGTTCGCCGAACCAAAGCGGTCTCTGGGCGACTTCTCCAGGAGGCGCAAGCAGATGTTGTCGAGGCGGGCCGGAACAAACGGGTCGACCTCGCGCGGTGGACGGGGGGGGAGGTTCAGGTGCTTCTCCAGGTATCCGGCGAGTGTGCGTGCGTTGAACGGGCGCTTTCCGGTGAGCATCAAGTAGAGAACGGTTCCCAGAGAGTACAGGTCGGCTCTGGAGTCCACCTCGTCACCGGAGATCTGTTCGGGTGCCATGTAGGCCACAGTTCCGACCATTTCACCTACGGCTGTGACCTCTCGGCCAGGTGCCTTCACCACGCCGAAGTCCATGAGCTTTACGGAGCCATCTGGAGCCACCATGATGTTGCTGGGGGACACGTCCCGGTGAATCAAGCCCCGGTCATGGATGTAGGCCAATGCGCCGACGAGTTGAACCAGAATGTTCTCGGTCCTCGAAAAGCGCTCGGCCGGAGGGATGTCTTTCCAGGACTTCACCTCGGAGCGCAGGTCCTGACCCTGCAGCTTTTCCATGACGAAGTAGGACTGGTCATTCCAGGACCCGGCTTCCAACACTCGGGTGATGTTGGGATGGCTGAGTTGAGAGAGCACCTGAAACTCGGCATTGAACCGCGTCATCGCTTCTTCATCTTGAACGCCTGGATGAATCAGCTTCAAGGCTCGCGTGGCGCCGGTTTCCTTGTGTTTGACCTCAAACACGGTGGCCATTCCCCCCTGACCGAGTCGGTCGACAACGGTATAGGAGCCGACCTCGGCACCGATCAGGCGGTTGGCGCTA
The DNA here is from genome assembly GCA_036337845.1 of Myxococcota bacterium. Lineage (GTDB taxonomy): Bacteria > Myxococcota_A > UBA796 > UBA796 > CAJQPC01 > JAYZDK01. Next base: position 35,975 of record JAYZDK010000098.1, on the reverse strand, counting down.
CTCATAAAAACATGTCGGGATGGGGATTGAACAAATCCAGCTTGGAAGCCAAACTGCACAGGAAAAACATCGCCAGCAAAGGATATAGGACGTAGCCCTGGCTGCAACCCGTGGTAAGTAGAATCCTATGCGACTTGAATCTTATGCGGCCACGGACACGGGTCCGGTGAGAGAGCACAATGAGGATTCCTGGGGTGTAGACCTCGATACGGGATTGTTCATTGTGGCGGACGGAATGGGAGGGCACGCGGCCGGCGAGGTCGCTTCTCGCATCGCCGTCGAATCGATCATCGAAATCATGTTGGAAGGGGAAGACCCCGACGAGACCCGTTTACTGGTCTCTGTGGATGATCCTGCGGACCGAATTCGCGAGCGGCTTCGTTATGCCATGAACCAGGCGTCTGTTCGTATCCGGCAGGCGGTAGAGAAGGAACCCACCCATGCGGGGATGGGAACTACGGTTGTGGTGTTGCTCGCGGAGTCCGGACAAGCCCATATGGCCCATGTTGGAGACTCGCGAATCTACCTGTACCGAGAAGGTCAAATCCAACGCCTGACGCGCGACCACACCGTGGTCCAGCAAGAAGTGGATGCGGGGCGCCTGACGCCCGAGCTGGCGCGTACTGTGCCCCACAAGAACATTCTGACCAAGAGCGTGGGCTATCACGGGCCCGTTGACCCCGATGCGACGACTCGGGGCATTGAGCATGGTGATCTCTTTGTGCTGTGTACAGATGGCCTGACCGACCCACTGACGGACACAGAGATTCAAGCTATCTGCGCCACTGCACACCCGGAAGACCTTGCACAGGCGCTTGTGAATGCCGCTTTGGAGGGTGGCACGGAAGACAACGTGACTGTGGTAGTGGTCAGCGCTTTTGACGACTGAGTCTGTGACACTCCGCAAATCGAAAGGGCTTGTTCCTATTCGGTGATGACTGCGCTGAGGTCTTCAGTGGTTTCTGAGGCCAGTGTCTTGTCCAGTTTGACCAACTCGCGGGTGTGGTCGGATTTTGCGTAGAAGCTCGGCTGGCCATTCTCATTATTCCCGCTGAGAATCTCTAAGGCCAAGGCATCACCGTTCTCGTCAATTGTCTTCACGGTGAACTGAGGCTCAAGACCGGTGGGGGTTTCGTCTACCTGGACATAGCCCCGAGAGCGTAGACGGAAGAACCGGTCGAGCCAACCGGTGGCTACCGTATCCTCGGCCTCAGCATTGGTTCGGGCCCAATAGGCTGCTTTTCTATCGTCACGATTCCGTTGTTCGAACTCGGCACTACCGGTTTGCGTTTCAATCAAGAGATGTACGAGTTCTGGCTGTTTGGAGGCCAGCAGATCCCGGTCGGGGAGCCGTGTGTTGGCGTGCTCCATGGGCCTCAGTACATCGGCTGCGACGATGTAGATTCTTCCATTGGTCTTGTCACGTACGTAGCGGTCTCGGGTGCCGTAAGCTTCACCCCCGACCTCGATGACAACCGCTGCCTTGTTGTTGCGCTCGAGGGTGAGCGTGCCCTCGGGTTCAACAAGCCCCAGGGCGGCCAGCCCTTCCGAACCCACGTCGACAAGCTCGCGCTTGGCTGTGAACGGAGCGAGCTTGTCGATAAGCCCTTGGCCTGCGGAGCCGGCCTTGAAGGACTTCAACTCCTCCGTCACCACGGGTTCAGGAGAAGGTGGCGCCTCAGCAGTCTCGGAGCTCGCGTTTTCCTCTGAATCCTCTGCCGCTGGGAGGGCCTTGGGTTTGGTCGATTGCTTCATTTCGACACTGTCGACCCAGATGTAAGAGCCTTGAGAGTCGGCCTTGAAGGTCATGGTCAGACGCTTGTCGCTGGATTCGTATTTGACCACCGAGAGCTCACTGGCCTCGGTGGAAACAATCACGACACCGTCGTCTGTTACGAGGGTGTCTTCTGAACTCCAGGATTGGTAGGCCGCAGCAAGTGCGATCCCGAGAAGAACAAAGTGTGTCCAGGTGGAGCGGTTCACGCGGCACCTCCTTGGCGGTTACGTCGTCTTCTGAGGCGCAAAGCTCCACCTCCAAATACCAAGAGGGGGACGCCGAATATCGTTCCGTAGAACCAAGCGACCTGGTCATCTCGGGTGTGCTGGATCTTCACGTCTTCTTCTGACTCAAGGGTGCCGCTTGTGGACTCTTCACCGATAAGCCAGTTCACCGCATCGTAGACGTAGAGTTGGTTACCTGGGTTTGGAATCCACTGGTCTGAAAGGCTCGTGGCGTCGGCGATCACGATACCCCGCCAGGCCGTGTCTCCCTCTCCGCCAGTGCTGGCAGCGGCTACGGGGTGTACCTTCTTGGATTCCCCATCGCTGAGTTCCAGGTTTCCATCGATGTCTGCCCAGTTGTCAGGCAGCGAGCGGGCTGTGATGGTGACCTTCCCGGAAAAGCCTTCGATCTCTTCGATGTGGCCGGCCGAGGGAAGAATCAGTCGAGCTCCCCGCCGTGCAAACTTGGACAACGTGGTGTTGGAGGCGTGGGAGGAGAACCTTGTGGTGAAGATATTCACCCTGTCCTGCAATCTTGGACGACGGGACTCCATGTAGAAGCTCGCCTCAGATGCCAGTACGCCTTCTCCAGCTTTGACCCCTAGTGCGGACAGCACATCGTCGAACGGGTCTTCGCGATCGAACTCGACCAGATCGGAGCTCCCAAAATCGGGCTCCAATGCGACAAACAGGCTTCCTCCCCGGTCCAGATATCTCGTCAGCGTATCGGCTTCCGAGGCAAGGAACGGAGCGCGAGGGGCCACGACCATCACAATGTCTGCGTCTTCAGGCACCTCGTCTCCCAAGCCTTCCTTGAGTCCGAGTTCCTTCACCTTGAAACCCACAGCCTTCAAGAGTTGCTTGAGGTTGGCCAGCTTCTCCGAGGCGTTGTCTCCGCCCTTTGTGCTGAACTCGTTGTGTCCTGTGGTGAGGTAGGCCACTCGATTGCCTTTGGCGACCTCGATGAGGATCTTGTGGAAGTCTTCATCGAGGGTTTGAAGCTTGCGCTTGGCTGCATCGAGATCGGTACCGACCTTGAACGATTTGGTGACGGTCTTTTCTTCTTCACCCTCCACCAACGAAGCCCCGGACACGGCAACGTAGCCGTTGTCTCGAATCTTCAGTTCTTTGGAGAGCTCGGGGTCGGAGGCCTGGTCCAGAACGTCGAGTTGGAGTTTCGGACCCTCGAGTACCGTGAAGTAGGCCAGCAGTTCTTCGGCCACCTCAGAGGAGGGCTCCTGAAAGATGGTGACCTTCACAGGCGTGTTCAGGTTTTCAACCAGCGATAGTGTTGCGTCTCCGGGCGACGCGGTTCGAAAGTAGGTGAGGTCCCAGCGCTTGTTGTGCTCAGAAGCGATGAAGTTGATCGGAAAGACAAGGGCCAATCCCAATCCAACGAGTAGTGCGGCGGTGGAGGCCTGCTTGACGCGACGAGGCGGAACCAGTCGAGGTGAGGCAAGAATCGCGTGGTCGATAGCGACAAGCACCAGAGTGGAGCAGGTCCACAAGATGGGCCACAGAGCGCTGGCGATTACACTCCATTTTCCGGCGAGGTCTTCGCTGAGACCCAACAACTCGGTGGTCTTGTCTGCACCCAGTGCGTAAACACCCACGGCGCCGAGCCCTAGAATGGCGAATCGCAATGCTAGGAGGTGTGCGGATTTCAAGTTCTCGTCTGTTTCGCTACGGGTTGCGAGAGCACGCAATACGATGGCGGCAACCACGATACCCAGCCCAGCAAAGGACAGGCCGCTGCTGAGGGTGTCATGACCGGCATACAGTCGTTGGCCGGCAAACAAAAAGGCCATGCCCGAGAGCCATGCGATGGTGTTGCGGGTCATCTCCACCTCCGGGTGGACATCCACCGCACCGAAAGCATCAGGAAAGCGTAGGTCACAGTCAGGTAGTAGACGATCCCGTCCAGGTTGACCCGGCCCCGCATGAAGGGTTGGAAGTGCTTATCGAACAAGCTCATATAGGAAAAGATCTCGGAGAATGGAGCCTCGGTCTTACGAGCGAGCATCCAGGTCACTAAGAAGAAGACCACCAGAAAGCTGGACACGACCGCTGCAAAGAGCTGGTTGCGGGCGACTGAGGACCCAAATGTGCCTACGGCGACGGCGGCAGATCCTGCGAGCAGGAGGCCGGCATACCCGGCCGCGATCTGGCCGATAGCGACCTTGCCGTTGACGAATATGAGTGCTGGCATGTACAGCGTGGAGAGCGTCAGCAGGCTTAGAAACACCATCGCTGAAAGGTATTTGCCACCTACGATCTGCCAATCGGTGAGCGGTGATGCGTCGAGAAGGCTGGCGGTGCCCGTCTGCCGTTCTTCTGCAATCAGCCGCATGGTCAGCAGGACGGCGGCCACCATGGTCGTACCAAAGGAGAAGTAGAAGAACTCCTCCAATACTTTGGTGCTGTACCGGGCTCCGCTGCCTAGTGAATAGGCGTTGAATAGGAGCCCGTCGATCACAAGGATCGATGCCACGACGACATAGCCCCACAGGGAGTTGAAGTAGGCGGCCAGGTCGCGTCGAACGACAAGCATCATCGGTTTCATTTGGCCTCCGTTTGCTTGGTGATGTCGAGAAAGATGTTTTCCAGTTCGGTTTCGGCATCGGAGACTCGCCGGATTCCCAGACCGGCCCCCACGATGGCTGCCACAAGCGCCTCGCGGTCATCTCCGGTGAGTGTCACGTGGGCATTGACCAGGTCTCCTGGGCCAGCGACAATCTCGTGGCTGGCGACCCCAGCTTGTGCATCCAGCAGCTCGCCCAGCGCGGAGGCACTGCCTCGCACGACCAGGTTCAGCCCTCCGCTGCCCGAGTGGGCTCGATGAGAGAGCTCTTGCTCGGTTCCTTCCGCAACCAGTCGGCCTTCATGGAGCACGAGGATGCGGTCGCAGGTCTGGTGGACCTCTGAGAGGATGTGAGAGCTGATCAGGACCGTGCACTCTTGTTTGAGGTGTTGAATCACCTTTCGCATTTCGACGATCTGAACGGGGTCGAGTCCGGAGATGGGTTCGTCCAGAATGACCAGGTCGGGCTTGTGCAGGATTGCCTGGGCGATGCCGACTCGTTTGCGATAGCCGTGGGAGAGCTCCTCGATGACTCGGTCGGCCACCTCCGTGAGCTGGCATTTGGTCAGTACACTAGGAAGTCGTTCTTCAACCTCCGAGGACGATGCGCCGCGAATCGAGCCACACCAGCGCAGAAAGTCGCCAACCCGCATGTCTGTGTACAACGGAGGGTCTTCGGGTAGAAAACCAATCTTGGCACGGATTGCGTCTGAGTTTTCGATCGCATCTACACCGTTGATCGTCACACTGCCGGCGGATGGCAGCAGCAGTCCGGCCAGCATCTTGAGTGTTGTGGTCTTTCCAGCGCCGTTGAGGCCTAGAAACCCCACGATCTCTCGGTTTTCGATCGAGAAAGACACTTCCTCTACGGCTGCGTTTGGGCCGTAGAAGCGCGTCAGTTCACGTACTTCGATCATAGTGAGCCACTCCTTGGAGGGCGCCACTCCTATCGCCTGCAAGGCAGCCTCGTCAAGCCATGGGGTTGTCAGCGAAAACCGGAAGCCCGAAGACGGAAACCCCACCCGCAAGTCTTGCGGGCGGGGCCTTTGGTCATGCCGTCATTCAGGTCCAGAACCCGTCTCCGGGTCCAGCTGGCACCGATAGCTGTCTACAAAGCGGGATTGCCTTGTCGAAATGTGCCGGAAACCTCTTCCCAGCACCTGGACCTGAATGCGGTCACCACTGGTTACGTAAGCAAGTACCGTGCCAGTCCGGAAATGAGCGTTTTACTCACGGAATAGCTAGGGTCTGGGGATTTCCTGTCGCAGTTGGGGCATCGTTGGGTGGGTCCCGGTGCCCTGTTGGGAACTGGCCTGAGAAGCGTAGTGTGTGATCGCCGCCCAAAGTGCAGTCACGCCGTCGTCAACGTGGGGGCTGGGGTCTACCGGGTTGTACCAGCGGAAGTAATCCTTCCAGGTATTGGGTCTCAGAGGCCGGATTCCCGAACGCGTCAATTCGATGAGAAAGCTTTGACTGCCATGCACGGCATACATGTGGTCGATTTCCATTCCCAGCCCACGAAACCACCTGAAGTATCGGCCCAACTGCACGGTGCGATAGCTCCGGCCAGGCTGCGCGGCGGCCATTATCCGAGCCATGGCCCGGTGGGCCGCCGCATCCTCGATGGGATCTTTGATCCCAGCCCAGGGGTAGTAGATGACGCCACCAAACGCGTGCAGGGACACGCTGATGTCGAACCCGGTGCTGGCCAGTTTGTCCAGTGCGCGTGTTTCTGGTTGTGAAAGAGGTGCTGGACTGGCTGTGTAGTAGCGTCGGAACCAGGGAAGGCGGCTCCAGATATTGTCGGATTCCCGGTGGACCGCGAAGTCACGATTGAGGTCGACGCCATTGGTGTTGGCGCGTCTGTAGACACCCTCGCGTTCCTCAAGCAGGTCGGACTCTGCCCGGTGGCGGCCGTCTGGATTCACCAGAGGTACGAGCACGATCTCGATTCCCTTTGGCGTGTGTTGGCCTAGGCGTTCTGCGAGAGCCACGACGACCTCTGCGCCAATCCATTCGAGTGCGTGAAGCTGGGCAAAGACCAACATGCGGTGCTCAACCGGCGCGTCCGGTCGTGCGATGCGAGTGGCCCAGATGGGGCGGCCCTGAACGGATCGACCGATGCACCACGTGTGGACCATGGATGGGGTCGATTCTTCAACCGCCAATATTCTTCGAAACAGTGTTGCACTGAAACCCCAGCCTTCAGCCTTAGGAGGATGCGCGGCGGGAGGCTCTTGGTGTCGTACCCACGCTGAGAATGCGACATTACAGGGGCGATCCTCGGGGCGTGGCCCTTCGTGGACCTCCGGGAGCGGCTCGGCTCCATGCGGAAAGCCTGCACGTTCACCTGCTTGGGCCCCCCCGGACAACAGAAGAACGATTAGTGGAAGGTTTCTGAACATCAGAGGGGTCTCAGTGTCGGGGGCTCGTATGTAGGGTCGCATGGTATCGTTTGAACAAGCTGGAGAGTATCGGGATCGAATGGGACGAGGCCGTGTCAACAGCGAATGAAGGCCTCAGGCGTGTCCTGTTTACCGGTGGAGGCACGGGCGGGCATGTTTCGCCGAATCTTGCGATTGCGGATGAAGTCCGTCGTCGTCATCCGGACGCGGCCTTTCTTTATGTGGGGATTCGGGGCAAAGCCGAGGACTCCATGGTGCGACGTGCCTGGGAGTTGGATGACTCACGCTGGGGGCCGGCCAATGCTCGTGATGGGAGTCATCGGAGAGACCGATCTGCGGATGAGGTCCAGTTACTCCTGGAGTGGGTTGAACGGATAAGCACCCGCGTGTTGGGGCCTTTTCGCCGCCGCAGAGAGTTTCTGCGTGGAGCGGGGGAGGACAAGGGGTTTCTCGATGGTATCCGCTCGGTTGGTGAACTCGGTTTGGGGGAGTTGGGGCCTGGAATGGACCTGGCTGGAGCACAGCTCGATCGCGTGGACCTCAGTGGTTTGGACTTGTCGGGGTGCGACCTCACAGGAGCACACCTGGAACGTTCGGACCTGACGGGGGCGTGTCTGGCGGGTGCAAAGCTGGATGGGGCGCGGTTGGAAGGCGCTCGTCTGAGAGACGCTGATCTTCGAGGGGCTTTTGCGGAGAGAGCCTGGTTCGATGATGCGATTCTCTGTGGTGCAAACTTGCGTGAGCTTAGAGCCACTCAGGCCCATTTGGTGGGCGCGGACCTTCGGGGTGCGAGCTTTGGTGGGACTGTGATGGGACTGGCAGACCTCTCGGGGTCGGACCTCCGAGAAACCTCAGTCGGAGATTCAGACCTTTCCGGGGCGCTCTTGGAACACGCTCGCATGAAGGGAGCTGATCTTTCGACTGCGTGGGTCAGTGGCACGGTGTTCGATGGTGCTTTGGGGCTCACCGGCTCCGAACTCGAAGAGCTCAGAAAGCGCGGAGCTCGGGTGGGCAGTGTCTCCTTGCGCAACCTTTCGCCGGGGCAGCTGGGCCGAATGGTGGTGCGCCTTGTGATTCGAGGGGTCGAGCAGGTGCTCAAAGCAAGGCATTGGCTATCGGATTGGCCATGGCTTGGGATTCCGGTGGCTGCAGACCTGGTTTCACCGGTGTCCCGGCAGCTGTCCTTTGTGCGATCCATGGGGTATCCGGGAACCGGGTCTCCACTGGGCTTGATTCGGTTTGCCTACGAGCTTTCATTGGGCGTGGTGGTGTCGTTCTTTGTGGTGCTCCGGTTTCGGCCCGAGGTCATTGTGGGCACCGGGGGCTACGGTGCCGCTCCAATTCTGATTGCGGCCTATGTGTTGCGTTCAATGGGGTTGTTTCGAGGGCGTATCTTCATTCATGAGCAGAATGCGGTGCCGGGACGGCTCAACCAGCTTGCGGCTCGGTTTGCGGATTCGGTGGGGGTGGCTTTTCCGGAGACGCGTGTGCCGCCGGAGAAGAAGGTCTGGGTGGGCTACCCGGTTCGGCCAAGCGTTGTGGAGTCTCGTTCCGAGGCGACCAGCCAGGCAGAAGCCCGGAAACGCTTGGAGATTCCCCTGGATGCTCGCGTGATTCTGGCTTTTGGAGGAAGCCAAGGGGCCAGGACGCTGAATCGAGCGATGGTCGACATCCTGCCCGAGCTCTTGCGGGATCCCAATGTCTTTGTGCTGCATGGGACGGGTCGCCGCCTAGCGGGTGGGACCTACGATGGTGCGGAGGATGTGGAGGGGAGGCTGCGAGACCTTCAAGGGCTTCCTGCAGATGTGCACACACGCTATCGCCGCTCGGAGTTTATTCATGACATGGGCACCCACTACGCGGCGTCCGATGTCGTGGTTTGTCGGGGGGGGGCGGGTAGCTTGAGCGAGGTCTGTGCCAATGGCCTGGCGGCCGTTGTTATTCCCAAGGCGAACCTACCCGGCGATCACCAGGCAGCGAATGCTCGATCCATGGAGCGTCGAGGTGCGGTGATTGTGGTCTACGAAAGCATTGGCTTGCGGGAGGGGATTGTTCAAGAGCAGGTAGATCCCGCGTGTCTTGCCCAAGCACTCCGAGATCTGCTCTCCGACCGGGAGCGCAATGAGAGCATGGCTGCTGCTGCGCTGGGTTTATTTGAGCCCAGGACGCTTCCTTGGATTGGGGATGTCCTCGAACACCTCTGTCTCGGCGCACCCTCGGCTCAGATTCCGGAGCCGACCGGTGTAGAGGATGAGCGGATTCTGGGTTTGAGTTCGAATCAGCTCGATCGCTTTCTTCGATCGGTTCGAGTGGGAGAAGAGCAGGTGCAGCCCGAAGAGCATGCGCGGGTTCTCTACAAGATCGATGGCTACCTGGCTGCATCGAACTACGTGTCTCGGGCTCGTGGATGCCGAATGGTGGGTAACGGTGGCTTTCGTGAGCGCTTGGATGTGTTGCTTTCTTTTGCGACAGGCCGGAACTCAGAGGGCGCATGGAATCAGCCACCCATTGTTCGTAGGGACGCCTTTCGCGGTCTCCAATCCCTGTGGGTGGTGACGCCGGAAGTGGTAGAAGCCATTGAGGCCGGACTTACAGACCCCTATTTCGAGGCTCGCGCCAAGGCCGCGCAGGCAATCGGTGGTGCTGGGGGAATCGACCAGGCCATGGCCATCGATCCTTCTGCTGGCCTTGCCCAGGCCCAGGCCGATGCCGCACAGTTCAAGAAGTTGCTTCCGGTGCTCGTCCAAATGACCCAAGATGATTTCTTTGAGGCTCGGGCTCGGGCTGTGCGAGCGATTGGATGGGTGGCGACTGATTTGGAGACCATTTCTTCTGTCACCGAGCAGCTGTCCTTTGATGCTCGCTGGAAGGTGCGTGTGGCGTTGATTGAGTCGTTGGGGCTTCTCGTCAAGCGCGGTGTGATCGATGCGGATACAGCCGCGGATGAGGCGAGCAAGGTGTTGCGCACCAGTGATGGCTTTGAGACCCGGTACTCCTTCAAGGAGGCCTACAACGACCTCTTGGCACTGCGCGGGGAGGAGGCAGGGTGATTTATTGGTTTTCTGGTGTGGTGGAGACTCTCGGTGGGCCGGCCATCCTTCGGTTTCTGACCTCCCGGGCGCTGTTTGCCTTCATTACGGCGATGGCCGTAGGGCTCCTGGTAGGGCGGCCGGTGATTCACCTGCTCTATCGAAAGGGAATGCGCTCCAAGGAGCGCAAGTACCAGGCCATGGATACCGGCTCCAAGGTGGGAACGCCGGTGATGGGAGGCCTGATTCTCTTCATTGCTGGAATTGGCAGTGCGCTGCTTTGGTGTGACCTCAGTTCGATTTCGGTATGGCTTTGTATTGCAGCATCGGCCTGGTTTGGGCTGGTGGGTGCGATTGATGACGTCATGAAGGTGCGCGGCGGAGCGGAAAAAGGAATGTCCCGTCCCCTGAAGCTGATTGCTCAGCTTGGTTTTGGGGCTGGATTGGGCATGATTGTGGTGAATCCGGAGTGGACGCCCTTTCCCCTGGACCTTGCCAGCGATGTTTTCGTTCCGTTCCGACAGGCTCCTCTGGTGAGCCTGGACCTGGTGTATCTGCCGTTTCTTCCCCATGCCTACTGGAACCTGTCCTTTCTCTATGCGGGGCTGGCAGCTTTTTTTCTGGGGTTCTGTACCAACGCGGTGAACTTCACCGACGGACTCGACGGTCTCACGACCGTGCCTTGCCTCTTGTCCTTCGCCGTGCTGGGCGTGTTCGCCTACATGCTCGGGAACATTCAGTGGTCGGAATATCTCCTGTACCCCTACCTTCAGGGCTCCGGTGAGATTGGGGTGTTCTGTGCGGCGATGATGGGCGCTTGTCTGGCGTTTTTGTGGTTCAACGTCTACCCAGCGGATGTGTTCATGGGAGACATGGGCTCCCTGATGCTTGGAGGAGCGCTTGGGACGGTGGCTATCTTGTTGAAGCAGGAAGCCTTGATGTTCATCGTCGGAGGTGTGTTTCTGATTGAACTGGGAAGCTCGGCTCTACAGGAACAGGTGGGGCTGAAAACCGGTCGGCGTATCTTTGCCGCAGCGCCGCTTCACCATCTCTTTCAGCATCGGGGTATCGCCGAAAGCAAGATTGTGGTTCGAATGTGGATTGTGAGCGTCCTGTTTGCCGCGCTTGCGCTTTCCACCCTTAAGATTCGTTAGTCTCCTTGTTCGGGAGGGGCACCCTCGGCCGGAGGCGGTACAGGCACTGAGCCCTCGGGCATGGTGCCGTCTGGCGCGGGGCCTTGAGGCGCGTTCTCAGGTGCGTTTTCCGCATCACCGCCTTCCGGTGCTGTGGGGTTCTCTGGGCCTTTGGGGACTTTGTCCGCGTCGCGATGCTCCAGGAATGCACGGTCGCGCGCGATCTCCTGGTCGGTTGCCGGCGGGGGTTGCTCTGCGCCCTTTCCGGGGGTGAGGTTTCCGAGGTCAGCGTTGTCGCTCAAGGTCAGCACAAGTCCTGACACGGGGGCGTCTTGGACCTCAATCGGGAGCATTCCGGCAGGGTCATGTTCTGAGGGGCCGTCCCCGTCGACGTCCACAAACGCGACGAGTTGCACGCTCCCGAGTGCTTTCGGCATACCGATGGTGAAGTCTCCAGCCTTTTCAAAAACCTCAGAGTGCTTGAGCTCTGGGGTGCCGTCGGTGACGGTGAGTACTTCGACGAGCAGTTTGCCTTCTTTCTGCCCCGGATAGTCCAGAATGCCTGAAATATCGATGCTGTTTTCTGGGTCCAGAACGAACTTGGCGGCGTTGACTTCTTGGGGGCCGGCTCCATTGGGAGGCGGCATATCGCCTGGCCCGGGTTCTTCACCTTCTAAGGAAGGGGCTCGGCTTGTGATGTCCGTTGGGGTTTCTACCGGGCAACCGAGCAAACAAAAGGGCAGGAATGTGACGAGAGACCAGCGCATGCGAAAAGCTCCTTAGAACAAACGCTAACGGTTCGATTCGGCGGATGCAATCGGCGACTCGTGCTCACAGTGATACGCTGGAGAGGGAGAGGCGAGTGTCCAGCATGCGTTGGTTTCAGGTGATGTTGCCCGCCGGGCTTGGCCTCATGGCCGGCTGTGTTCCCTTGTGGGAGCCCGATGTGTCTCGGGTCATGGAAATCCCCGTGGAAACACTGGCGTCAGGCTTGTTCTGGCAGGTTGTTGCTGTGGGAGCGCTGGCCTTCTTGTTGCGCATGTCCATCGCGGTTCGCGCCCCGATGATGACCCCGGCGCGATGGATGGGCATGTTGATTGTTTCCTTTGCCTGCCAGGTTGTGTTGTCTCGTACCTTTCCGGGTACCTGGTTCTACATTGGGGTGGAGTGGCTCCATGCTCTCGCTGGAATCGGGCCGGTTGTACTGGTGATTGTGGGGATGATCCTCGGGCTCCGTGGCGGCTTTGCGGGGGCGTTTCCCTTGCTGCTCTATTTTGTCTACCGGGATGAGTCGCTGCTGAGGTTTGTGGCCCTTCCGGCCTTCTTGGTTCATGCGGCCGATGCGCTCTATCTCCAAGCCAAGCTCCGGCATCATCTCTCCCAGGACGCTAGCGCCCGTTCATGATTTCGGTCCGTTTCGACAAAGGCACGCTCTTGGTCGAAGGCCTCGACGCCGCAGAACTTCCTCCGGATTTTCGATGGGATGAGCGGGTGGGTGCAGCTCGTGCCATGGCGATTGAGTATCGGGATTTTGTCCAGAATCTCCATGACACTGCTACGCCCTACCAGGACGACGTCCAGGACTATCCGCGCTTTGACGTGTTGGAGCATCACACCGACCGCGAGCCTCGGGACTACCAACTCGCAGCGCTTGAGCACTGGACACGTGCGAACCGCCGAGGACAGGTGATTCTGCCGACGGGCTCGGGAAAGACCTATGTCGCGGAGTTGTGTATTGCGGATACACGCCGAGCCACCCTGGTGGTGGCACCCACCATTGACCTGGTGAACCAGTGGCAGGGCGTGCTGGAAAAGGCCTTCAAGTGTGAGATTGGCATGCTGGGCGGTGGTCAGCACGAGTTGCGACCGATCACGGTTTCCACCTACGACTCCGCATACATCCACATGGAGCGCTACGGAAACCGGTTTGGGTTGGTGGTCTTTGACGAGGTGCACCATCTGCCCTCGGGTGCCTGGTCACAGATTGCGGAGATGTGTGTGGCACCGTTCCGATTGGGGTTGAGCGCGACCCCGGAGCGCCCGGATGACGCGCACCTGGCCCTGGAGTGGCTGGTGGGCCCGGTGGTGTATCGGAGAGGAATCCGGGAGTTCGCAGGCGAGGTGTTGGCCGACTACGACACCATTCGGGTGGAGGTTTCCCTGACCGAAGAAGAGGCTGTGGCCTACGAGACGGCCCGTAAGACCTATTTGTCTTTTCTGGGAGCCAAGCGGATTCGTATTGGTGGGCCAGGGGGGTGGCAGCGTTTTCTGCGGACGGCGGCCCGGAGCAAGGATGGCAGGGCTGCGTTGCGGGCCCATCGGGAGAGCCGGCGTGTGATTCACGAAGCGCGAGGCAAGCTCGAGGCGGTGGAGGACATTCTCGCCAGGCATCGGGACAACCGTGTGCTCTTGTTCACCAATGACAACCGCACGGTGTACCGGATTTCCAGGGAGTTTCTGGTGCCTTGCATCACCCACGAGACTCCGGCCGCCGAGCGTCGCGAGGTGCTCGCGGGTTTCTCCGAAGGGCGCTGGAAGGTGGTGGTGACCTCCAAGGTACTCAACGAGGGCGTGGACATGCCCGAGGCCGAGGTGGGTGTGGTGCTCTCCGGCAGCGGGACCGTGCGAGAGCACGTTCAAAGGCTGGGTCGGATTCTGAGGCCTGGCCAGGACAAGCGGGCCCTGCTCTATGAGCTGGTGACCATGGATACGGTGGAAGAAAAGACCTCTGAGCGACGGCGGGACCACGATGCTTACCGGTGATCTCGTGCGTGCGCGGGTGCAGAAAAAGGAACTCCGGCCTTCCTTGGTGGACCCGGAGAACGACAAGGTGCGCGAGCGCGCACAAGCGGTGTTCTCGGTCTACCAGGCCGGACTTGAAACAGGAGCCAATCGGGGGGAACTCAAGGCGGGGATCGACGAGGTTCTAGGGGATGGCATTGACCACAAGCTGGTGCGGGGGCTGGCCAAGGTGCTCTCGGATGCGTCCAAGTTCACCACCGAGCCTCCGGTGCCCGCGCCCGAGCTGAGAGCGCGGCTCTTCGAGATGGCCTCCAGTGCGCCTTCCAGGGCTTTTGCTCGCCAGGTCTACGCGCAGGTCGCGGAAGAAATCGGCCTGGCTCCAGAAGAAGTTCAGCGCTTGCTCTATGCGGACCGCAAGCAGGAGCAGGTGATTCTCAAGCTCGGTGCGCGGGACATCGACTGGCTGCTGAATCGCTACAACGTGGCGTTGGTGCAGTCGCTTCTTCTGCGCTGTCAGGAGATGGAAGTGCGGCTGGCGGACCCGTCTCCCGAGCGGGTGAGGCAGTTGTTTCGCTTTGTGAAGTTTCACGGGTTGATGCATCGGCTGGAGAAGGCCGAAGGCGGTATTTCTGTAATCTTGGATGGACCGGCTTCTCTGTTGCGCTTGAGCACTCGCTACGGCATGGCGCTCGCCAACTGGTTTCCAGCGCTTCTTCTACAGGAGTGTCCCTGGGAGTTGGAGGGTACAGTCCATTGGACGAGGCGCAATCTTCGAAAACACCTGGTGCTGGATTCCACGCTTGGCCTGGTGTCGCACTACCGGGACACTGGTGCCTACATCACTCAAACAGAAACCTGGTTTCAGGAGCGTTTTGAGGCCTTGGAGACAGACTGGAGCCTGACCCGTGAGGGTGTGGCTCTGGACATTGGCGGCAACCAGGTGGTGGTTCCGGACTTCACCTTCAGTCGGGATGGGAAGGTGGCTCATCTTGAGATTGTGGGCTTCTGGCGCCGCTCTTGGCTTTCGAGCCGTATGAAGCTCTTGAAGAAGGGAGGGCCCAAGAACCTGGTGATGGCGGTGTCCACGAAGCTTGCGGGAACCAAAGAGGCCCTCTCGAAGTTCCCGGGCCGGGTGGTCTATTTCAAGGAGGTGGTGCCGCCCAAGGATGTCTTGGCGTGTTTGGAGCGTGTTGCCTGCTGAAGAGCTACTCTTCTGCGTGGCCGAACCCCAGCGCTTCAAGACGCTCTTCCAGTGCCGGGAGGTCTTTGCGTTGCACCAGCGACGAGCTCTCGTTGATCGTGGTGTGCAGTAGCGGGCCCGCAATCGGGTCTCGGCGTAGAGACTCGCTGGCCTTGATGGAGAGGTGGACGACAAGGGCTTCTTCTGCTCGAAAAGCGGACTCCCCGTTAGCGGCCCAGATGGAGGCTTCCAGTTGCCCGGGCACCAGGCCATCGGAGGTGTGTTTGGCCAGGCCTCGTAGTGTGGCTTCAGGATCCGGAAGCTCCCGCGGGGCCAGGCGATATCGGTGCTCTCCGTCTTCGGTGCCGAGATAGGCGCCCACTCTCAGAACAGACCCACGCAGGCGCAGCGAGTCTTGGCCGGCTGGAATGATCACCGTGTCGCCCTCCATGTGGAACTGGGAGGGGGTCTCTGTGTGGTAGTCGATTGCGCGGTCAAACTCCTGGTCCTCGGCAAACCGGATCACGCCATCTTCTTCCAGAACGTCCACGCTGGTCCACAGTGTGATTCGTGATGCAGATCGCCCCCATTCCTGCAGGCTGCTGGTCACCGATGGAGGCAACGGGATGCGAGCGTACTCGGAGAGGAATGTCTGGGGTGATTTGTGACCTGCGGCGATGTCGGCGGCGACACCGTCTCGGCTCAACCGGTGGCGGTGTACGCGATCTCCATCGACATAAGGGGCCATTCGGCACAGCCGACCGTATTCGCTCCGCGGGATCTCTCCGGGTGCCACCATGATTTCCAGGTCGGGCGTAACTAGGAAGCCAGGGGCTGCGGGGAGTCCGCCGTTTGGAGTTCGCAAGGCGGTGGGGCCGTTGGGGCCTTGTACGCTCTCGAAAAAACCCGCTCGGGTGAGGACATCCGCTGCCAGCCGCAGTGAAGGAGCTTCCACGGCACTCCAGCCCGCTTTGTTGAAGGGGCAGGCGGGGTGGGCTGCATAGTGGCCGGGCGCTTCGGTTCCAGCAGAATGCAGCACTTCTCGGGCCCGATTGCACAACATCTCTTCCAGTGCGGACAGGTCGGTCCAAGCATCATCCACCAGTCTCAAGAGCAAGAGCGCTGCGCTGCGGTCTTCTTCTGGAAGCAGTTCCTCGGGGTGAGCCAGGCGTCGAAGGGGCGATTCTGGAAAGCCCAGTAGCTTCTCGTTGACGCCACGAACCAGTCCGCCGCATCGGGCGAGTTGAAGGGCGAGCTGCCAGCGGTGAGTGTCTTCGCCAAGGGACTGGAGCAGACGGGTTTCCACATCCGAGCGGAGGTTGCCGTCCTTGGAGAGCTTGCGTGGGGTGCGCTCCAGAAGAGCGGCTACCACGACTGCATCCAAACGAGCATCGGAAGGTGGAAGGCTGGCTGCACACTCGGGATCGATTCGGGGCCGATCTCCAGAGAAAGACTGGTAATTCTCAAGGTGTGGATTGGTTCGACACATCGCGGCATAGTGCCGAGGATCGATGGTCACTCCTGGGGAGGGGGTCACCATGGGGATCAAGAGTGCCGCCTGCCAGAGAGGTCCGCCGTGTTCTTCGATGATGGAGCCAAACCGCACCGGGACACGGTCTCCAGGGTCCGTGGCCAGCAAGAGGGTATCGAGTAGGTTTCGGCTCTCTTCTGAAAGGTTGTTGGTTCGCTCGAGACAAGCCTCAGGGTCGCTGACTTCTTCGAGTTTGGCATTCATGCCTTCTCGAAAATCAGGGCTGTAGCACCGAACGACGTGTTGAATTTTTGGAGGAGACTTCACGGATTAGAAACCACTCTTGAAGGCTTCAAAGTCACCTCGGGCATAGCAGTCGATCTCTCCGTCTCCAAGGGTGTCCAGGCCAATGAAGCCAAAGCCTTCAATCACGGTTCGGTCCCGATAGGCATCCTGATAGACCAAGCCCCCCATGCTGACCCACATGGTGCCGTGTCGCTCGTCTTCGTGGGTGCCTGAAAAGACAATCCCTCCGTTGTTGGCTTGGAGTCCATAGAACCGCTCGTCCTCATTGTCGAAGACCGCATAGAGTGCGTCGGGTACGCGACCACGAACCTCCATAGCGCCGATGAGCCAGTCTTCACTGGTGTTGTCGAAGTCGGCCACGCCGCAGCCATCGGTGTAGTTGTTGGAGCCGAAGCTGACGGTCCATCGACCCAGCACGCCAGGTAGGTTTCCAGTGTCGCTGCCTGGGCCATCGAGATCTCCACAGGCGCTGGTGTCGGTTGAGTCATCTGCGCCGGAGCCACAACCCGTGGCGGCGAACAGGAGCCATAGAGCGTTCATGGAAGTTCCGTGGGTAGGATTTCGAGGGTGACTCTTCGATTGGAAGCTCGCCCTGCAGAAGTAGCGTTGTCTGCGAGAGGGTCGAACTCGGCGCGGCCGGTAGCGGAAAAACGCTCTGGGGCTACGCCATAATCTTTTACGAGCGTTCGAATGACCGAGCCGGCCCGTGCGGAAGACAGCTCCCAGTTTGACGGGTAGGCCCGCAGCAGCCGGCCGGTGAGCGGGGCGTCATCGGTGTGCCCGACTACACGCACTCTGTGGTCTGGATGCGCGTTGAGGGCTGTGGCCAGGAGGTCGAGGACCATCTCGGTTTCCTTGCGCACCCGGACTGAGCCACTGGCAAACAAGGTTGATCCGGGAATGGTGACCAGTACGATGGAACCGTCTCTGCTGATCTCCACGTCTCCCTCGTAGAATACCTGGTTGAGGTCCGCGAAGATTGCTGGTGGCGGAGCCTCGGGGTCGTCGCATGTGAGAGCTGTCTTTTCAAGCATCTCGGTGCGGCTGTGCAGCGCGATGATTTCACGGTTGAGTTGGGCGACCAGGTCGGCATTAGGACTGAGTGCTACACAGCCTTGAAGGCCTATCGCCAAGAGTGAGAACATGTGTGCGGAGCCTACAGCAGTCCGGCTTCTTCCGGCGGAAGAGCGAGGCTGTCGATAGTCCAGTCGGCCGGTGAGAAGCTCTTGGGGTTTTGCCGGGCCCGGCCCGAGGCTCGAATCCGAAGGAATCGGGATATCCAGGCGCGAAGAGCTGCGGGATAACGCGGTTGCCATGCCCCCTCGGCTCGGACGAGGGCGATCTCCATCCACTGCAGATGCACGGGGTGGTCTTCTATGGACTCGCCTTCAAGCGGCGCCTCTGTGAACACAGGAATGGACTTTTCGTTGAGCGCGATCACAGAGTTGGGGGGAGGCTGGCCCAAGGCGTCGGCCCAGTCGAGCATCTCCTCAAGCTCGCCGGGAGCGTTGAGTTGGTCCGCGATTTTCAGGAAGACCCGGCCGGAGGCTTCGGCATCGTTGGATGCGCGGTGGGCGCCTTCGAGGGTCACTCCCAGGCGACTGGAGACATCGGATAGCTTGTGCCCACGGGACTCCTTGAAAAATCGAACCGAGAGGTCGTAGGTGTCGATTTCGGCCAAGGGGGCCGGCCAGTCCAGGCCGAGCTTTCGGAACTCCATGCAGAGGAACCCACGGTCGAATGGCAGGTTGTGGGCCACGATGATCCGCTCGTGCAAGAGAGACCAGATTTCTTTTGCGTGGGTTTTGAACGGTGGAGCATCGACGACGTCTTCGTCGGATATGCCGGTGAGTTTGACGACTTCCCGAGGAATGGGGATGCCTGGATTGAAGAGTTTCTCTCTTCGAATCACGTTCTCGATACGCCCGGTTTCATCCAGAGTGAACTCCACCGCTGCGAATTCGATCACCCGGTCTCCGTTGTGAGCCTGAAGACCTGTGGTCTCCGTATCGAACGCAACGAGGGGTAGTTTTTTCCAGGACATCTCTTGTCCCTAACCCAGCTTGGGGGCCCTAGCCTTGTTGGCTGAGCTTTGGCGGGGCAAAGAACAGGCCGGCCGCCTCCCGAACGCGATCCCGGGCATCTCCTCGGTGAGCCAGCCATTCGGTGTGTGCGTTGGGCCCTACTCGATTGGAGATTCCGTAGATTCCCACAAAAGGAACACCGGCTTGTGCGCAGGCATGCGCCGTTCCGTAGGCTTCCATTTGTTCGATTTGCCACCCGTCGGAGAGACGGTCAGCGAGCACTTCGTCTGTGGTGATAGCCCCAACGGACAAGACATCGACTTGAGGGAGGTCCAGTCGCTCCATCAGCCGGCTGTCACAGGTGTAGGGTACCGGCGGTCTGGGCACATATCCCAGGCCCATCACAGCCACGCCCAGAGACAGCCCGATGCGTCGTGCCACCACCGCAGAACCGGTCTCTGGTCCATTGGGATAGCTCCCCGCCGTTCCGAGCATTACCACGCCCGACGGACGGGTTTCCGTGAGCAGAGTCGCCATGCGCGTAGCCGCCACGACATACCCCACGCCGAGTGCCTCTCCGGGGAGATCGCCCAGCTCCTCTCGCACAGCGGAGACAAATAGAATCAATCCAACACCTTGCGCAAAAGCAGCCCCGGCGTCGATGTGATGGTAGACCAGACTTCCGCTGAGGTAAAGTCCCTTGTTGCCTGGGTTGGCCAGAGACTTCAGACTTTGAATTGGAATGGAGGAGTGCTTTGAATGATTGAGGCGGGCCCGCTTTCTCTGTTGCCAGCCTTTGCCGCTATCGCGCTTTGTTTGGTGACGCGCCGGGTCCTATTGTCATTGGTGAGCTCCATCTGGCTGGCGGGGTTCCTGGTTGTTCTGGCTGAAGATCCGTTCTGGTTGGCGCCGTTTACTGGGGCGTACCACGTGGTGACGGTGATCATGTGGGAGGCGTTGTCCGACAGCTTCCACTTTCAGATCCTGCTGTTTACGTTCTTTGTGGCAGCCATGGTGGGAGTGATGTCTGCGAGTGGAGGTACTCGCGCCATGGTGGGGCTCTTGGAGACTCGCGCGAAGACGCGCCGAGGAGGCATGCTCGCCACCTGGTTTGCAGGTTTGACCGTGTTTTTCGATGACTACGCGAACTGTCTTGTGGTGGGCAGCGCCATGCGGCCTTTGGCGGACCGGCTGAGAATTTCTCGGGAAAAGTTGGCGTACATTATCGACAGTACAGCCGCTCCGATTGCGTCTTTGGCACTGATTTCGACGTGGATTGGCTACGAGATCCTTCTATTGAATGAAGGGCTTGAGGCTGCCGGTATCGAGAAGGATGCCTACATCTTCTTTGTGGAGGGGCTGGGTTATCGGTTCTACAGCCTCTACACGATTGTTTTTGTGGGTGCGATTGCTTGGACCGGCAAGGATTTCGGCCCGATGGTTGCGGCAGAAGAAGCGGCGTTGGCCAGGCCTGTCGAGGAAGCCGAGGAGGCCTCAGAGGCTGTGCAGCCTGCCCTGGCGCTTGCCGCGATTCTTCCGATTGTGACGCTCTTGGCCACCGCCTTGTTCATGATGTGGCACACGGGGCGTGAGGGGCTGGAGCCGGACGCTCCCTTGTTTGAGGTTCTCGGAAACGCCGACAGCGCCAAAGCCATGTTTCAGGCTTCTGCCATTTCGCTCGGGCTTTCCGTGGTGCTGGCTCGAGTGTTGGGTGGACTCGGTGGCGTGGAGTCGGTGAAGGCTGGACTAGGAAGCATGCGTCACCTCAGCCTGGCGCTCGTGGTCTTGTTCTGTGCTTGGACATTGGGCGGAGCGATTTCCGAGCTGGGAGCCGCGGAGTACGTGACCTCGTTGTTGGCCTCAACGCTGCCTGCGTGGACCCTTCCCACGTTGGTGTTTGTGTTGGCAGCGCTCACATCTTTTGCAACGGGCAGTTCGTTTACGGCGATGGCGATTCTGATCCCCATGGCGTTGCCACTGGGTTTTGCAATCTCAGCAGACCCGGCAATTCACCTGGCCACAGCGGGTTCTGTGCTCACAGGCGCATGTTGGGGAGACCACTGCTCGCCCATCTCGGATACCACTGTGCTCTCCAGCATTGGCTCGGGGTGTGAGCTGGTGCCCCATGTTCGTACCCAGCTCCCCTACGCGGTGGTGACCGGAATGCTTTCGCTCGTTGCGGGAACGATACCGGTGGGGTTGGGCGTGCCCGTGTGGCTGACGCTGATTGTAGGAGGCACGGCCTCGGTGGCAGCCGTGGTCTTCTTGGGCCGTGTCCCGGGGTCTACGCAGGACGTGGGGTCTGCGTTGTCTTCGCCCAGCTAACGCCTGGAATTGCCGCGGCCCTGCAGCCAGCTTTCCAGAAAGAGCCCTAGGTTTGGGGAGCTGGAAAAGGCAGTCATGAAGTCTTCCATGGGGATCGCTGGCAGCGTTTCCGAGTGGTAGATGCGCATTCCGGCTACGGCGGCGTCGATGTTGAGCATGGTCTGCTCGTCGGGTGCTTCTACCAGCGAGATGATGTCGTATCGACCCACGGTCGCCCAGGCGCCTACCAGTTTCCCGCCTTCTTTCTCGATGGCTTGTCGAACCTCTCCAAGGAGTGTGAGTTGCCCGCCGCGAACCTTCTTGATGCCCTCGCCGGTCAGTTTTGCCATTCGAATCCACTGCGGCATGAGCCCATCCTTGTCTACTGAGAAGTCAGCAACATATCACTGGACGGCTTGCCTGTTCGGTCAAATATGTTTTGCCAAAACAGAAAATCAAGATAGAAGCCGACTTTAAGCAGGGGGAGAGAGCCATGTCCATCTCAACTGAAGACGCCACCCGAGAGGAGTTGCCCGATCACGCGGCTGAGCCCGATGAGCGAGCCCTTCCTATTGAACGGGTAGGAATTCGAGGGCTGTCCTACCCCATTCGGGTTTGGGATCGCTCCATGAAGGAGCAGCACACGGTGGGGCAGATCGAGATGGGTGTTGGGCTGCCTCAGCAGTTCAAAGGCACTCACATGAGTCGGTTTGTCGAGGTGCTCAATGAATTTCGGGGAGAGCTTTCCCTGAGAACGGTGCCGGACCTGCTGGCGCATGTGCAGAAGCGCTTGGAAAGTGATGATGCTTGGGTGCGAGTGGAGTTTCCCTATTTTCTGGAGCGTCATGCACCGGTTTCGGGGGCTCGTTCATTGATGGAGTACAAGTGTCGTTTCGAAGCCGAGCGCCGCGGCGATACGCTCGATTTCGTGCTGGGTGTAGAAGTGCCGGTCACGACACTGTGCCCCTGTTCCAAAGCCATCAGTGAATACGGTGCTCACAATCAGCGGAGCCTGGTGGATGTGCAGGTGCGCTTTGATGAGATGGTGTGGATTGAGGACGTGGTTGAGGTGGTTGAGGCGTGTGCGTCTTCTCCACTGTATGCGCTGTTGAAACGTGAAGACGAGAAATGGGTCACGGAGCGCGCCTATGAAAATCCTCGTTTTGTAGAAGACATGGTGCGAGAAACCGTGCTGCGTCTACGGGCCCTTGAAGGGGCGCGCTGGATTCGGGTCGAGTGCCAGAACATGGAAGCCATCCACAAGCACGATGCATTTGCTCGGCTGACCTGGCCCAATGACGCCACTCCACCTCAGATGGCGATGAGTCGAGCTGTGGCTGTGGAGCCGGTTTCCTTTGGGGAGTGGCTCCGGTCTCAGCGGGTTCAGAGAGGACTGAGTCAGGCCTGGCTCGCCGAGGCCATAGGGGTCTCGGGGTCTTTGCTCTCCAGAGTCGAAAATGGAGAAAAGAGCTTGAGCCTTGAGTCTCTTGCGAAGCTGGGCCGTCAGTTGGGCCTGGAGGCACGCAGGGTGCAACTCCGAGCAGGGGTACTCGCTCCAGAGGTCCTCGGGGTACTCCAGGGACATCCCGAGGAATTTCTCCAGTGGCTCGATGAGCGGGATGCTCGCGGAGGCGAAGTCTCGGGTTAGACCACCGCCAGTGCTGTTTCACTCGCTGGACTACCTGGTTTTTCTACCGCTGACCTTGGGAGCCTACTGGCTGGTCCCCGAGCGGGTGCGGCTGCGCGTTCTTGCGTTGGGATCCTTGGTGTTCTATGCCTCGTGGAGCATCGGGTATCTGCCGCTGCTCCTGGGAGTGGTTTTGGTCGCCTGGGCGGGAGGGTTGTGGATTGAGCATGCCAATCGTGGAGGGCTCCGCGGTCAGGGCTGGGTGGTGGCGCTGCTGTTTCTTCCGCTTCTGCTCTTCAAGTACTGGAACTGGGTGGCTGATAGCGCCGAGCATTTGATGGGTTTTGGGGAGGGGATTTCCTGGATTCCCAGGTCCTCACTCGGGCTTCCCGTAGGGATTTCGTTTTTCACGTTCCAGGCTGCGGCGTACCTGATGGATGTTCGGAAGGGGGCCGGTGCAGAACGAAACCCGCTGCGGTTTGGGACATTCATTGCCTTTTTCCCACAGCTTGTGGCAGGCCCGATTGTCCGAATGGGACAGCTATTGCCGCAGCTTTCGAAACCCCAGCTCTTGGCCAGGGGAGATGTGGGGGAAGGGCTGTACCGGATCGGAACCGGGATGTTCAAGAAGGTGGTTATTGCCGACACCCTGCGGCTTGGCGTGGTGGGCCCGGTATTCCAGGAACCTTCTGCATTTACTTCGCCTGAGGTTCTGGTTGCCCTGTATGCCTATACCTTGCAGGTCTACTGTGATTTCTCCGGGTACACGGACATCGCCATTGGTTCGGCCCGGCTGTTTGGAATTCACTTGCCGGAGAATTTCCGACGGCCGTATGCGGCTACTTCTGTGAGTGATTTTTGGAGACGCTGGCACATCACTCTGAGCAACTGGGTTCGGGACTACGTCTACTTTGGTTTGGGAGGGGCGAGGGTTTCTTCCGAATGGAAGGTGTATCGAAACCTGATGCTGACGTTGCTGGTGATAGGCGTCTGGCATGGGGCTTCTTGGAACTTTGTTGTGTATGGCCTTCTTCACGGGGTTGCGGTTTGCTTGAACCGCTGGCTTCGAAAAAAGCACGGCCGCCCCACAGGTAAACAGCCCCCAGGCGTATGGGCGTGGTTCTGGCGCTTTGCGCTGACTTTTCACTTTGTGGTGTTTGCGCGAATCCTCTTTCGGGCTCCCGATTTTGGGATGGCGCTCGAGGTGGTGGAATCGCTGCTGCGCGCCGAGTGGGCCTGGCCGCGTTTTTCCTTGGTCTGCTGGGGTTTGTTGTTCTTAGGCTATGCCTTGCACGGGGTGGGAGATTCGGTCGAGCGTAAGGTTCGCTCCGCATTTGTTCGTGGTGGCCCTGCTTTTTGGGCTCTAGGGCTGGGCCTGTTGGCAGCCTTGTGTATGAAAATTGGTGCTGGCGAATCGGTTGCATTCGTCTACTATCGATTCTAGGAGATAGGTTTTCACGTCAACAGCCTGTTTCCCGGGAATCCAAGGGATGTCGACGCCTCCCATGAGCCATCGCCGTGAATTGCAGGACCTGGGGGTCTTCTTGTTGTTTGTGGCTGCGTTTCTTCTGGAGGCGCTGGTGGTTCCAGACTTGAATGCCTACAAGCCCTGGGTCGATGGAGAGCCCGTTCCATTGCTTCACTTTGTTGAGGAAGCTCCGGGCCCATCTGTCGCAGACATCAACTCCGAGGCGTCACCGCCGGGTTGGGACCAAGAAGACACCGGGTTGGCGGCCGACTCCTGGGAGCGTCTCCCGCATCGCCCGCCTGCGCACCCCACGTCTCTGGAGTTTGAAGAGGGCCTCATGGATGGGTTCTTTCAGGGCTTGCTGGAGGCGGAGGTCGGCCAGCCCAATCGCATTGTGCGGGTGCTCCACTGGGGGGATTCGACCATTGCAGCCGATGGCGTCACGGGTACGGTTCGGAGTCGTTTACAGGACGTTTTTGGAGATGGGGGACCTGGGTTTTTACCGATCAAAGTTGACCCGAGATGGGTGGTGCGTCCGGGGATTGCCAGGTGGCCGAAGGGGGATTGGGGCTCGAAGAACATCACTCAAGGTGGTGCAAGTTTCAGGCGGTATGGCCTCTCTGGCATCGTAGCCAAAGTGGATGGGCGAGCGAAGGCGACCCTCGGAGGGATGAAGGTCGAGGGGCAGCGGCAACTGACGCATCGTTTTGACGTTCACTACCAGCGTCAACCTCGTGGAGGTACGCTCAGTTTGTCCGCGGATCGGGCAGAGCCGTTGCGGTTCTCCACGTCCAGTTCTGAAGTGGGCGATGCGTTTGTCACGATCGAGCCCGCCGAGGGCGCGGCCTATCTGCGGCTGTATACAGGTTCTGATGGGCCGGTCACAGTGTATGGGGTCAGCATCGAAACCCAGGGGCCGGGGCTTACTTGGGAGACTCTGGCTGTTGCGGGCTCGTCTGTGGCCTCGATGCGGCGTCAGAATCTGACGCACCTTGTGGGTCAGGTAGAGCGTCGGGTTCCCGACCTGTTGGTCTACCAGACCGGCGGAAACGAAATGGAGTACGATTCCTTTGTGGAAGCCGACGGCGAGGCTTTTATGTGGGAGTATCTCGAGGTCTTGGACCGCATTCGGGCGGGTGCGCCGGAGGCGTCTTGTTTATTGATTGGCCCGATAGATCAGGCCATTCGAGTTCGGGGTCAGATTGTCAGCAAACCGCTGTTGAGCAAGATGGTGGAGCTTCAGAGAAAGGCGGCTCAACAGGCTGGCTGTGCGTTCTGGGACCCCTGGAGTGTCATGGGAGGAGACGGTAGCTATGCGCGGTGGCTGAACATGGACCCCCCGCTGGCCTGGACGGACTTGATGCATCTCTCCAAGGAAGGCCGGGCGCTGGTTGGAGAGTCGCTGGCGGATGCCATTCTCGATGCGTATGACCAGTGGAAGAGCGTGCAGGTGGCCCTGGATACAGCGCCGCCGGGATTTACTGCCCGATAGAGGGGGCGACCTCTTCCAGAGCGCTGAGAAACAGGCCTGCAACTTCCCGGTAGCCCTCGGGTGTGAAATGAACCCAATCGGGTGCCACCCAAGAAGGCTCATGGGTGTTCCAGGTGGCTTGAGCTCCAGGCCCTCCAGTGGCTTTTTGCCAGTCCCAGCTGGCACAGCCGTGTCGCTTGGCGGCCGCTTTTTGGGCTGCCGCAAATACGGCGGTGCGATCAAAGGTAGCCACCGTATCCGGTGTGACCGGAAGAGAACGATCGGAGGGGCCTATCAATAGACAGGCAGCACCGGGAAGGGTGTCTTTTAGAAGACCAAGGGCGTGGTCCAAGTCGGATCTGTAGGCGGCTGTGCTGTAGTGGGGATCACGAACCTCGTTGGTGCCGTAAGCAAGAATGACGAGGTCGGGACCCAGCGTTTTCAACCCTTGCGCAAAAGTGGCTTCTGCCATGTTTTTCCAGGTGCGAATACTACTGCCGCGAACGCCCATGGAATCTACGATGACACCGGGCAGTCCGGACTCGGCCGAGAGTCCCAGGAGGGTTGTGGGGCCATCGCCTCCGGGCCGAAGTGTGATCCGGTGGGGGCCTTTCGGCACATTGATTCGCAGGGTGATGAGCTCCTGCGTGGCCCGCTGTGTGGACTGGCGTATGTGCGACGTTCCGTCGATTTCGGCGAGCAAGACTCCGCCATCGGTACGACCTTCCAGGAAGAGGGTCCAGGACGAGACCGTACGTCCCATGGGGTTGTTCTTCGTGGTTTCCACCCATCCGAATGCATTGGGGTCTGAGGCGCTGGCTGTGACCCCACCGACCCCCATGAACGGAGTCTTGGCGTTTTTTCCCGCCCAGGCCCCTGTCCAGTGTGGCGTGTAGCAGAGGTTTGTGTCCTGGGCGCGATAGCTTTTCCAGGGCACGGCGGGCATCACAAACCCGTGCCCTGCATCTCCATACCGGTCTTGAAGCTGGCGCCTGATTTCTCCAGTGAAGAAGTCCGCCTCGGTGTGGGATGCTCCGAGCACGCTGATTCTTATGGTTTCTCCGGAATCGGCCCGAGAGAACATAGAAGCAATGGCAGTGAGGACAGACTCATCCCCTTCAATTGGCACGGGAGGGGCTTGGCCGGTGGGAGACAAATCGACGAGTTTCCGGAGGGTCCAGCCGTCCATGTTCGGTGGGGGTGGCGGTTTGTTGCCGCTGGTAGTTCGGGTCGGCCGTGGTTTTCTGGAGAGGGCCTGGTCACAGGTTTCGCTGGGAGGCCCTGGCGCATCATGAACAGCCAACGTGACTTCTGTGGCCCAGGCCTGATTGGACAAGAGAGCCGTTGCAATGAGGGAAATCAAATAGATCACAACAGGAAGTGTACCGAGACCGGCCAGGCATTCATGGAATGGCGGTAGTATCTCGGCTCGAGATGTTCCTCGCGCTCGCAAGAATCGTGCTCGCCAGGCGCCTGCTCTTCGGGGTGGGGGTCTTGTTTTGCTTCGGGGTGCTTGTGGCTGGTGTCACGGGGCTTCAGGTGGATTTCAGTGCGCGAGCATTCTTTGCGGGTGAGGGACAGGCTGCGACTCAGTTGGAGGAGTTCAAGTCCTATTGGGGGGAGGACGATGATGGCTTGATTGTGGTTGTCGATGGTGGTGGGGAGACCCTTCTGGCCCGTGACCGCTTGGAACAACTCCAGGAGCTTGGGGAGCTACTCGGAGAAGACCCGGCGGTGGCCCAAGTGCTCAGCGCAGTGGAAGTGCCTCGGTTCAAGCGGGACTTCTTGGGGGCGACGCTGCCGGTGCCTCTATTGGCAACCGTACCAGCGGAGGATTTGGGTCAGGAGGCCTGGAGAGCTTGGGAGCAGGAGCTTCTTGCCGACCCGCTTCTTGTTCCAGCACTGCTTTCGGAAGATGGGCAGTATGCAGCGTTGATTGTGGAGCTGGGCATCGATGTGGATGACATCGCCTTGGTTCGCCCAGTGGTGGAACGATTGCAGACCGTCGCCGAAGAGTTTGGTGCTGATAGGGAGCTGAGGCTGCTTGTCGGGGGGGTGCCGATGGTTCGGGGCCTGGTATCGAGAATGATTCTCGACGAGCAGCAGCGCTTGGTTCCCATTGCGTTCGTGCTGGTGCTGATCCTGCTCTCTCTATTGTTTCGAAGTGCCTATGGGGTGTTCGTGCCCATGCTCGCGGCGCTGTTGCCTACGCTCATGTTGTTCGGGTTGATGGGCTGGGTGGGGGAGCCCATTTCGCTCTTGAACCAGGCCTATTTCACGTTGATCCCCGTGATTGCTGTGGCCGATGCGATTCACATGGTCAGTCGGTTTCGAGAGGAGATTCGCAAGAACACACCGGAGGGCCAGGTGCCGAGCCTGGCGGTTCGGAATGCTGCTGTGACAAGCGCTATGCAGCATGTGGGAGCGGCCTGCTTGATGACCACGTTGACCACGGTGGTTGGCTTTTTGTCCTTGGAGATGGCTCAGATGCCGGTGCTCAGGAGCTTTGGGCTGTACGCGGCGGCTGGAATCGCGTTGTCTTACGCTGGGGTTCTCATCTTGATACCGCTGTTGCTTTCAGTGGTGCGACCCAAAGCCACAGGCGGAGGCTCCAGAACAGGAACCATGAGCCGCTGGCTCAGGCGCTGCGCGGACGTGAGCGTTGAGCAGCCCAAACTCTGCTTGCTGGTAGCACTTGTGGTGTGCCTGGTGTCGATGGGGTTTGGGAGTCGTGTGGTGGTCAACAATTGGCTGACACGCACCTTGCCGGTAGACCTCCCAGCAAGCGAGGCCAACCGGCTGGTGGACGAGGAGTTGGGGGGAATCATTGCCCTTCGTTATGACCTCCAGGCTTCTCCCGGAGCCTTTGCGAACCCGGAGGTTCTGGAGGCTATAGACGGGCTGGAAGAGGAAGCCCGACGGTTGGAGGGGGTTCGCTGGACGAGCAGTCCGGCTTCTGTTCTCGCCTTGGGAAGTCGGGCCTTGGGTGGGCCGCTTGAGGTGCCTCGGTCCCGTTCGGTAGCCGAGCATATCTATCAGCGCCTGGAGAGCTCAACGATTGGTCATCAGGCGGTCTCCGAAAACAAAGACCGGGCACAGTTGGCCATCTATTGTGAGGATGTGGGGGCGCTGAGGTTTGGAGGGCTGCGTCAAGCGATGGACGCGAATGTGTCCGAGGCGCTCGGCCGACACGGAATCACAACCTTTGCCTCGGGCACTCCGGTGGTGGCCTACGCCGGAATCAATCGGATTGTCTTTGATCTCCGAGACAGTCTGAGCCTGGCGTTCTTTGTGGTGACGGTGCTGTTGATGCTCCTGGTTCGGAATCTTCGGTTGGGATTGCTGTGTGTGGTGCCCAACGCACTGCCTCTGGTGGTGGGCTACGGCATGCTGGGGCTTTTGGGTTGGGAGCTTGAGCCGGCCACTGGTGTGGTGTTTACCGTGGCGCTGGGTATTGCGGTGGATGACACCATCCACCTGCTGGCTCGATACCTCGAGGAGTTGGAACGAGGCCTCGATCAACGAGCCGCTTTGACGGAGGCCATCGTGAACAGTGGCCGGGCGGTATTGGTGACGACCATTGTGTTGGTGACCGGGTTCTTTGTGAACCTGCTGAGCACATTTCCCACGAATTTCAATTTTGGAGGTGTGGGTGGGGTGGTAATCCTGGTGGCGCTTCTCTGTGATCTATTTGTGCTGCCCCCGATGATTCTGTTGTTTCATCGCCCCACAGCATTCAAGGAGAAGGTGAGCGCCCACAGCTGAGATTTGCGGGCACGGCCTCCTCGATTCGCTGGGGCAGGGAGAGGTTCAGCGAGGCCATGATGTTCTCGAAATCGGCCAGTGTTTTGCCGCCCCCAAGTCGTGGATTGTGTGCGATTTCTTCGCCCACGGTTGTCACTCCGCGGCCTTTGTAGTCGTGGCCGGGGTAGAGCCGGCAATGCTCGGGCAAGGTGAAGATGCGATTGTGCACGGATTGGTAGAGCGTGGCTGCATTGCCCTTCTGAAAGTCGGTACGGCCGCAGCCTCGGATGAAGATGGTGTCTCCGGTAAAGGCCATGGATTTGTCGCTCAGCACATAGGTCACGCAGGTGTTGGTGTGTCCGGGGGTTTCGCGGACCTCCAGTGCTATCGAGCCCACGCGGAGGATGTCTCCATCATCGAGAAGGCGATCGGCACACTCGGCGCCTGCGTGTCTGGACATGGCGGTGGTACAGCCCGTGCGCTCTCGGAGTAGCCCCGCGCCCGTGACGTGATCGGCATGCACGTGGGTTTCCGCGCACCACGTAAGCTTCAAGCCCAACTCGGTGAGGAGCTGCAGGTCTCGGTCCACCAGTTCTTTGACAGGGTCGATCAAGAGGGCATCTCGAGACTCGGCATCTGCCAGAAGGTAGGTGTAGGTACACGTTTCCCGGTCGAACAACTGGCGGAAGATCACAGTCACCTCCTGGAAATATGCTAACCGGCGATTCCCGTGACGTCCGATCCGTGTGAGTGTATGTCCATGGACTGGAACGACCCGGTGACCCTCGGCCGATCGGGGCTGCGAGTTGGAAGGCTTGGCATTGGCGCCAGTTTTGGTGTGGGTGCCGCTGCGATTGAGCGAGCCTTTCACGAGCACGGTGTGAACTACCTGTATTGGGGCAGCATCCGGCGTGGTGGCATGAAGCAGGCGGTGCGAAACCTGAGCGCACATCGCGAAGACCTGGTGGTAGCGCTCCAGACCTATGACCACACCGGTACCTTGATGCGCCCCTTCTGCGAGCGGGGCCTCAAGTCGCTGAAGCTGGACTATGCAGATGTTCTCATCCTGGGGTGGCGGGACTCCTACCCCTCTCCACGGGTCATCGATGCGGCTCAGGAGTTGGTTGCGGCCGGGCGGGTGCGGCACCTGGCCATGTCTGGGCATCATCGGCCGTTGTTTGCCGAGATTGGTCAGCGTCCCGACAACCCGTTCGATATTTTCATGGTCCGTTACAACTCGGCCCATGCGGGCGCGGAAGAGGATGTGTTTCCCCATCTTCCCAAAGAGAACAGGCCGGGGATGACCACGTACACCTCTACCTGCTGGGGGAAGCTACTCGATGCCAAGAACATGCCGCCAGGCACCGAGCCGATGACGGCGGCACAGTGCTATCGGTTTGCGTTGATGAACCCAAACGTGGACCTCTGCATTACGGGCCCGGCCAGTGATTGGCAGATGGAACACGCACTTAGCGCTCTGACAGCCGGACCTCTGAGCGAGGAGGAGTTGGCCCATGCTCGTGCCGTGGGGGCCTATATTCACGGCAAGGGGAAGCTTGTACCCAACTAAGGCGAGGCCTCC
The DNA here is from genome assembly GCA_036337845.1 of Myxococcota bacterium. GTDB lineage: Bacteria > Myxococcota_A > UBA796 > UBA796 > CAJQPC01 > JAYZDK01. The sequence continues at coordinate 4,907 of JAYZDK010000098.1, read as the reverse complement.
AGGAGGGCCTGCACGTCTTCTGGAACCTCAATGGTGGGAAAGCTCTCGGCGTTGATTTCAAACTCCACGAGCTCGGTGATCATCTCGACCGGCCCGGTAACGACGACCTGTCGAGTGGCCAGCACCAGTCCGTCGCGATCTTCGTAGTTTTCGAAACGAATCTCCATGGGCATGGAGCCCATGGGGGTTTCTGTCAGGGTGATTGCGCCGAGCTGCAGTCCTGTTTTCGTATGGAAGAAGAACTCGTCTTCTCGATCCCAGGCCGACTGGGCCTGAACCTTCCAGGCGGGCTCACCAGCGAAGTCGGTTCTCTCGGCCACTGTGGCTTCCGGGTAGTACGTGTCGAAATCCATGAGCCAATAGAGGTGAGCGTCTCGTCGGGTCGTCTCCAGCTCGACCCCCCCCAACAGACGGGGGCCCATCAAGTTGTCAGTGGCCCATCCGTGGGTGCCGTCGTAGCCCTGGTTTACGACAGCCAGTCCGGGAAATTCCTGCTGAGCCATCATCTGATTTGGAGCGCTGTGGTGCACCAACAGAGTGCCCTCGATTCCCTGCTGGGGGATGGACACTGAATAAGAGATTCTGGCGTTTTCAATGGCCTCCAGCCTGGCTCGGCCTCCTGTGGCTTCAATGGCGTGTTCCACAATGGCGGCTACTGTGGGTGCTTCTGTGGGCTCGGTGGTGTTGGGTGGGGTTTTGGCTGCGCAGCCGGTGGCTGTCATACCCATGAGAACCGCGATTAGTCGAGTCATTGATGTTCCTGTTGTTCGGCGAGTATCCATGCCATGGCTGCGTCTTGGATGGGATCGGTGCCGGCTGAAAGTGCGGATGTGGTGAGCGTTATCGGAGTGTCGGGAACGACGCCCATGCCTTCCAGGCGCTGTCCGTCAGGTCCGTGAAGGTCTCCAATCGCGAACTGCAGGCCGTCTCCATTGGGAAGCACTTCGAATATGGATGGCAGCGCCATACCTGCGCTGGTGTTGCCAAACACTCGTGCACGCCCCAGGGACTGCATGCCCGCCGCAAAGACCTCGGAGGTACTCGCGGAGAGCTCATCGATCAGGAAGGCCACGGGCCCGTCGAACTGCTGGGCTGGTGCTCGAGGAATAACTTTGAGCGTCAGTTTCATGTGTCTCTGGGTCATGGTGCCCAGGGACAGACCGGGTTCGGGTATGAAATGACCCGCCATCCCCATGGTCATCGCCACAACCCCACCGGGGTTTCCGCGGAGGTCGATTACCAGTCCGTCGATGTTCTGGTCGATCAGGTCGATCATGGCTTCTGTGAAGCGAGTTCCCGCAGGTTGCATGAATGCGTTGAACCGAATCAGGCCGATGAGGGATGGGCTGCCGGGGTTTAGGAGTGCGTGCTCGAAGACCACGGTGATGGGCGGCAGGTATCCAAGCTGCACTACATCACCTGCGCTCTCCACCCGAGTGAGGCTCACAGCCTCGGTGTCTTCCAGCGATAGGGTGACTACCGACCCCGGGTTGCCCGTGAGTGCGCTGTTTGCTGCGCGGGCAAGGAGATGGGGTAGGGAGTGGAGGTCTTGTGCGTTGTTGATGATGGCTTGGGGGTTGAACCCATCAATGGCGAGGACCGTGTAGCCCCTCTGGATTCCTGCCAGCGCGGCTGGGCTGTTCTCCGCGACCTGGGTGACTCTCAATCCGTCTTCTACCCAGCGCAACTCAAGTCCCACCGTGCCGGAAGGAGGCGGAGTGGCTGGGGCGCCCTCTGGGAGTGCTGGTGCGTGGTGGCTCACCTCGTAGAGAGACTGCGGGACTACCTGAAAATGAGAAGCATCCAGTCGAGACAGCAAGTCGTGGAGGACAACCCGCAGGCTCTCGTTGTCGGTAGCTTGCTCCGCGATGGGTCGAAGCTCGTCGCGGATAGCCTCCCAGTTGAGGCCCTCCATGTTGGGGTCGTGGTAGGTGTCTTGAACCCGCTGCCAGGCGTAGTCGAAGCTCGCCAATTGGATGTGGGTCTCGTTCGTCTGGCCTGGGGGGGCCTTCGGGGGGCATGCGCAGAGCAGGGCCACCATGAACAGCGCTGGCTTCATCGGTGCTTCCTGTGCTGCATTATCCGAGCTGCAGCCAGTGCTATTGCCAGGCCTCCGATGCCCAGCGCCATGAGCGCCATCCAGGGAAACCCCAGCGCCTTGTGGATAGGCCGGAACTTTCCGGTGCTCGTGAACTGGAGGATTCTCGGGTGTTTTCGAACCACCACATGGGTCTCTCGACTTTCTTCATCCATGCGCCACTGGGCGTGGCGGTTGGCAGTCAACTCGCCCTCTTCGAGGTCCAAGAGCGAGGTCTCCAAGACTTGTAGACTGGGGTGTATGAAGACCTCGGTGTTGTAGTTGGCCAGCTCATCGGGCTCCACGCTGTTGACGAGCAAGACCTCTTGACGCCCCATTTGTGAGGGCAACTCAGCCTGCAAGGCCACCTGAAAACCGGTGACATGCCCTCCGGGCTGGACGCCGGAGCCCTCCAAAGGCAGCAGTGTCAGGGCGGTGGGGTTGTCATTGATCAGAAGTGAGAGTCCATCTTTGGCTTCTTGTAGGTGGGTTTGCAGCGGGTTGGTCTCTTGAGGTTCCTCTACGAGGTGGCTGTTGGGGATCCAGACCTGGTAGTCCACAGTGACGTGGGTTTTTCCCAGGGTGAGGCGCAACTGGTGCGCTGTGATTTCTGCAGCGATGGGATGGGCCTGTGCGGCCGAGCCAAACGTGATGCAGATCAGGGAGAAGAGGAGAGCCATAGAGCTTGTTTAACCCTGGTCAAGGATTCACTTCCGCTTTTGGGTGCTTTCGGTATGCGCTAAGGTGGGTGACGGGATTTTCATGCGCACCCTCTTTCTACCAATCGCTCTTTGTCTGTCTTCTGGACTCGGCTGTGTGGCAGCTGAGGTGACCTTGCCGTTGGATCTCGATGGAGACGGGCTGCTGGGTGATGTGGAAGAGGCACTCGGCACGGACCCCGAAAATCCGGACTCCGATGATGATGGCTGGACGGATGGGGAGGAGTACGACGAGAACACCGACCCCTTGAATGCGGATTCCAAGCCTTATACCGGCGGCTGGCAGATCGATGACTGCGAGGTGGAGGCCACGGGTAAATCTGTAGGCGACATCTCGGAGAACTTCAGTCTGGAGGACCAGCATGGAGAAATGGTGGACCTCCACGACTTCTGCAATCGGGTGGTGCTGCTGATTGCAGCGGCGGAGTGGTGAGGCGGCTGCGTAGCTGAGGCACCTGAGGTTCAGGAGCTATACGAAGAATACGGCGACCAAGGCTTTCTGCCCATGACACTGCTGACCGATGAGGCCAGCCTTGCAGGGTGGGCGGGAGCCCACGGACTTACGCACCCGGTGCTCGATGACAATGGCTTCTCGGTCTATGCGCCCTACATGGGCGGGGGGAGCATTGGTATGCCGAACCTCACATTGATGGCGCCGGGTTTGAAGGTCCTTTGGACAAACCGCAACTCGATTACAGCAGGAGATATCGAGTCGAACCTTCCAGACGACTACTGATTCGGAGCAGGTGATGAGTCTTGGAGTCAGAGGATGTTTGATGTGGCCTATTCGGTGGAACGCATGGATTTTTGTGGGGCTGGTGGGGTGTCTTCCCAGTGTTCCCGAGCGGGAAGACTACGACAACGACGGGCTCACCGAGGCTCAGGAAGCAGAACTTGGCACAGACCCGAACAACCCGGATACGGATGACGATGGCTGGACGGATTTAGAGGAATACGAACAGAATACCGACCCCACCGATGAAGACGACATGCCCTATATGGGGGGCTGGGCGATTGATGCTTGCCGAGACGATGTGGAGTCCACGGGTAACTCCGTAGGCGACATCTCGGAGAACTTCAGTCTGGAGGACCAGCATGGAGAAATGGTGGACCTCCACGACTTCTGCAACCGGGTGGTGCTGCTAAAAGGAGCGGCGGAGTGGTGAGGCGGCTGCGTGGCCACAGCACCTGAGGTTCAGGCGCTATACGAAGAATACGGTGACCGAGGCTTTCTGCCCATGACACTGATGACTGATGGGGCCAGTCGTGTAGGGTGGGCAAACACCTTTGGTCTCACGCACCCGGTGCTCGATGACGATGGCTTCTCGGTCTATGCGCCCTACATGGGCGGGGGGAGTATTGGTCTGCCCAATTTGACATTGCTGGGCCCGGGGCTTGAGGTTCTCTGGACCAACCGCAACTCGATCTCAGCAGGCGATATCGAAGAGCATCTTCCCGAAGACTACTGAAGCCTTCTCGCCTGCGGTAGTCTGCTTGCTCTAGGAGGGTGCTCTTCATGCGCCGGCTTTTCTTGCTTATAGCTTTTGCTTGGCCGGTGGTGGCTTTTCCGGGGGAGCTCAATGTACTTCACGATGGCCCTATTCTCGCGGATGGGGTGTCTGTACACCGGGTGTATCTGGAGGTTCCAAACCTGGCCCTGACAGACAAAGTGCGCATCAAGACACGTGAGGGTGTCGTTGTGGGACACTCCATTCCCATGCCTGGGCTCCTGGCTGTTGACCTTTCAGGGGAGCCTCTGGATACGGCTGGCGCGTTGTCTCTAAGGGTGCGTATCAAGGGGGGAATCGAGCTCGACAAGGTGGTGAGCCTGCCCTTGCAGCCTGTGGCTGGTGGAACCCTGAAGATCGAGCTCACCCCACCGGACCTGATTGGTGGGCTCCAGCGGGTGGAGGTGCGTGTTCGCCCGGAGGGGCCCGCTCATCTGCCCCATGCGGCGAGGCGGTTTGCACTGTCGGCTACGGTGGGAGAGATCGAGTCGCTACAGGCGGTAGGCGGTGGCACAATGGCACCCATCAATATTACGCCTGTGGAGCTGGAAGAGACAAAGGTTCTGATGCTGACCGCAACGGATCTAAGTGCGCCGGAGAGTG
>JAYZDK010000097.1:0-11221 GCA_036337845.1 Myxococcota bacterium | reverse complement strand
ATACGAATCGCCCGTCTCCAAACGTTCTGAGCGGCTGTTGTGTTGTCGAGCTGCAGGAGGATGTCACCGGCCATGCTCAGGGCGGTGACATGCTCAGGTTGACGCTCCAACACATAGAGGAGGTGGTCGAGCGCCCGCTTTGGTGCGGCGGATGACGCGTCGTATACCTGGGCGAGTTCGATGTGGACATCCAGGTCGTCTCGAATGGCTAATGCCTGGCGATAGGCCGACTCGGCGGCTCCCCATTGTCGCGTGTTTAGAAGTGCCAAGCCCAGCAGTCGCTGCCCCTCGAAGAGGCTGGGTGCTACTTCCACTGCGTTCAGCAGATAGTCCAGGGCGCGAAATGAATCGCCTTGTTCAAGCAGCAAGTGGCCTTGGGCCACCAGCAGGTCTGGATTGGTGGGGTTGTCAATCAAGGCACGGTCCAGCATCTCAATGGCCTGAGCGCTTTCTCCGGTGAGCGAACGGTATCGGCTTGTCCATAGCGTCGCGTTGACCAGGGACGGGTCTATCCGGGTGGCCAGCTCGTAGTACTCGGCTGCAAGCTCCAAGCGCGACTCGGTTCGGGCAATGTCTCCCAACAGAACCAGTGCGTCTGTGTTTTCTGGATTCACTTCTACGGCCTCGACCAGATTTTCTACGGCTACGACGGGTTGGTCCATCAGGAGTGCCAGTCGTCCCGTTGCCAGCAAGGTCTCGGATTGGTCCGAGGTGTGGCCTTCAAAGAAGCTGGTCTTCGGAGAGTGCATTTGGGTTTGGGCTTGGGCGCCTGTGGCGAGAAGAAGGGCGAGACAGGGAAGAAATCGGATGTTCATTTGCAATCTCCTTGGGAGTTCCGGATTCCGAAGAAGCTCTTGAAAGAGCTCACGACGTTGGTTGCGACTCGGCTGTTGACGGTGTTTTCGACACGTTGGAAGCCCCAGTCCAGGGCGCTTCCGAGGCCTTCACGGCTCTTCTCGGTTGCATCGGATGCGCGGTTGCGGGACCAGCTGGCCGCATCGGTGGCATGACCGCTAGACCAGTCCCAGAGGTCCTCGGCCTTGTCCTGGCTCCAGTTGAAGCTCTGCTTGGTGGCTTGGAGGAGTGCGTCGGAGGATTCTCTCTGAAGCTCGGCGTTTCGAATCTGGGGTTCGGCCATAAATAGCGCTGCGGTCTCCGCCTTGTCTCCAAGACATGAAGCCACTTTTTTGGGGTCCTTGACGATTTGCTGGGCGTCGATCCAAATTTCTGCGCCGGTGCCCATTCCCGGTCCAAAGGTCGCACCCAATCCGCCCCCGAGCCCGAATTGGCCCTGAGACCAGTCCATCTTGATGGTGCCGTTGGCTTCTGCACCGATACCAGCTGATACGCTCGCCTTGCCCCGGGTATCGACCCGAATGTCACATAAGGAGGCTCCGATTCCCACCCATCCCGTAGCATCGGCGCCGGCAAATGCGGTCACTTTGCCGTCCAATGAAACCCCGGAGAGTCCCACGGTAGCGCTGGCGCCAGCGCCGAGCTTGGTTCCCAGATTAGCCTCTCCGTATTCTTTGACAGCGAGGCTGCCGTCTTCCCATTCCACAAGGGTCTGGGATTCGTATAGACGAGCCCGTGCGAGGTAGGCCCGAACACCGGTGTCGACGTTCGCTTTGACGTTGCGGCCATTGGTGGTCACGCCGGAAAAGAGAGTCGCCTCGTAGCCGAGGAAATTCAGGTAGGTGTTGTCATTGCCGTAGTGAAGTACCGAGTCGCCGGTTCTTCGGTAGTCACCCCACAAAGTCACTTCCACATTGCTTGGAACCCAAGGCTTTTTGGACTTGGGAGCCTCGTCGGTATCCTCTCCGTCATTTTCTTCGGAAGTGACTCGTTGCCAGCCATCTCGCCCTTTGAATACCACCTCACCCTTTTTCTGAAAGATCTCGGGTGTTGAGCTCTTCCAGGGGGTATCGAATGTCACTTTGCTACGGCCGGGTCCCCAGTTGAAGTGGTTGGAGTAGGCATTGGAGTCATCTTCTGTCTCATTGGGCGTAGTTTCAACGAGGACGTCCTGGTCATAGTCATCGTCGTGTGCATCGATAAGCTCCCAGGTCCGCGCCCCTTCATTCTCACCAGTGACATTCGCGTTGCTTGGGTGCTGGGCCAGACGCTCTTGTGACCGAGTCGGTGTGCACACCTCGGAGGAGCCGCTGTTGTTTCGGCATTGTTCCGCCACCCGAAGCTCACGTGCCAGGGAGTTCATCAGCTCACCTGGGTAGTGAATGCGCTCCTCGTTGAACTCCAGCGAGCCTCCGAACACGTCGGGTGCGTAGCTGTGCAGCCCGGAGTGACCGGGTTCATTCGGAGAATAGGTGTTCAGTGGGGTGGAGGCCAGGGTTGCAACGAGGTCATCATGCTCGCCGCTCGAAAGCAAACGCATCGCGGCGCTGTAGAGCGCGTCTGCTACCTCGCCCCTGTCTTGCGTGTACACAATCGTATCGGTCAGGGCGTACAGCAGGTCGGCATTGCGAATCTCGTCCATGACTTGACTGGAAGCCTCTGTTCCAAGGCCCGACAGAAACTCGCTCATCGCGTTTCGCGCTTGTGTGTGTCGTTGATCGGAACGGAGGAGCTCCAGAAGGTCGTCGACATCCTCCACATTGGTTTGAGGATGGCGGGGGTGAAACATGGGGTCTTCGCGCTGCCAGTCCCCATAGGAAGCCTGTGCTACTGCAGGAATCGAAAGCAGGAACAAAGCAAGTGTTCGGGAAAGCATGTGCACTCCAAATCGCCGATTGTGTGGATTTTCGGCCGTTTGAACTGGCTACAAGCAAAAGTCGTGCCAACATGCGATTCTGAGAAGTGAGGGCGTTTTTGGGTCTCGGTGGAGTAGCGGTTTACGGGTGGATTGGATGCTTCGTGTCGGGGCGTGACTACCCCGACTGGGGTGTGCGGACCCCAATCCTCAAAATCCAAGTTTCAACCGGGAGCGCATGCCGTATACAATCCCGCAGATGAGAGTTTCAAGCCCATCTGTTGAGATGTTGCAAGCCTCGGATCTGCCGTGCTCTTTCGGAAGGTTCGAGTTGTTGAGCATTCTTGGTTCGGGGGGCATGGGGCGTGTGTTCGAAGCCGAGATGACTGGACCCTCTGGATTTCGAAAGCGAATTGCCCTGAAGGTGCTGCATGCGGCCACAGGGGAAGCGGCCGAGCATGGAAGGGCAGACTTGGTCAATGAGGCTCGACTTGGCGCGTTGCTGCAGCATCCCAATGTGATTGATACCTACGATTTGGGAGAGGTGGAGGGACAGCTCTATGTAGCCATGGAGATGGTGCATGGTCTGTCTCTGAGAGATGTGATCAAAGCTCAAGGGGCGCTGCCAGCGAATGCGGTGCTGGAGATAGGGGTCAAGATCTGTGCTGGGCTCGGCCATGCGCACCAGTTGGTGGTCGCTGGTCGCCGAGCGGATTTTGTGCACCGGGATGTCAAGCCGGGCAATATTCTTCTGGGCCAGCATGGTCAGTTGAAAATCACAGACTTTGGCATTTCTCGTGCGCGTGAAGTGGTGGAACGACACACGCAGACGGGCACGTTGAGGGGGAGCCCTGCCTATATGTCTCCCGAACAGGTCAATGGGATTGAACTCGATAGTCGATCTGACCTGTTCTCGTTGGGCCTGATGCTCTTTGAGATGTTGACCAATACGAGGGTGTTTTCGGCTCGAAACCTGGCGCAGTTGACTCTGCAGATTCTCGACGTTGACTACCAGCTGAAGAAGACTGGGGTGTTGGCGCTGGCCGCTCAGAAGCTTCCGGGTATTGAGACGGTTTTGGCCCGCTGTCTTCGGGCCAACAGAGACGAGCGCTACGACACCTGTGAAGAGTTGTCTGCCGCACTCGTAGAGCTTGCCCGGGGTGTGTCTTTGAATCGGTATGTGGCCGGGGTTGTGCGGGCTCAACTCGAGGGGGAGGTGGATGGCATCACGGAAGAGGTGCCACGTGAACAACTCGACGATGTTCCTGCCGAGGCTTCTCTGGCTGCACCGCTGCCCTCTTCCGACGCACCGACAACCACGGTGCGTATTCCTGCGGAAAACGACAGTTTTGTGGGAAGGGAAGACGAGTTGAAGCTACTTCAGCAGCAACTCTCGGGTTCTCGCCGGATGGTGACGGTGCGAGGTATGGCCGGCGTAGGCAAGAGTCGACTGGTCTTGCGTTATGTCCTCGACCTGATGGGTGATGCGGATGGTGGTTCGGGTGTGACCTATGTGGGTTGTGCTGACTTTGAATCCTTGGCAGACCTCAATCAAGGCCTCTTCGAGGCGCTGGATATGAAGTGTCCGGAAGGCATGTCCGAGGAGGGGCAGTCGTCCACTCTGGCCCGATGCTTTTCCTCGTTGGGCGACCACATTCTGGTGATCGACCAATTTGATCAGATGGTGAATTTTGCCGAGCAAGCCGTTTCAGCTCTGCTCGATGGAGCCTCGGGGCTTCGGATTGTGGCGACATCACGAGAAAGACTCTGGCTCGACGTTGAGCATGTTCTGGAGTTGGAGCCATTGCACACGGCCGACGGCGTGAGCCTGCTGCAGGAACGCATAGGCAAGGAACCACTGAAGACAACATCTCCCAAGCTACTGGAACGCATAGCGATGCACCTCGACGGCAACCCCCTTGCCATTGAGTTGGTTGCCGCTCAAGTTGTGGAACAAGGCCTGGATATGGTGGAGCAACATCTGGGGGCTTGGGTAGAACACTCTGAGATTCAGACAGATACCGGTGCTGAGGGTAAATCGATTTTGGATGAGGCTTTGGAGTGGTCGTGGAGTCGCTTGGAGGCTTGGGAGCGCGATGCGCTGGCCCAATGTTCGGTGTTTCGGGGAGGCTTTTTTCTGGATGCTGCAGCGGCTGTGGTGGACCTCAGTGAGCACCCATCGGCTCCCTGGCTGATGGAGGTCGTGGTTTCGCTCAACAACAAGTCGCTCTTGCGTCGCGATGAACTCGACGGCTGTGTCCGATTCGAGATTTATGAGAGCATTCGGCTCTTTTCCGCGGGAAAACTCGAAGCAGCGGAAGGGGCTCATGCCAAACCCAAAATGAGTACTGCGGCGGGTCGGCACGCCCGGCATTACGGGAGTTTGGGGGTGGACTCGATTTTGGAACGTCTGGAATTTGTGGGCGGCCAGACGATGGTGAGGAGACTGTGTGCAGATGCGAGAAACCTCCAGGTGGCGTTGGTCAATGCGATGGAATTCGGTGCCGCGGATGATGCGGCGGGTGCCTTTGTGGGGTTGGTGGAGTCGATAGGGGAAGGTGGGTTCGCGCCGGGCCAACTCGACTCAAACATTGAGCGACTGCGGGCCATGGAGGGGATGACTCCAGGGTGGAGGGCTAGAGTGTTGGCTTCCGTCGCTGTCTTGTGGAGGCGAACGGCTCGTTCCGGAGACGCCCTGGAGGGCCTTCATGAGGCCGTGGGCATCGTGCAGGAGATTGGCGATCGGAAACAGGAAGCCAGACTGCTGGCACAGCTTGCGAAGATTCTATGGATTCGTCATGACCTCGATGAGGCGGAGCGGTTTTTTGAGGCCTCTTTGTCGGTGTCTCGAGAGATTGATTTCGAGGTGGGAGTGTGTCGAGCGCTTTGCTGTCTGGGGACGATCTACAAGACCCGCGGCCTGCTTACTCGAGCGGAGGAGTATCTGCGGGAGATGCTGCGGATGGTAGATGTTCTTGGCATGGAACGAGAGCGGTGTACCGGAGAGAACAACCTGGGATTGCTCTACCTCAATCAGGGGCGGCTTGGTTTGGCGGAGAAGTTCCTCCTGAGCGCGGCTGCGGGACACCGAAGGCTGGGTCGACGTCAGGCGGAAGCCGTGACTCAGCTCAACCTTGGCTTGCTCCATCTACGTATGGAGAATCACACGGTTACTCGAGAGTATTACGATACGGCTCTGGAGAGTTTCCGTGCCCAGGGTGATCTTTGGGGGGAGGGAATCACGAGTGCGAATATCGGCATGCTTCTGGTGGTTCAGGGTGAATTTGAACAAGCCGAAACAGTGCTCTGTGCGGGGATCAAGTGCCACGAGTTGGTTCCCAATATTCAAGGTGTCGCCTATATGAAAGGCCTACTGGCGCGGGCTTTTCTGGGCCAGCAGCGTCTGGATGAGGCGAGCGAGAAAGTGGCGGAGGCCGAGGCCATTTACGAGCAGATCGAGGACCCTCGATACTATGCACGCCTTTTGTGTGTTCGGGCCGACGTGTGCTTGGCTCAAGGTGAGATTTCCGATGCTCGTGGGGCATACGTACAGGCCCGAGCGCTAGCTATGCCACTGCAGGTGAATGCCGAGTTCGGACTGGGGCGGGCGCTCAGTGAGGTCAAAGAACGATTGGACGCTGTTTCGTCGGATCGCGAGTGAGAACCTCAGAGGCCTGGGACACCTGGCTTACAGGTGGCCCGGGACTGAATCTGGCTCAGCGCTCTACCGTACCCAGAACCTGGTAGCCCATCTTCTCGAGTTGTTGCACTGTGCGAAGCACTTTACCCGCGGGTTCGACTCGGCGGGCCAGCTCCTCCAGCTTTACGATCTCTTTGGCGTCCAGCCAGATGCCTGAGCAGGAGTCACAATGGTCCAATCGAAGGTCCTCTCCTTGGAGATAGGGCATCTCGGTCATGGCTCCGCCATCGCACTGGGGACAACTCAAGGTGGACGGAGTTCCATGGGCTTTGGAGGCGTCGGGTAAGGGCAGGTCTTCGCTGGTTTCGACGTAGAACGCGAGCTCTCCTTGTTCGAACCAGATGCCCTTGCAGCCCATGCAGTAGTCGACGGTCACTCCCTCCGACGTGTTCAAAGGGGAGAAATCACTGGATGCACAACTGGGACAGTTCATCTCGACTCCGGTGGCACAGGCTACCACGAGGAGCGGATAGGACTGACTTCAAGAACTATCGGCCCAGCAGGCGGTTCCCCAATTCTTCAAGCCAGGGGCCCTGTACGCCTTTGTTCAAGGAAGCGGCTTTCTTGGCCTTCAACAGTCGGCGGGTGTCGGGGGTCGGATTGTCCAGGTCGCGAAGCACACAGGCCAGGGTGGCGTGCTCCTCGCTGATACCTCGTTCTTCTTGCCAGGAGCGCACTCGCTCAGCGAAGGCCGTATCTGGGAGGCTGGGCTGTTCAATTTCATTGGACGGGCCCAAGGCATTGATGGATTCAATCACCAACTTCTTCCGGTCCCCGTAGTGCAGGGAGGTCATCTCCTCGGGCAGAATGGGTCGGCCGATGTAGATGTCTTGCTTGCCCATCCCAATCGGGAACTCGATGCGCTTGCTGAGGGTTTCCCGGGGTAGTGCGCCCACGAAACGGACGGGAACCACAGGAGCGTTCACCGCGAGTGCCATGTCGATAAAAGCGCCGCTCATCTTTTGCACGGGCGTGGTGCAGTCCAGCGAGCGCGTGCCTTCAATATGGACCATGACGCTGCGGCCTGGGCCGGTCATGTCTTGGGCAAGTTCTTGGATAATCTTCGGGAGTGAGGCTTTGTCCTCGCGGTCGAAGAAGGTGATGACGTTGGGGTCTTTGACATCGGGATAGTCGAAACAATGGGCGATGAGCTTGCCCAGCCAGGTCTGGCGATGTTCGGCTTTGGCGAGCGTTACCGTGGGTACCTTACCCAATCCCGAGGCAATGACTGAGAACAGCAGCGATTCGACTCCCACCTGGTGGTTACCCAAATACAGCAAACTGCGGCCGCGCAGAGCCTCGAACCCCTCTGGGTCTGTGAGCACGACCTTGCCGATGAACTGTTCGATCAGTCCGTAATAGAGGTCTTCTACCGGCCAGGGCTCACGGTCAAACCAGTTCCGCCAGAAGTTCACCACAGGGTCGAGGCAGAACACTCCTTTTCCATCACCTGTGATTGTGACTTCGTCTCCGGATTGTTCTGTTTGAAGGTCGAACGTTCTAAGAGGCAGGCCTGCAGGCACGATACCCGGGTGCACCCCATTCGCGGACCCGATGTGCTCTTTACGGGCTATTTCGGCGATGTCTCGGGTTCCGTATAGATCGGCGACTGTTCCCGGAAGCCAGTCGATTTGAGCAACGTCGGCCTCAGACAGGCGGGTTACGCCATTTTCCTGGGTACTGGTGTGAACACCCGGCACGAACACGCGGTCGCGCAGGAAGGCACATCGGTCCCCAGCGGGTGCCTGGCCCACAGAACCCTTGTCGAAGCAGGCCTCGACCAGTCGGAAGCTGCACCAGACACCGGCTTCACCGATGAGTTGTACCTGGAACGCAGGAAAGTCTTTGGTACCCAGCGTGCCATCAGGGCGGACCTCACATCGTATGGTGCCGGATGTGGGGGTGGGCCCGTAGAAGTGCATCTCGGGAATGAGTGCGGGGTAGGCGACCTTGTTGGGAGAGAGGTCTGGATTCCAGGTGTGAAGCTGGTCGTGTGGGATGCCATGGGTGGCGCCATCGAGCAGTACCGGGTTGACACGCCCGATCGGCACGTTGGTTTGGGTGTGCAGGACAGAGGATGCACCCATTGCTGTTCGAATGAGGGACTTCACCACTTGAAATTCCGGTCCGTGGAAGACCTCGCCGGTTTCATACGGCAGCGTAGTCGGTTCTCCTTCAAGCGCGGGAAGTGCCTCGGGACGAGCGCTGTAACAGCCGGTCTGGACGCGAGCTGTTGCGACTTCGGTTTCCACGCCTTCGGAATCGACCGCCACAAGTTGAACCTGTTCACCTCTGCGATGGGTGCGCAGTTCTCGGGGGCCGTCAAAGGTCAGCCAGCCTTTGACCCGCACATCCCGCAGGCTTGTGACGGGGTCGGCCTTGCAGGCTCCTTGGGCCAGTAGGTCCACCATCGACATCATGGCTAGAGCCGGCAGTGTCCAGGTAGGGCAGTGGTCTCCAAGCCAGGTGTCGGTCTCGGGGTCCAAGATGCGAGTGGGGGCTTTGGGGGTGCCGCCGGAGACGATGCGCATCCCTAAGCCAGTGGCCTCGTAGATACGCTTTCCATCGACCCAAAGCGATGCGTCGGCGAGGGCGAGAATACTTTCTGGCTCTCTTCGGATTTCGGTGATCTCCAAAGTCGAGGCGATCAGTTGGTTCTCGGGAATGACCTGGCCTCGGTACTTCCAGCTCATTTCTTCGTTCAGCCCGAGAGTCTCGAAGCGGGGGTTCTCGATGCCCTCATCCAGGCCCTGTTCGAGCATGGTCCACTGGAGTAGCTGAATCATTGCCTCGATTCCCAGGGAGCCAGGCTGAACTGGGTCCTGGAAGAAGTGGGCCTTGAAGAACCACTCTCCCATGTCCACATCCTTTTCGCCGCGGGCCATGCCGAGGCCGGCTTTACCGCCCTTGGCGTCGAAATAGCTGATGCGGTCGAGCATGAGCAGCATGGGCTCTGCGAGCTGGGGCCGGTTGGGATCCCAGTAGCCCTGGGGCCGCCTTGTGAGGTCCACAACGTTGCTTTCTGGGGCTTCCAGCACGCTGCGCTGCTCATCGGTTGTGGGCAGTCCGATCTGGTTTTCCAGGGCGCTTTGGGGGAAGAACCCAAACACCGTGTCGAGTTCGTAAACCAGCGTGTCTTCAACGGAACACTCCACCTGGAAGTTCACGATGATCATGGAGGCGACCCGAGAAATACCCGTGCTCTTCACCCGCGTGAGCAGAGTGCCAGAATCGGGGAGCAGATCGACGTGCAGGGTGCCCTTGCCATCCAAGTTTCGGAAGCAGAGTTCGGTGTCTGTGGTCAGGGCACAGCCAAGATAGGAGGCCAGCCAGCCACAGGGCTGAAGAGCGGCCTCAAGCAGCACCGCGAAAGGCATCGTTCGGCTGCCGTTCTCATCGAAATACCAAGCGTCAGATGGAATATCGTACTCGACGTCGACTTCCATACCATCGGCCATGGTGCCAACTTCTCCGAGAGTGCGGGTGACCCGGGACAGGAAGTGGTACGGGGGATTGGGCAACCGAGCTACACGCCCCGGGCCATCGAATCGGTCATAGATGGGACCAAACGCTTCGGATGGGCGCCCGTTGGCACAGGCAATGAGCGAGCGGTAATCAAAGGGAAACTCGCCGGCCTTGGCAACTTCCTTGGGCTCCACGTAGTTCTCAAGAAGCGCATTGCCTTGGTCCAGCGGCCAGGCGGGGGTCAACTGGAGGGCGACACGCCGTGCATGGAAGGCCTTGAGGCCGTCGACGGTGCACAGTAGGTCTGCGTAGAGTACTGGAATGGGCCCATCGTGGACCTCTTCTACGAAGAGTTCGTAGGTGAGGTTCTTGGATTGTGGGGTGACCTGACCCCGGCAGCTCAAAGCAAACGGCTGGTTGCTCACAGGCTCAAAGCGCCAGCCATCTCTGCGCACTGTATAGCCCAGGGCGGCCATGTACACGGCCATGGCCTGCAAGCAGCCCTCAAACATCAGGGTGCCAGGCATACAGGGGTCGTTCTTGAAGTGCCCATCGAAAAACCAGGTGTCTGGCTGTACTTCGACGGTCGATTTCATGTAGCCGCGGCCCCAAGGCCCGCCCTGCGTGTTGAACTCGGTAATGGGGCCGAGCAGCATCATCTTGCCGTTCTGGATGCGTGGCGTACGGGTGTGTGTCTTCGCCCGCTCATATCCGGGGCCAAAACAATCCCAGGGTCGACCGTCGGCAAAGGCTTGGAGGTCCGCTGCATCGAATGCGCTCTTTGTGCATTCCACAGCGGGTGCGTCCAGGCGTGGGTTGGGAGCAAGCTCCTGTTCTTCGGGGTACCAAAGACAACCATCGGAATCGGCAAGCTCGGCATCCGTGAAGAACCCGGCCTGACCCTTGCGGACCGACAGTCGAATGTCGTCGCCCACGCGACAATCGTAGTGGAAGAACATCAGTCGCACATCGCCTTGAGTGGCGTGGCCATCCATATGGATGTCGTAGGCCATGGTGTCCCCCAACTCTGGCAGGCCACCGTGGTAGGTCAACTCGCAGCCAAGCAGGCGGTAGACCCGGTCGTTTTGATTGGTGAAGTCCACGCCAAGCCAGGAGATCAACATGAGATCCGCTTGGCCCGATTCGATCATGATGCCCGCGGGAATGTGGCCCTGGTGCAGGTACCAGGAATCGGGCCGCACGTCGGATTCGCTCCAGATGGTGCCCTTGCCCATGGAGCCGGGCTCGGCATCGAGGCCCGTGATGCGGTCCGCGAGGAGCAGGGGCGGCTCGGGCATGCGCACTTGGCGATGGAAGTCGTCTTGTACCTGGAACTGCTCGCCGAA
>JAYZDK010000096.1:0-9191 GCA_036337845.1 Myxococcota bacterium | reverse complement strand
TGGCCGCGCATGGGGGCGTTTGCGGTGGGTGGATTCATGTTGACGGTTTTGGCGTCTGTGTGGCCGGCCTGGAAAGTGAGCAAGCTCACTCCGGTCGAGGCCATGCGGCACCAATAGAGGGAGTGAGAAGATGTCGATTGTTTCTGTAGAGGGCCTGACCCGAGATTATGCCCAGGGAGAACACACCGTGCATGCACTTCGCGGTGTGGACTTGTCGGTGGAGTCGGGGGAGTTTCTGGCTTTGATGGGGGCGTCTGGTTCGGGCAAGACCACGTTGTTGAACCTCATCGGTGGTTTGGATGAGCCGACAGCGGGTGAGGTCCATATCGAAGGTCAGCCCCTGTCGGGGATCAAGGCAGCAGTGCGATCGGACTTGCGACGAGACCGGATTGGGTTTGTCTTTCAGGCCTACAACCTCGTGCCTGTGCTCACGGCGGTGGAAAACACAGAAATGGTCTTGCTGCTGCGTGGTGTGGCGCCAGCAGAGCGACGGGACCGAGCCATGAAGATGCTTGCGGCTGTGGGGCTTGAAGGCATGGAGCACCGGCTCCCCAGCGAGCTCTCTGGTGGGCAGCAGCAGCGTGTGGCCGTGGCCCGTGCCATTGCGGGAGAGCCAGCATTGGTCTTGGCGGATGAGCCTACAGCCAACTTGGACTCCACGACCAGCAACGAGCTGATTGACCTCATGTCCCGATTGAACCGGGAGCAGGGAATCACCTTTGTATTTGCCACGCACGACCCCAAAGTCATGGCGGCAGCCCGCCGGGTGGTCATGATGGAGGATGGACTCATCAAAGAGGACCAGACCAAGTGAGCCTTGCCTGGGTTGGCTTGTTGCTGGCACAGCCGGCCATGTCTGCAGAGGAAGGCGAGGGAGCGCTGCGGGCGCTTGCTGAGACGACGGAACTCAACGCGGACCTCAAGTCGTTCTGGATGGGGAGCTTTCCCTATGAGCATGTGCTCATGCCCGAAGAGCCTCAGGCAAGCGGGGCCGTCGATGGTCGTCTGCGTTTGAAGCTGGATCTCGGCGATTTGTTTCGCCTGGAGGCCCACCATGCTGTGACGGGTACGACGGGAGCCATGGAGATGGGGATGGGCGCTGCCTTTGGTGTGGGCTTGGATGCTCCTCAGGCACTGGATTTGGACTGGGAGGGGGTGTCCAGTGAAGGAATGCTCATTACCGGGCGAACGGACAGGCTGCGGGTGGAGTCTACGCTGGGGCCTACCGAGTGGAGTGTTGGGCGTCAGCCTGTGAGCTTTGGCCAGGGGCGTTTCTTTGCGCCACTGGACCTGGTCAACCCGTTCACACCCACCACAGTGGACAGTGAGTACAAGCCGGGCGTGGATGCGGCTCGGGTGGATGTGTACCCTTCAGCGTCTACTCAGTTCACGGCCGTTGGGGCCTATGCAGGTGACTGGACGCGGGAACAGATGGTCTTTGCCGGCTATGGGCAGGTCACGGTGGGTGTTGCGGATGTGGGGGTGTTCTACGGCTCCATCCGAGGCGATCACGTGGGGGGGATTTCCGGATGGTGGAGTGTGGGGCCGGTAGGCATGTACGCGGATGTGGTGGGTACGCTCCCAGCAGATTCCGATGAAGATGCGTTTCTTCGAGCGGTCTTGGGGGCAGATCATCGGCTGACGGAGACCACCTCCGTGGGGGTGGAGGTCTACTACCAGTCTTTGGGAGAGTCGGAGCCTGCGGACTACCTTGAGTTTGCGACGGGAGAGCGCTTCTCCCGGGGAGAGCTGTGGACGATGGGGCGCACGTATGCGGGCTTGAGTGTCTTTCAGGAGGTGACCCCGCTTGTGATGGCCTCTGTGGTGGCCCTGGGGAATCTCGAAGATGGTAGTGCGCTGTTGAGCCCGTCTCTATCGCTCTCAGTGGCCGGCAACGCCGACGTCATCCTGGGTGGTTTTCTGGGCTTGGGCGAGCGGCCACGGAACGTGGAATTGGCTGATGTGATCGCTGGAAACGCAGGTATCCGGAGCGAGTTTGGGTTCTACCCAAGCACGCTTTTTGTACAGACACGAGCCTATTTCTAAGGCGCCTGAATCAGGAACTGTGCCGATGCACGAGGTCCATCAGCTCTTCGTCTTCTAAGAGGCGATTACCACTCTTGGCGGTTTCGAAGATGGCCGCTACCAGGGTGTCGGTGGCCTCGATATCTCGGCTTGCCAGCCAGGCTCGCACATTCGACTCGCCTGAATAGTGGCCGATTTCAATCTGTTGTTCCAGTCCGAACCAGCCTGCGGGGACACCGGAATAGACCAGGTCTGCCAGCCAGTCATCTCCCCGATCTTTGGCTTTGATGATTGCAGCGGCGTGGACGCCGGTTCCCGTTCGAAACGCATCGCGTCCAAAGACAGGGTAGCTCGGCGGAATCGGAACCTCACAGGCTTCGCTGGCCAGGTGCACAAGCTCAGAGAGTTTGGAGAGGTCGTTCTGCTCGATGCCCAGCAGCTTGAGGTTCACCATCAAGAGGTCCAATGGCGTGTTGCCAACGCGCTCCCCCATGCCCAACACGGTTCCATGAACGCGGTCGGCCCCAGCTTCAATGGCTGAGATGGCGTTGGGGAGTGAGTGTGCCCTGTCATCGTGACCATGCCAGTCCACGCGAGTGTTCGTACCCATGGCCCGGATCAGGTTCTTGGTGAAATAGATGAGGTTGAACACCCCGTCGGGAGTGGCGTGACCGACCGTATCGCAGAGGCAGAGGCCGTCAGCCCCCTCTTCAATGGCAGCGGTGAAAAGCCGGGACAGCAGCTGGGGGTGAGAGCGAACGGTGTCTTCGGTGACGAACGTACAGGGAAGGCCAGCGTTCTTGCTCATGCTCACGGCGGTTCGAGTGCGCTCTTCGAGCAAAGACTCATCCCAGCCCTCTGCATAGAGTCGCACCGGAGATGCTCCCAGGAAAGTCATGACTTCAATGGGTACCCCGGTCTTTTCCGCGATCTCGATAATCGGCTTGATGTCGTTGGGGTGCGTGCGTGCAGCGCACTGGGGGCGGATGGGAAGCTTCTCATCACGAATCAACTCTACGAGCAGAGTCACATCATCGATGGCTCGCTGCCCGGCGCCGGGTAGGCCCAAGTCCAGGTTGTGTACTCCGATATCGGAGAGCAGTCGGACGATACGCAGCTTGGCTTCGATGGGAGGGTCTGTGACGGAGGGGCACTGGATTCCGTCCCGGAGTGTTTCGTCGACATACTCCACCCTCCGAAGGGGGGGAGAGACCCGGTCTCCCTGGGTGTTCCAGTCGTAGATGATTTCGTCTTGTGTGGGACGTTCCGTCATATTGACTCCCTAGAGTGCTTCGACAACCACGGCAATGCCTTGGCCGCCACCGATACATGCTGACCCAACGCCGTACTTTTGGCCACGCCTTTTGAGCTCATAGAGCATGTGCATGGTGATACGCGTGCCTGAAGCCGCCAGGGGGTGGCCGAGGGCTACCCCGCCTGAGTTCACATTGGTGATGTCTCGATTGAGTTCCAGCTCTTTCTCACAGGCCAGGTATTGGCTGGAGAAGGCTTCGTTGATTTCCACGAGGTCCATCTGGCCCAGGGACATGTTGGCGTGTGCGAGCGCTTTTCGAATGGCATAGACCGGCCCGATTCCCATGTACTTGGGGTCCACTCCGGCAACGCCCCAGCCGACGAGCCGACCGATGGGAGCGAGGCCTCGCTCCTGTGCAATGGCTGCTGTGGTCATGACCATGGCGCCCGCGCCATCGTTGATGCCCGATGCGTTCGCGGCAGTCACGGTGCCGTTTTCTTTGAACACCGGGCGCAAGCCCGCCATAGCCTCGCGGGAGAAGCGAGCCCGGAAGCGTTCCGGGGCTAATGGCGAGAGCTGGGGGTGCTCATCGACTTCAACCACCTGCTCTCCCTTGCGGGTCTTGAGGGTGATGGGGGCGATTTCAGCGGTGTATCGTCCCTCTTCGTGGGCTGTGGCCCACGCGGTTTGGGACCGGTAGCCGTAATCGTCTGCGTCTTCTCGGCTGATGTTGTACTTTTCCGCAAGGTTCTCTGCGGTGATGGCCATCGTGCAGCCGGCCTGGGGGTCGTAGAGGACCTCCTGAAGGTAGTCGTTCATCTTGGTGCCACCGAGCTTGAAGCCCTTGCGTGCGCCGCGGATGGTGTGGGGAGACTGGGTCATGTTCTCCGTACCACCGGCGAGCACCATGGTGGAGTCGCCTACGAGAAGGCGTTGAGCCGACTGAATCAAGGACTCAAATCCGGAACCGCACAGGCGATTGACCGTGACCGCGGGGGCTTCGGTGGGAACATCGCAGCGAAGCCCAATGTGTCGTGCGCAGTAGATGGCATCGGCGCTGGTCTGCATGACGTTGCCAAAGACCACGTGGTCGATGTCGGAAGCCGACACGCCAGCCTGCTCAATGGCAGCGCGGGAGACCTCTACACCCAGGTCATTTGCGGAGAGTGAGGTCAGGGTGCCGTTGAAGGCCCCAAATGGACTGCGCTTTCCTGAGAGAAAGACGATTTCGTTGGACATGCTAGTCTCCTTCAAGACCTAAGGTGTTCGACAAGGGCATCTCCCACCGCGCTGGTGGAGAGCTTGCCGCCAAGCTCTGGCGTGACCAGGCCCTCCGTCAAGCAGGCTGAGACAGCCCCTTCAATTCGTGTTTCGAGATCGGGCCGGCCGAGCCAGGACAGCATCATGCCGGCAGAGAGTACGGCGGCAAGCGGATTGGCAATACCTTGTCCCACAATGTTGGGAGCGGAGCCATGGACGGGTTCGAACATGGCGGCCTTTCCAGGATGGAGGTTGCCCGAGCTGGCAAGCCCAATGCCTCCTTGGAGCTGGGCCCCCAGATCGGTCACGATGTCTCCGAAGAGATTGTTGGTGACGATCACATCGAACTGCTCAGGGGCTCGCACCATTTCCATGGTCAGGACGTCGACGTAGAGGTGACGAGACTCGACCTCGGGGTATTCCTCTGCGACCTCCTTGAAGGTGCGCTGCCAGATGTCGTGTCCGTGGCGCATGGCATTGGACTTGTCGGACATGCACATGCGCTTCAGGGAGTGGGCGCGTGCATGCTCAAAAGCGGCCCGAATAATGCGCTCCACCCCCTTTCGGGTGTTGAGCTCGGACTGAATGCTGACCTCGTCAGGAGTGCCCTTCTTGAACTGCCCGCCGATGCCTGTGTAGAGGCCTTCGGTGTTTTCGCGGAACACCACGAAGCGCATGTCCTCAGGAGACTTGTCTTTGAGGGGACAGTAGCGGGAGTCGAGTAGCTTTACAGGCCTCAGATTGATGTAGAGGTCGAGTTGGAAGCGCATGCCCAGAAGAATTTTCCCAGCGTGTTCATTGGATGGAACCCGTGGGTCGCCCAACGCGCCGAGGTAGATGGCATCGTAGTCCTCTCCAAGAGAGGTCATTTCCTCATCGGTAATGGCCACGCCTTCTGCGAGAAAACGATCGGCGCCGTAGTTCAGGGTCTTGTATTCGAGACCCAATTCTTCTTGACTGTCTAGGTGACGGAGTACTTTGAGGCCCTCGTCGAGAACCTCTCGGCCAATACCATCGCCTGGGATTACCGCGATACGAGGCAAGTGCCCTCCCTGGCTGAACCAGCCTTTTATCGAGAGACAGACGGGCAGTCAAAGCCTGTGTTTTGCCGTTGACGGCCCGTGTGCTCCAGTGTGATCATGTGTTCGGAGAGGGCTTGATGCCGGGTTGGGAGGTGAAGAGAAAAGGACAGGTCTTTCGAATGGGGAGATCTGAAGACTTGCTGCGTATGGCAGTGATTGGACAAATTCATGCGACGGACCGGGTTCGAACGGTGGGAGAGACCGAGTGGCGACTAGCCGGCGACGTGGAAGAAGTGGCCTCAGCATTGGAGCAGGATCCCTGGTCGGCTTGGGAGTCTTTGGGGGGCCAGAGCCCCAAGGCCCTCTGGAATGCTTGCACTGAACTGGTGGGTGCCGAGGAGGGGCCTGAGGCCTATCCGAATGACTACGACACCTTGGAGAGTCGAGCGGAGGACTTGCTCAAGGACTCTGGGACAAGCGACACAAGTGAAGTGAGTGAGACCGATCCTGTGGTGCTGGAGGAGCAAGACTTTTCGGCCCCTGTGCTGCCTCGTTTCGATGAGGAAACCACCATTACACGCCCCATACCGCGCCCGCCCCCGCCTCCAAAGGCCACCCCCCCGGAGAGTGAGCGTCTGGAACCAGTGTCGACTCCACAGGAGCAGACCAAGCCGGATGTTCAGCAGGGGGGAGGGGAAATTATTGCTTTTCCTTCTGCTGGTGGACAGCGAAGGGGGAGCGCAGGGGTTGCGGCTGCCTTGGATATTCCCGATTTTGCAGAGTTTGAGGAGCGCATGGCGCGTCCACAGGTTCGGCCTCCTCGGCGGGCGTTTCCGTGGGTGCTGGGTACGGTGGGCATGGTGGGGATTCTCGCCATGATGATGGTCAATGCGCATGTGCGGAGCACGGCTATGTGGGTGTCTCCGCGGGCCACGACCCCCAACTCGACGGAGGCCACTGACAAGGGGGTGGTCAAGCCTGCAGAAGAGACTGAGCGTGTGGAGGTTGTCAGCACTGTTGATTCGGAGACGCCCTATGCGCTGAGGGCAGCGTCTCATGACCTCCGAGATCGGCTCTCACCCGGTGTCATTGACATGAAGGGACGAGTGGATGACCTCTCCACAGCATTGTTGGTAGAGCTCTCCCGCATGGACCTGGGGCCCGTGAAGGTGCAGGCGCCTGTTCTGGCCTGGGGAGGTGCTCGAAACGATATGCCCGAAGCTGTGGACATTCATGTCCTATTGCAGAGCCGGGATGAGTTGGAATGGGAGATTGGCGCAGTGGGGCTCGTCATTGGAAAATATGTTCAGAGCTATGACCTGGAGGTAGAGCGGTTGCAGTTGAGTCTCCAGGCTGAAGACGGCACACTCAAGCGCATACAGATTGATCCGGATCTCACGCGTCAGTTCTATCGGAACCGGGTAGACCTACTCGGGTTTCTTCAGGGTCTGTGAGCGGTTCTTCAGCTTCACGCGTTGGGTTGCTGTGGGGGTAGTCCTCGCCGCATCCGTGCACGCATGCGGCGCTTATACACGATGGCGAGTACCTGCGCGACGGGTCCGTAGAGATCGTCGGGGATGATCTGACCAAGCTTTCCCGTGGCGTAGAGTGCACGGGCGAGAGGACGGTTTTCAATCTGCATTACATCGTGTTGGCGGGCCTCTTGCCTCATCTTCAAGGCGGCATGGTCCACGCCCATGGCGAGGATTATCGGCGCAGGAGCCTCATCTTTGTTGTAGCGCAACGCCACCGCATAGTGTGTGGGGTTGGTGACCAGGACGTCGGCATCTCGGATTTTGGCCAGCATGTTTCCGAGGGAGAACTCGCGGTATCGAGCACGCCGGGTGGCTCGAACCATGGGGTCTCCCTCCATTTCCTTCCGCTCGTCTTTGACCTCTTGTAGAGTCATCTTGAGCTTCTCGTTGTTTCTCCACCAGGAATAGGCGTAGTCGGCTGCTGCGATGATGATCAAGAGGGGAATGGCATAGACAAATATCTTGAATGCCAGGCTGATCATTTCCGACAGCAGTTGGCTGGTTTCCAGGGAGGCCATGGCGGGCAACTCATGAAGTCTTGAAGAAATAGCGGCCCAGGTGACAATCGAGAGAGCTACGAGCTTTCCGACGCCTTTGACGAGCTCCATCCAAGGCTTGGAAGAGAAGAAAAGCTCCTTGGTTCCACTGACAATGTTGAGTTTGTCCAGCTTCCATTCCAGCGCTTTGGGGGAGAGCTTGGCCTTGGTTTGAATTACGCCGATGAGCATGGCGCCCACAAAGATAGCCCCCAGAGGCACCATGCAAGCAGAGGCGGTCCAGGACAAGAGGTTGTTGACCAGGATGTTGGCTTCCTGGAGGTCCATCTTTACGTTCTTCGGGACTTGAAAAGACGCGGATGAAACCGCTCGAAAGGCTTCGGCCATCGGGCCATGAGCGTATACCAGTGTGCAGGTTCCCATGGTGAGCGTCACCAGAGAGTTCAGCTCCTGTGATTTGGCTATGTCTCCTTTTTCTGCCGCATCATTGAGTCGTTTCTGTGATGGGTCATATGACTTGTCTTGTCCGTTTTCGTTTTCAGCCATCAGATCATCGCCTTTACTGCTTCCACCATGACGCGGGTGCTGTTCACCATTGCTTCACCGTGAGTCTGAAGAATGAAGGGCAGTGAGAGCCCAAGAAGGCCGAGCCCGGCCACGTTGACCAGGGTGATACCGACAGAGAAATACACATTCATTCTCGGGGCCATCTTGGTCAGAATGGCGACGAATATCTGGACGAGCCACACGAGAATGAGGACCGGCCCGGAGAGCTTTACCCCAATGAGGATGCTTGTGGATACTGCATCAACAAAGAACTCCATGCCCTTGAATACCTCGGCAACCGCTCCTGGAGGAATGACCTGGAAGCTCTCCGCAACAATGCCAATGCAGGTGAAATGAAGCCCGATACCCAGAAATACCAAGCCGGCGAGCCAGTTGCAGATCGTTCCAATCGTGCTGTCAGTACCCTTCATCAGGGGATTGAACAGGGTGGCCATCGCGAAGCTCATCTGGTTGGCCATGACCTCACCTGCGAGTGTCATGGAAGCAAAGATTGCCTGAACGATGCTGCCGAGGAGCACGCCTAAGAGGATTTCTCCCATCACGCCGAACACCAGCACACCCAGGGTTGCGCTCAGCGGGGCCACTGGCACGATGGGAAGCACGGCCAATGTGATCGCAAATCCACTTAGAAGCAGAAAGAGCTTTGGGGTCCCAGCCATGGAGAGTACGGGCAGGACGCGCATCAGGCCGGCAATCCGGGCGAAGACCAATAGGGCAGTGGTCATCACCTCGATCATTAGTAGTCCAGATCAGAAATAGACTCGAACGTCTGCACTCCAAACGCGACAGCCTGGTTCAGCATCCAGCCGCCCGCCACGGCGATTACGAGAAACACGGCGATGATTTTGGGCACGAACACCAGAGTCATCTCTTGGATCTGGGTCACGGCTTGAATGATGGAAACCATCGTTCCCACGACCAACGCCACCAAAAGGATGGGCCCGGAGAGGACAACCACTGCAAACAAGGTTTGCTGTCCCAAATGGATGGCCAGCTCCATACTCATCGGATGCTATCCACCATGCTGGTT
>JAYZDK010000095.1:0-8145 GCA_036337845.1 Myxococcota bacterium | reverse complement strand
ATCTATGAGCCATGAGATGGAAGAGGCTTCGGCTGAGCCTCCCGGATTGGAAATGGACGCCCTCGATGAGCTCGAGGAGGACATGCAGTTGTTCGGTGATCTCTCGGAACATTCGATTTCACCGCTGGAAGAAGACACTCTCGGAGGTGCCAGCACGGATGTTGGTGGGGGAGAGGAATCACTGGATTCTCCTGTTGTCGAGGGGGTGCCCACTCCAGTGGCTGCGCCTCGGTCTGTGGCTGCTGAGGCCGTGGATTCGGCATGGGAGGGACGCCCGCTCTCTGAACGGCTGGCTGGTGGCTCGCTGGTGGTACTGGGAATCTGGGCGGTCTGGAAGGTATGGAGCGTTCTTTGAGCCGTATGGAACGCTCGACATTCAAACAATTTTCTCCGGAGCTCGCGGTTCTCCCCTTGCGAACACCGACGCTACCTCCGGCCACACACACCAACTGCTACCTCCTGGGGAACAAGCGTTTGACCCTGGTAGAGCCTGCCTCACCTTGGGAAGAAGAACAGAACCACCTGGCTGAATGCGTCTTAGAACGTGATGGCACGGTGGAGCGGATTGTGCTGACTCATCACCACCTCGACCACATCGGTGGCGTGGAGGTGGCCCGCAGTAAATATGGGTGCCCGGTCGTGGCTCATGCGAGAACAGCGGAGCTTCTTGATGGCCAGATTGAGATTGATGAATTTCTTGGGGAGGGGGACACACTCGAGACCGATCAAGGGCATTGGGATGTGCTGCACACTCCGGGACATGCCAGCGGCCACCTCTGCCTGGCAAACCGGCGAACGGGAGACTTTGTGGTGGGGGACATGGTGGCCGGTGAAGGCACCATTGTGTTGGACCCTCCCGATGGAGTTCTCGCGGATTACCTGGAGTCGTTGGAGCGACTCAGAACCGAATGTCCCAAGGTGCTGCACCCCGCTCATGGTGACGCAATCCTGGATGCTGATGGCCTCTTGCGGCAGTATATCGAGCATCGCCACATGCGGACTCAACAGGTAAGGGCTGCACTCGGTGGTCAAGGCCGAGCCCAGCCCATAGACCTTGTGCCCGAGATCTACCCGGAGCTTCCCGTGGCCTTTCATGGGGTAGCCGAGCGACAGGTGCTTTGTCACCTTCACTGGTTGGAGGCAGAAGGCTATGTGAGTGCGCAGGGAGATTCTTGGACGAACTTGGAGGTTTCTGGTGGCAAATGATGACAATGAGTTGGACCGCACACTTGAAGAGTTGAGTCGCAAGGCCAAAGGTACATTGCGATTACTGTTGGGTTCGAATGTGGGGGGCACGGAAGAGGACGAGGCCCCGGATGTGGTGCTTACCCCGGAAGTGGATGCTGCTCTTGAAGGCGCTGTTCACCTGGTGGGAGGCTGGCTCAAGGATGTGGGGGAAGATTTGCAGCGGCAAGGAGGGGTGGAGCATCCCAAGCCACTGGACGAGGAGGGGTGGTCGCCGTTGGCAGTGGGAGCCCGTGCCTTTGGAGAAGGTATACGAGTGGTGGGTGTGGAGATGGTGAACGGTTTCACAGGGGGAGAGGAGTGATTTCGGTACCGCCTTTGTTGTTTGTGACAGGCACAGACACCGAGGTGGGGAAAACCGTGGTTACAGCGGCATTGGCTGCGTCGTTGCCGGGAAACGTTCGGGCACTCAAACCGGTGGCGACGGGGGTTTCTGATGGGTCGGCTGGGGAGGATGCCGAGTTGCTGGGGCGGGCTGCGGGGCATGACCCGTTGGTGATGCAGACCTGGTTGCCAGCGTTGTCGCCCCATCGGGCTGCAGCGCTTGCTGGAGACACGATTTCTCTGAACCAGGTTGTACAGTGGATCTCCACACACCGTGGAAGCCACACCCTTGTGGAGGGGGTCGGGGGCTGGAGAGTTCCAATCCACTGGGATTTTGGGGTATCGGAGCTGGCGCAAACGCTGGACGCGCCGGTATTGGTGGTCAGTGCAAATCGCTTGGGTACGCTGAATCACACGCGTTTGACGGTCGAGGCGGTTCGGGATTCCGGGCTGAAAGTCTGGGGTGTTGTGCTCAATGATGGGGTTGGGACCTCAGAGGATGAGGCGCGAGCCCACAATTACTCCGACCTCCAGAGGTTCCTACCGGATTACCCGATCGTGCGAATGCCACGAATTCAGCAGTTGACTCGTGAACAGCTGGCCCAAGCGGGTGCTGGCCTTATTCAGGCGTTTGGGACAGTAGCCTGATCATGGCTTGGACAACTTCCGGGTGGAAGTTCGTTCCCGATAGGTTTCGCAGCGCCCGAAGGCCTTCGTGGAGATTGAGTCGAGGAGCGAAACGACGCGATACACAGGTGTGGTCCCACCATGTGGCCGCGGCCACGATCTGAGAGATTCGGGGAATGTCTTCTCCGGACATGCCGGTAGGGCTCCCAGTTCCGTCGTGATGCTCGGAAAGCGCAAACAACGCCGGCTCCAAATGACTCAATACGTTCATGGCCAGTCCGCCCCCCCCCAAGGTCATGATGTCCAGTGCGCCGCCGAGGAGTATCTCTTCGGGGCTGGGTACCTGGTCTTGTAGTCGGGCCACCCAGGCTACCGCTTGGACCTCAACTTCCTCCAGATCCATTGTGCGAGCGATTGAGCTTGCGAGCGTGTCCACTCGTTTGGCGTGGTCTGGGCTGGGGCGCTCCTTGTGGAGGAGGCTGCTTTCTTGGTTGGAGGAGGCCATCAGGTGTGCGGTGAGAAACTGCCGGGTGAGAGCATCTCCGACAAGCTGTGCGCAGGCTTCTGCGATGTCCGTGGTGGTCGGGTCGGGGTCTACGATGCCGCTGAGTGCGAGGAGGCCACAGGGAGGATTCTTGGCCTTAACCGAGGCTTGGAACGGCAGTGCGACGAGCAAGATGCCGGGCCGGGAGTGCAGGGCATCTTCGGGGCTTTGAAGACCTTCGCGAATTTGTACTCCGGCGCGTTGGAGGTCGAACTTTCGAAACGCGCTGTAGTCTGTGCATTGGTAGGTCACCCAGTGTTGTCGTTCTGGCTCCCTAAACGCCACCAGGGCGCCGTTGGCCCCGGTTTCTGTGGAGGCATGTGAACATAGCGCTGCGTAGATTGCAGGTAGATCTTCGGGTGATGTGAGCGTGCTCAGAGCTTGCTGGAGGGGAAGGAGTTTTCCATTGGAACGATCGGTGAACTCCTGGCTAGGACGATTCATCGCATTCTCAATGACTTCGTAGACTTCCCGGAGCTTGAAGGGCTTCTGCAGGTAATCGAGTGCGCCTCGTTTCATGGCCCGAATCGCGGAATCGATGGTGCCATAGCCAGTCATCAGGATGACTTCGGTTGGCAGTTCTTTCGCTCGGATATGGTCGAGTAGCTGGAGCCCATCAAGCCCCGGCATTTTAATGTCGCTCAGCACCAGTTCGAATTCATGGTTCTCCAAGAGACGTGTGGCCTCTTCACCGGACGCGGCTGTCTTGATGGGGTGCCCCCGTGTGGCGAGGTATTCTCCGAGCAATTCCACGATGGAGTGCTCGTCATCGACCACCAGAATTCGGATGTCAGCAGCATTCATTCAACAAGCTTAGCCCGCAGACGGATGAAAGCGGATGCTATCGTGTGAATGAGGAGGTGCACCTCTGGCGCGTCGCGAGAAAGTCGACAGGGCTCTCAACGTCCGACTCGATGAATTCGAGCGGCGAATGATGCTGCTGAAGATCAACTACGACAAGTACTTTTCGGGTGTGGATCGCATTGAGCCCATGCGGGAGCGGGACGACCTCAAACGGATGGTCAGGGATTTGATGCTCGTGCACATCTCAAGCACCGCTCAGCGCCATAAGTTTCGCACCCTCAAGGCGCGCAGCGTCTCTTTGGATCAATACATCCAGAGAAACCTGGTGATGATTGAGAGAGGAACCCACCCGAAGATGCGTTTTCGCGCAGACCTGGCAGACAAGTCTCGAGGGCAGATGCAGGCACTACTGGCCCAGCGCCAGGCCGAGAGAGCATCGCGTGCAGGCAAAGAGGATGCAGCCTACAAGAAGGTGTTTGATTCCTACATGGGCGCCAGGGAGAAGGCGGGGCTCAATACGGATGTGAGCTTTGATTCGGTGAGAGATTCACTTCGTCGACAGGTGCGAGAAGTGAAGAGCCGTTACCAGTGCACATCGGTTGTATTTCGGGTGGTCTCAGAGGGCGGCAAGGTCAAACTCAAGGCCATACCCAAGAAGGAGTAAGCACTCGTGTTGATTGCAGGTTGGATGTGTATGGGCTTGGCACTCGCCGAGCCGCCGGGTACCTGGACTGTGGTAATGCCGCTGGGCATCCCCCAGTTTTCCCATGGGGAGTCCAAGCGTGGATGGGTGTTTGGAGGGGTGCAGGCCGCTGCTATTGGAACGTCGGTTTTTGCGCAGGTGCGTGCACTGGAGTTGGCTCAGTCCGACGATAGCGGCGGCAACGAGGAGCTCACCTGGCGGGTGGTCTCTGGGGCCACTACCGGCCTGGCAGGTCTTACCTGGCTGGCTAGCGTAATCGACGGCGCACGCCTACACGACGAGGCACTGGCTCCAAGTGCAGCCGGTGCCCGTGAGTGGGAGCAGGTTGTGGTCCGTTCGGACTAGACCGAGAGTCGGGCGCGAGCGAGCTCTGCGTCGCGCTCAGCAGAAAGCCACTCTCCGCTGCTGGGATCGGCTGTGGCCAGAACCTTCTCGGATTCGTCGAGTAGGGTTTGGGCTGCGGCCTTGTCCACGTTTTCTGTGGTTTCGCAGAGCTCGGTCAGTAGCGTCAGGCGGTCGGGGCCGGCCTCGGCAAAGCCTCGTCCAACGATAAAGCGCTTTGGACCGTCTTCCGCAGAAATGCTCACCACTCCTGCTTTCACCACGGAAAGAAACTGGGTGTGACTTGGCAGCACGCCAAACTCACCCAGGAATCCAGGTGCTTGCACCTCGGATGCCGTGGCGTTGAAGGCAATCGCAGTCGGAGTGACGATTTCAATCTGAATGGACATCGATTGGCTCCAAACCTATGCGCTGGCTGCGAGTTGCTTGCCCTTCTCGATGGCCTCATCGATCGTGCCGACAAGGTAGAAGGCTTGCTCGGGCAGGTCGTCGTGCTTGCCTTCAAGGATTTCCTTGAAGCCGCGGATGGTGTCTTCCTTCTTGACGTACTTGCCTTCGAGTCCGGTGAACTGCTCGGCTACAAAGAAGGGTTGAGACAGGAACTTCTGCATCTTCCGGGCCCGCTCGACGACCAGCTTGTCCTCGTCGGAAAGCTCGTCCATTCCGAGAATGGCGATGATGTCCTGAAGATCCTTGTAGCGCTGCAGCACCTCCTGAACTTCCCGGGCCACGTTGTAGTGGTCGTCTCCGATTACCTCGGGAGCGAGGATTCGGGAGTTGGAGTCCAGCGGATCCACGGCGGGATAGATACCCAGCTCGGCGATTTTTCTCGACAGCACGGTCGTGGCGTCGAGGTGAGCGAACGTGGTTGCAGGAGCCGGGTCAGTCAGGTCATCCGCGGGCACGTAGATGGCCTGGACGGAAGTAATCGACCCCTTGTTGGTGGTGGTAATCCGCTCTTGGAGGATTCCCATCTCGGTGCCCAGTGTCGGCTGGTAGCCAACTGCGGAGGGCATGCGGCCCAAGAGTGCGGACATTTCCGAACCGGCTTGGGTGAAGCGGAAAATGTTGTCTACGAAGAGCAGCACGTCTTGGCCTTCTTCGTCACGGAAGTTCTCGGCAATGGTGAGTGCGGAGAGAGCGACTCGTGCACGGGCTCCCGGAGGCTCGTTCATCTGACCGTAGATCAGCGCGGCTTTGGAGTTCTCCCAGTCACCTGGGTTGATGACTCCTGCATCCTTCATTTCGTGCCAAAGGTCGTTTCCTTCGCGAGTACGCTCACCGACGCCTGCAAACACGGAGAAACCACCGTGTGCACGGGCGACATTGTTGATGAGCTCCATGATGAGAACGGTCTTGCCGACACCGGCACCGCCGAACAGTCCGATTTTTCCACCACGGGAGTAGGGGGCGACAAGATCAACGACCTTGATACCCGTCTCGAACATTTCTACCTCGGTGGACTGATCCACGAAGGGAGGGGGGTCGCGGTGGATGGGAAGGCGGGTCTTCTCGCCAACGGGGCCGAGCTCGTCAACGGGCTCACCAATCACGTTGAGAATACGGCCCAGAGTCTCTCGGCCTACAGGCATCGAGATGGGACCACCGGTGTCGGTGCCCTTCATGCCGCGAGCGAGACCGTCGGTGGTATCCATGGCCACACAACGCACGGTGTTTTCACCGAGGTGTTGGGCCACCTCGACGATAAGGTTGCCCTCTTCGTCTGAGATGAATGGGTTGCTGAGCTTGACTGCGGAGAGAATGGCCGGCAGCTTGCCGGGTTCGAACTCCAAGTCCACGACGGGACCTGTCACCTGCTTGATGGTGCCGATGTTGCCTTCCATTGGAATGCTCCTGAGCGAATAAATTTTTGGGTTTAGAGTGCTTCCGCCCCAGCGACGATCTCGGTCAGTTCCGTGGTGATCGCGGCCTGGCGGGCGCGGTTGTAATCAAGGGTCAACGTGTCAATGAGGTCGGACGCGTTGCGGGTTGCGTTGTCCATGGCCGTCATTCTGGATGCGTGTTCACCCGCTTCGGTTTCCAGGAAGGCCTGGTGAAGCAGGGTTTGTACGTACAGGGGCAGCAGGGTGTTCAGAATCTGCTGTCCGTCTGGCTCGTACTTGTAGTTGCCCCCGGCTTCCTCGCTTCCCTCTTCGTCACTTTCGACAGAAAGAGGGAGGAGTTGAGAGAACGTAGGGTCTTGTGTGAGCACCGAACGGAAGCGGTTGAAGGCGAGATGCACTTCTTGAATCTCGCCGGCCACGTACTGAGCACGCAAGGTGTCTGCGATCTCAGTGACGGCGTCCATGTAGGTGGCGGCGCTGAGCTCGATGACGGAGTTTTCCAGGGTGTATTTCCGGGAAGTGAAATACCCGCGAGCCTTCTTGCCGTAGGTATGAAGCACCACGTTGTGGCCCTTCTCGGTCTGGGCATCGATGAAGCGCTGGGCTTCCCGAAACAGAGCGTTGTTGAAAGAACCGCAGAGGCCTTTGTCCGAGCCAAAGATCACCACAGCCACAGTCTCCACGGCCTCGTGGGATTCCAGCAGCTCGTGAGAAGCGTCTCCGCCGCTGGAGTCCGCCACCCGAGCAAGGACCCGGGTGAGCGTGGATTGGTAGGGACGCGCGGCTTCAGCGTGCTCGGTGGCACGGCGAAGCTTGGCACCGGCCACCATTTTCATGGCCTTGGTGATCTGGCGGGTATTGGTGACGGCGCCGATACGGCGCTTGATGTCTTTGAGATTGGCCATCAGGCGCTCCAGGTCTCCTTGAAGGCACCGATTGCAGACAGAATCTTGTCCTTCAAATCGTTCTTCTTGAAGGTTCCTACTTCCACGATTTCAGCGAGTAGAGCGGACTGCTCGGCCTTGAAGTTGGACTCCAGTGCGGTCAGGAATGTGCCGACATCTCCGGGATCGATGTCGTCCAGGTAGCCCTCGGTTCCGGAGAGGATGTGTACCAACTGCATTTCGACGTTCATCGGGGCGTATTGGCCCTGCTTCAGAATCTCTACCAGTCGGGCACCACGGGTGAGCTGCTGCTGAGTGGCGGCATCGAGGTCGGAGCCAAACTGCGAGAAGGCTGCCAACTCCCGATACTGAGCGAGGTCGAGACGCAGCGTTCCTGCAATCTGCTTCATGGCGGGAATCTGAGCGTTACCACCGACTCGAGACACCGAGATACCGACGTTCACCGCGGGTCTCACACCCTGGTTGAACAGGTCGGTTTCCAGGAAGATCTGACCATCCGTGATGGAAATCACGTTGGTCGGAATGTAGGCGGATACGTCACCGGCTTGGGTTTCGATGATGGGGAGTGCGGTCAGAGACCCTCCACCCTGCTCATCAGACATCTTGGCTGCACGCTCGAGGAGGCGAGAGTGAAGGTAGAAGACGTCTCCAGGATAGGCTTCACGGCCGGGAGGACGACGAAGGAGCAAGGAGAGCTGACGGTACGCGGTGGCCTGCTTGGAGAGGTCATCGTAAATGCACAGTGCATGCATTCCGCTGTCTCGGTAGTACTCGCCCATGGTGGCACCCGTGTAGGGAGCCAGGAAC
>JAYZDK010000094.1:0-28301 GCA_036337845.1 Myxococcota bacterium | reverse complement strand
AGTGTTGTTCATATCGGCTAGCCTGACGCCTCCATCGGAGAACTCAGTGGTACCGCCGGGCTTCTCCGTACAACCCGTGGCCGAAGAAGTATGTGCGGGGATTCACCAGGTCACACTCGACACCTCCGATCAGGAAGTTTGGATCCCGTTCAGTCTGGAACTCGGCCGAGTGGTGCCTGAAGGTCCAGCTGCTGACCTGTACGTGCGCCGTCAACTCTTTCAGGCCCCGTACGGTGCACTTGATCTGGGTGAGGGCGCCTTGGAGGACGCAGTCCTGCCCATCGAGCGCACATGGGTAGAAGACGAGTCCATAGACGAGGTTCCACAAAACCCCGTGCTGTGTCGCTGGTACTCCTATTCCTATTTCAGCCACCTGCTCACCTCTCGAGGTGAAACCCAGGCCGTTCGACTCGCCAGCGGTAAATCCGCCATATTGGACGTGGTCAGCTACTACTGCGAAAATGAAACTTCTGGCTGCTTGACGTTCCGCTACAAACTGGTCGACGGTTGAGCCAACAGAAGTCAATCTACGGTCGCCCCTGGAGTAAAAAGGCGGATCCAGGGCCTTGGGATGTGATCGTAATCGGGTCTGGAATGGGGGGTATGTGTACCGCTGCCATCCTGGCGAAGACGGGCAAGCGCGTTCTCGTGCTGGAGCAACACTATGTACCGGGTGGCTTCACCCATGCCTTCAAACGCAAAGGTTGGTCCTGGGATGTGGGCGTCCACGCCGTCGGAGAAGTCACCCACCATTCCATGCCGGGCCGACTCCTCACTGTTCTGACAGACAACCGCCTGCAGTGGGCCTCCTTGGGAAGCGTGTACGAGGAGTTCCGCTGGGACGACGGGTTCGAACTCGACTTCCCTGACAATCCAGAACAGTTCATTCACAACCTGACCGAACCATTCCCCGACGAAAGCCAGGCGGTCCTCGATTACATGCAACTTTGCCGCGAGGTCGCCCGCAGCATGCGTGGCTACTTTGGCGCGAAGGTCGCCGGACCAGGATTGGGCTGGGCCCTGGAGCAGACCCTCGGGCGAAAGGCGAACAAGTACCTGGCCCAGCACACCCGCGATGTTCTCCCAGCCCTCACCCAAGATCCCCGCCTACAGGCTCTCTTCGTCGCCCAATGGGGCTACTACGGTAGCCCACCCTCCCGCTCTTCCTTTGCCATTCAGGCGCTGGTGACGCGGCATTTCATGCACGGCGCCTACTACCCGGTGGGAGGCAGCCAACGCATCGCGTGGGAGCTTCTTCAAACGGTGGCCAACTGCGACGGCTGGACCCGCGTGGTGGCGGACGTGGACCAGATTGTCGTCGAACACGGTAAAGCCGTGGGCGTTCGCATGAGCACCGGCGAAGAGATTCGTGCGCCCACGATCGTAAGTGCAATCGGGGCGAGCGCCACTGTACAACGCCTGCTGCCCGAGTCCTTCCGCGAGCGGAACTGGTCCGCATCTATCGCCTCATTGAAGCCCGCCCCCGCCCATGTGTGCCTCTACATCGGTTTCAAAGGAGACATTCGGAGCGCTGGATGTTCCGGAGCCAACAAATGGTTTCTGTCTTCTTGGGATATCGAACAGGGCGAGTGGACGATTAGCCCATCCAAACCAATAGGGCCGGCGCCGGTGCTCTACTGCAGCTTTCCCTCTCTGAAAGACCCCACGCATGATCCAGGCCCCGAGCAGCGGCACACCGGAGAGGTCGTCACCTTTGTGCCCTGGGAATGTTTCGCGCCGTGGCGCGATACGCGGTGGCGGAAACGGGGCGAGGACTACGAAGCATTCAAAGCCCGGATCGCCGAGCAGATGCTCGAGCAGTTTCTCCAGAAAATCCCCGCGCTCCGGCCAATGGTGGCCTACAGCGAGCTCTCAACGCCGCTATCCACGGACACTTTCTGCCGTCCTGTCGCCGGCTCCATCTACGGGCTGGAGCCCACTCCGGAGCGTTTTGCCAATCCCCATCTGCGACCGAGATCTCCAGTCGGAAACCTCTACTTTTCCGGAAGCGAGGTCGCCACTGTAGGCGTGGTGGGCGCCATGATGGGTGGCGTCATGGCCGCCCTCGCGGCCGGAGGTGCCCCCGCACGCAAACTCCTAGCAGACGCCCGATAGTCTCGCCCAGCCGAGGGCTCAATGAGCCGGCTACCTACCTCCGCTACCGCAGTGCAACAACACCGATACTACTGCTTGTATCGAGCGTATCCTGCAGCAGCCATGTAGAACGCAAGCAGGGAAAGCACCAGGAGCACCACCCCACCGACCATGCCGCCATTGGCATCCAGAGAGCCCATCCACGCAGCTTGACTCCCTGCGACCGGTGGTACCACCAGCAACACAGCAAGCACCTGCTTGGGATAATCCTCAAGGGAGTGGCCCACGCCATAGAACATGACCGGCGGTGCCGTCACCAACAGTGCGATCAGCAGATAAGTCATGTGCACACCGGGGCCCAGAATGCCGCCGAGCGCTCCGCAAATTCCTGCGAGCCCAATGCCCAGACACACAAGGCGTCCCCCATTCGAGCCCAGGAACAATTGGTTCTTGGTCAACTCAGCGGTTGCAGTCATGTTGTCATCCTCTGGCTTGGGTGCATGTCGGCGTCGTGTAGAGCGTACCAGGATTCCAAGCACACCGAGCGTCAATAGGAAGGTGAACGGCGGCATCATGTATGCCTTGCTGGGCACAGCTGGCTCAAGAAAGAGCCAATACCAAGTGGTCAGATTGCGACGCTGGCCCACCTCACCCCGGTCTCCGTTCCAGATATTGAACGCAAGCGGAACCCAGTCTCCCTCAGAAAACTGAACGTCGAGCTTGTCTTCGGTAGACAGCGAACGCTTGATGTAGAGCGTGTAACGTCCATCCTCATGGGTGACGTTTCCAGACACCTGTGTGCTATCGGCGTCCTGGAGAGTGATCTTTTCAAATCCCTTTCCGTTCTGCTCTGTGATGCTGTCCGTATCGGAGCGCCACCACCATAGATTTACCCCGCGCTTCTTGTCCCCCATCATGAAATAGGGTCGCACGGCGAGGTCTTTCTTCACCGCAAACTGCAAGGCCAGTTGGTCGGGGTGCTCGGTATCCCAATGGACTTCTTCGTCGTGGTCCGTATAGGCCCCCACCGCATCCGTGCCTTCCGAACGCATCCGGTCGTCCCACTGAATCCGCAACGCGATGTTTTCGGCATCATATACGGCCTGCGCAGAGACAAACTCCACCGTGGTCCAGAAGTTTCGAGGCGGCTCAATGATGTTCGGAATCAGCTTGAATCGAGCCGATGCCACACCGGCCCATGCTTCGTCATCACCCGTCTCCGGCACGGCATCAGCCCGTGCTGCCACCACCCGGTCGTCTCCAAATTCTTTGTATTCCGGATGCAGACTCATCACGAAGTGCGTCAGACCCCAGCGCTCCTCAGGTGTGAGGTTTTCCTGGTGGCTGGGCATGGGAGTCCCATCCACGCCAGCTGTGATGGTACGGAAGATATCGTAGGCCGTGGCTCCACCCCGATAAGACTCCGGATTCGCCAGGTTCGCCGGGACCATGCGAGTCTTGGTCCACTTCTCTTCCATGGTGTGCCACTGTTCACCGTCTCCCAAGCCGTTCACACCATGGCACTTCGCGCAGTTCTCCGCGAACAGCGCACTGCCCAACTCAACGGATTCCGGTGAGGAGGCCACTGGAGACGACTCGGCGGCGACTACCTCTGGAATCGGCACGGCCGTAGACACATAGTCTGGGTCTACAAAGTCTTCAGACAGTGACTTGATGTAGGCCACCACATCCCACCGCTCCTGCTCTGGCAATACAGCGAAAGGAGGCATGGACGTGCCGCCAAGCCCGAGGGTGATGATGTCGAAAATGTCCTGGTCTGTGGGCAGCTCCCCTACTGGCGTGCGCCGAATCTTGTAGGTGGAGTTCTCCGCAAACTTCCGAGGACGTGGGTAGGAATGGCCGGCCGCCGCACCATCTGCCGCCCCTTCGTCGCCATGACATTGTGAGCAGCGCTTGGCGTACACCACCGCACCATTGGTGACATCACCAGCCGCTTCGACTGGCCCCGAAAACAAACCCAACAGGGCAATAAACATCGACGTTCCCATCAGTGCGCCCCCCCTTCACCATGCGCCCCATCCCCGTGTCCGCCACCGGCGCGAGGACTGAAGCCTGTGTATTCGTAGAGGAAAGCAATCACATCCCAGATTTCTTCTTCAGTCAGAAACTTCTCCCAGGCCGGCATGCTGGAATCCCAGGGGGTTCCTGAGGAGGGCAGTCCCGGACCACCCTTGGCGACTCGCCAGAACAGAAACGCTTCTTGAAGCATCGCCAACGTGCCCTTGTCCTGGAAATTGGCGGGCGGCGGGCTGACAGCGTCTGCATAGTGGCCGTCTGCCGCGAGGTAATCCCCGTGACAATAAAAGCAGTTCTCGTAGTAAACGTCCTTCCCATTAGCCACGTGCTCCGCAAACTTTTCCGGGTCAGACGTCTCCAAGGCCCGAATCGGAGAATCTCCGTTCACCACATCAAACGTCATGGACTCGGAATCGCCAGGGGCCTGGAAATCAATCGTATTGGGAGGGGCTGGGTGTACAGACCGAATCTTGGGCGGTGGCTCCGTAGCCGGCAAAGAAGACTCGTAGGTCTGCCAGGCGACCACGCCCGGCAGCAGCACAAGCAGTGCCCAGAGCACGAACTTCTTGGAGGGGTCGACCATGATTTGCTCGATCGGACCCCAGAACTGTTCCAATGCTGCATCGCTGCTCGTGACGTACATGGCCAGCGCGACGAACACGCCCATGGCGTACAGCTTCACCACACTCGCCGGAGCAGCAGGCTCAAAGCCGTACTGGGCGAAAGCCACCGTCGCGACGAAAAATATCGCCGCAGACCAGAACAGTCCAAGTCGGTGTCGGGCCAGGAACACTGCGGTTCCTGCAACCAGTAGACACACAAGGGAAATAACGAGATGCATGTTTCGAACCCCTTGTTTCGCTATTCGCCAGTCTTGGCAGCGAGCCAGTCAACCAAAGCGCGGTAATCAGCGGCAGTCATACGGTCATAGAAGCCATTGCCATCCAAGGTCATAGGCATCAACGTTCCAAAGGCCGCATAAGCCTCATCCACAGTTGCCGCTGGCTCCAGCAGTGCCTCGTAGATTTCCGCCTTGGACATTCTGGACCCAATGTCTGAGAGGTTGGGACCCATCGATGGGATACCCGGCGTCATCTGGTGACAGCCCGCACAGGCAAATTCAGCAAAGACGGCTTCAGGGCCACCCACAGGCTCTGGACCCGCAGGTGCCGCAGCCGCTCCATCTCCACCTTCCGAGATACCGCAGAACCGTTCAACCGGGTCTACGTCCGTACCGCGAACCGTCGCCACATCACCCTGGTCTTGTAGGTATGCGACCGTGGCGAGGATCTGCCCTCCGGAGAGTTGGCCACCCTGGCCCGGCATTCCACCCGCCCCAAACCCCGGAGCCATGTATGCGTTGGGTTCACAAAGCGACTCAACCAGGTAGTCGATGGCCGTGTACGTCTCGCCGCTTGCTGCAGAACGTTCTGCAGCTCGTGCCGCAGCCAAGGCACCAATGTTGCTCAGATCGGGGGCGCGGACCGCCTCACCAATCTTGTGGCAACTCGCACACACACCCTCAAACACACCCGAGCCTGCAGCGGATAGGTCCTCTGGACCAATATTCGCGCCGAGCTCAACAACGGCAGGCGGGTGATTTTCGAATTGCGGGAGGCTGCGCCCAATGAACGTATAGGTGAGGGAAACCACCAACGTAAAAAATGCAATCTGGAGGTAGGTCTTCATGGATGAAACACGCTCTATCGGAACGAATCAAAAACCGCTCCTCAGGTGCGGGACTATAGCAACCTAGGAACGCCTGTCAAAGATCAAGACCACCTTGAGCAAGGTGACCCGTTGCAATGAATCCAAGCTATGGCTTGATGAGAGGGTTTCCGCTCGTTATCGTCGCTCCGTTCCGATCGCTCCGGTCCTGTTGACCGAGCCGAACAGATAGGAAACCGAATGACCATGTTGGTACAGCGATTCCGCTCTCTTTCTCTCTCCACCTGGCTCCCAAAGACTGCAGGTTTGTCCCTGGTTTTTCTGGGTTTGTTTGCCTTGGGCACCGCCTATGCGGGTGATGCCGATCCATTCGGTGCAGACAGAACTTACCGGACCTTGTTTGAGCCAGACGGTCGCTTTGGCGTGCTCAATCCTCGATTGATTGTCTGGATTCTCGCCCAGCTACACCTTCTTTTTGCAGCATTCGTACTCGCCGTTCCAATGTTCGCGGTGATCATCGAATTCATTGGACTGATTTCCAAGGACCCGGTGAAGGCCAAGCAGTACGATGACCTGGCTCATGAGTTCACCCGGTTGCTGGGCACGGCCTTTTCGGTCACCTCCATTATCGGCGCAATTTTTACCTTCGCCTGTTTGTGGATGTATCCGCAGTTCATGGGCTACCTCGTCGAGGTGTTTGGCCCCACGATGTACCTCTACGCGTGCATCTTCTTTGGGGAGTCCTTCAGCCTGTATTTGTACTACTACGGCTGGGAGAAGATGAAGAACCGCTGGGCTCACATCGGGCTTGGCGTAGTACTCAACATCTTCGGCATCACCCTGATGCTCATCGCAAATGCCTGGACCACGTTCACCATGGCTCCAGCCGGTCTGGATGAAGCGGGTGCTGTGGTCAGTCGCTACGACGCGTTTTTCAACTTCCTGCTTCACCCCATCAACATCCACCGCCTGATTGCAAACATGTGTATGGGCGGCTCGGTGGCCGCAGCCTATGCCGCGTTCAAGTTCCTCTCCGCCAAGACGGATGAGGAGCGCGCCCGATACGACTGGATGGGCTACATCGGCAACTTCATCGCCATTCTCGCGCTCTTGCCGCTGCCATTTGCCGGCTACTACCTGGGCTTTGAGATCTACGCCTTCAACCAACAGCTCGGCATCTACATGATGGGTGGCGTGCTCTCTTGGTTGTTCATCATGCAAGCGGTGCTCATTGGAGCCTTGTTCTTTGCGGCGAACTACTATCTCTGGATTGGCATGGACCGCATCCAGGGAGCGGAGCGGTATCGAGGCTGGATCAAGTTCCTGCTCGGAGTCGTCACCCTCTGCGTGCTGGTCTGGGCCACACCCAAGTCCCTGATCTTGAGTTCGGCTGAAATCCAGGCCATGGGAGGCATCAACCACCCCACCATCTCACTCTTCGGTGTCATGAGTGCCAAGAACACAGCTGTGAACCTCTTGATTCTGACCACGTTCCTGTCCTTCTTGCTCTACCAACGAGGAAACAAGGTCGCTACGGTGCCGTGGGCCAAGACCGGAAAGATTGTCCAGGTACTGGCATTTGCCATCGCGGCCGGCGTGGTCATATTCATCGGTATCGGCGGCTACATTCCATCCTTGTGGTTGGAATCCGCCAAACGCGTAGCCATGTCTCCCTACCAGGTCATTGCAGTACTCGTCTGTATGGCAATCGTGATTCCGGTAGACATTGCGTTGTTCCGCAACTGCGACACCGTGGGCGAAATCCAGTGGGGCAAGATTCCCCGGCGTTCTCAGTACACCCTGTTCTTCCTCGCCGTGTCCTTCACCTGGCTGATGGCATTGATGGGATTCGTGCGGTCGTCGCTGAGGCAGCACTGGCACGTCTATGAGGTCTTGCAGGACAAGTCCGAGTTCGCGTTCACCCCGAACCTCGGCTACGCGACCACAGTGGTGACCGTGGTGGTGATGTTGTTCTTCATCCTGGTTTCAGTGGTCTTCTGGATAGCAAGCCTGTCCGCACATGACAGCCACGACGACCACGAAGCAGACGCCCTGGCTGAGGCTCCAGCTGCCAAGTAGCAACTGGGCCTATCGTCGCGCCGCCATCGCTTACGCGGTTTATGGCGCGGTGTACCTTGCAGGCCCCGTAGCAGGCCTCACACCGGACCGACAAACCACCTACCTGGGGTTTGTGCCCTGGTGGGTGTTCTACGTGGTAGGGATTCTCCTGTGGGTTGGAGTGCCCTGGATCGTATGGCGCGGCCATGCACTGCTCACGCGCATCATTGCCATCGGCCCAGCCGGAAAGGCGCTGGTGCTGTTCTGGCAGGTCGGCCGTCAGGTCTCCGCCGGAGAGCCCCCGAGCCTTTACCGAATTTTCTTTGCCGCCACTGCAGTCACTGCAACCTGCCTGCTCTGCCTGGCGGGTTGGGGTTCAGGAGAACAACTTGACCGCAAGAGCCACGGCGATCAAACAAGCCACTAGAGCAACCCCGGACCCCAAACGGTCGCGCCCGTCGAAGCGCCAGGTGTTGTGAGCAATCACCAGCAGGCTCAGCATCGCCAACGGGCCATGAAGTCCCGGAAACACCCGCCGCGACACAAAAGACAAAAAAAGCACAAACAAGGGCAAGAGGGCCCAGCCCCACTGCCCCCTACCGCCGCGAACCACCTGGCGAAACAGCACGTAGAACAGCGCTAACAATGCCACCGTCGCGCTCCCGGAGAGCCAACCCAGGAGCCCAGGAGGCAGTGTCGGCAAATCACCCATGGGAGTCGTTCTCTCCACTGTTGTCATCATGACTTTGACAGTGCGAGACTCTCTAAGCTATGAGGGGAGGCGACGTCGAGATTCGACGTGAATTCAACCTGTCCCGCTAATCGATCCGCAATGAGGCTTTCGATGTACAAAAGCATCTACGTACCCGTCGACAATTCCGAGCACTCCAACACAGCCGTCGAGCTTTCCGTCTCTCTCGGCAAGCAGTTTGAGGCCAGTCTTGTGGGAAGCCACATCTACGCAGCCAAGCTGCACGATGTGCGATTCAAGCAGATGGAGTTCACCCTCCCCGAAGAGTACAAAGAAGAAACCGAGCTGGAAAAACAACGGAAGATTCACGATGCCCTGATCGCCCGTGGTCTGAAGCTCATTTCGGACTGCTACCTCAACACCATGGATGAACTCGCCACCGAAGCCGGTGTACCTTTCGTGCGCAAGCACAGCGACGGCCGCAACTTTGAATGCATCGTCGATGACCTGGAAGAGTTGGAATCCGACCTGTTGATTCTGGGCGCTCTTGGACAAGGTGCCGTCAAGTACAGTCAGGCCGGTTCTGTGTGTGAGCGGGTACTGCGCCGCACGGCGGTCGACACATTCGTGATTCGTGACCCGGAGACCAACGGGCAACTCGGCGGAGAAGGCCGGATTGTGGTCTGCATGGATGGCTCGGCTCGCTCATACAATGCGCTGCGTTCTGCTTGTGCAATCTCCAGTGTTTCGGGCAACCGTCCCATCCAGATTCTGGGTGTCACCGGTGAAAACATCTACGAGCAGGAAATTCTGGCGGCTCATCTCGACCTTGCCAGGGACTTCGTGGTTCGCCAGCAAATCGACGTCAACGTCACCCTGCTCAACGGTGCGACCGTAGAGACCGTGCTCACCGCCCTGAACGAGAACACGCCCTGGCTTGTGGCCGTGGGTCGTGATGGCCTCGACGCCGAGCAAGACAGCAACGAGATCGGCAGCCTGGTAGAGGCGCTCATCCGCACCTCTCCCTGCAACGTACTCATTGCCGCAGGAACCGTAGACAACGCCGAGATTCAAGGCGTGAGCGGCGAGTCTGCTGCAGCCAACCTGTAGCGGTAAGCGATTAGCGCCTCTGTAAGAGAGGCCTGAAAAGACCCAGCCCTTGCGGCTGGGTTTCTTTTCTTCGGGAGCCCCAACAGCGCAACAACCCGAACCCCACCCCAGACATGCGTTCCCACCAGGGGTCGCTTCGAGAGTGGTTCGGAAGGTTGTCGGCCGACAAGAACCTCAAGACCCCCAAACCAACAAGCGAACGTTGGGCCATCAAATGCCTATTCGTCGACAGGCGCCTCCAGGACCGCCTCGCCTGAGGCCTCTGCTTCATCAGCAGCGGGCTCCCCTTCCTCATTCGTGGGCTCCCCTTCCCCACTCGAGGGTGCTGTAGCCCCTTGTTCCTGACTACCTGTGGTCCCTTGCGTCGCGAAGTGCGATGCATCCATCGGAACCTGAGCGCCCTTCA
Source organism: Myxococcota bacterium (assembly GCA_036337845.1). Classification (GTDB taxonomy): domain Bacteria; phylum Myxococcota_A; class UBA796; order UBA796; family CAJQPC01; genus JAYZDK01. The sequence continues at coordinate 18,237 of JAYZDK010000094.1, read as the reverse complement.
CGTTGACCAGGATTTTCACGTCCATCAGCATCCGGTCGACCGCATCGGCGTCATTGGCGTCGTAGAACCCACGAATCTGGCGAAAGGCATCCACCAACACAAAGTGCGACCCATGGAGCAAGCTCTGGACCTGCTCCGGGTCCTCACGCTCCTCCATCGTGATCTTCATGCCATTCACCACGGTGTCCTTCACCTCGTCGATAGGACCCGTGAGAAAACTCCACATCCGAGAACTCACCCGATGCTTGTCCGCATAGGCTTTCAAAACCTCCGGTGTGTCGTATTCGGGGTCTACAGAAAAAGAGACCAGGTGAAACAAATCGCCCAGGTTCTTCCCCCGATGCTGCACCTCGTACATCTTGTCCGTGAAAATCGGACAAATCGTAGTGCAGCGGGTGAAGATGAAGTTTGCAACCCACACCTTTCCAGCCAATCGGTCGGTGCCAAAAGCCTCGCCGTGCTGGTCGGTGTACTCAAACTCCGGAACGATCGCAATCACCGGCGGAGGCTCAGGTACCTCAGCCATAAAAGCTCGGCTCAAGGGCATAGATGCAATCAACACAACCCAAAGTGCCCAAAACCAGGGGTTACCCACCCAGCGAACAAACAGGTTTTCAGTCTCGGATTCGCTCATGAACGCAAGCCTCCTTCCACAGTCATCGCGCACCTAGCCAGGACTGACCCAGCCGGCAACTTTGCAGACGTCTCCTCCAAGCCACACCGACGATACTGCTCGTTCTAGCGCTACTCCCTCCAAATGACGATTTTTCCCCCTTCAAGGTGCCTTGCCTCCGCCTCGCCTCTGTGGTAGGAAGCAACCACTCAAACGGTGAGGTCGAGAGTCATTATGTCAAACGCGCACGACCACCATCACGAGGCCTTGGATTGGCGTGAATGGCCTCCTGATGAGGATTACGGCCATGCCTCGATGGGCAAGCTGGGAATGTGGCTCTTTCTGTTGTCCGACTGCATGTCTTTTGCAGGCCTGCTACTGGGCTACGGCATGCTGCGGGGCGGTTCCAAGCTCTGGTGGTGTTCCGAGGAGCTGTTCAACGAGGGTGTCTGCAATGTGGGCCCCAACGGATTTGAGCCGGAATTCGGTATTCCATTCACCGCGGGCCTGACCTTTCTGCTCATTTGCAGCTCCGTCACCATGGTCATGGCCTATGCAGCCTGTGTGGAGAAAGACCGCAAAGGCATGCTGACCTGGCTCGGCCTAACCAGTCTTGGGGGCGCCTTGTTCCTCGTCGGTCAGGACATCGAGTACTTCGGCATGGGACACCACGGAAACCTCATTGGTTTGGGGTTGGTCTTCGGCGAATCCGCAAGAGCCAGTACGTTCTACATGACGACGAGCTTCCACGGATTACACGTGCTCAGCGGGGTTACCTATCTCAGCGTGATGTGGGTCATGGCCTATCGAGGCAGATTCGATGGCGGCAACTACAACATGCTGGAGATCGCTGGCCTGTTCTGGCACTTTGTCGACCTCGTCTGGATCCTTGTTTTTACGTTCATCTACCTGATTCCCGAACCCTTCTAATCAACCGGTATTGCCATGATGGAAGTTCATATTGACCGAAAGCAGTATTGGGTGATCTTTGTCGCCCTGGCCGTGCTCACCCTGATTGAAGTTGGGGTCGTCTACCTCGACATCACCTGGGGACAGATGGTGTTCGCCCTCACAGGCCTGGCCGTCGCGAAAGCGGCTATTGTCGGCTACTACTACATGCACCTGGGCCACGAAACCATCACGCTTCAGATGACGGTCTTGGTTCCCATGTTAGTTCCGGGCTTCTACGCCATCGTGCTCATCCTGGAAGCCGCCTGGAGAATGATATTTTGAACTGGCGCCGCCTTCTATTTTCCCTGGTCGCCTGGGCCATGCCCGCCGTTGCGCTGGCATGCCCGGTGTGTGCGGGCCGTGAGGACGCAGGCAACGCTCGCGTCATCATCCTCGGCTCCATGATTGCTTTTCCCTTTCTTATTCTTCCCCCCGTTTACCGCCTGATCAAAAAGGGCGGAGCGGACCTCCCATACTAGCTTCCACCCGCGAAGAAGGACCGAACATGAGTCGCTTCACGCAGACCCTACGTGCCTTACCAGCCACCCTATTGGGTGTCTGGCTCATCAATGCTCCGGCCTATGCCGCAGTCCAGCCCGAAGAGAGCGCCTGGTCGCTACCCCGTGACGTTTCTGTCCATGGGGAGCGCATTGACTGGCTGATCGTCATTACGACTGTGTTCGTAAGCATTCTCTTCGTCGTCATGTGCTACATCATGGCCGTCGCTTTTTTCAAGCACACCGGTGACGATGCCGAGGTGCATTACGACCACGGGACCGGCAAGAGGCAGATTACCTTTGCCATGACCGTTTCCGCGCTCATCTTCCTCTGGATTGATGGCAACCTGTTTTACTTCTCCATGAAGGACCTTGACGAGGTCTTCTGGAACTATGACCTGCCCCAGCAGCAAGAAGACGTAGTTCTTATTGAGATCAACGCCCACCAATGGGCGTGGGACGCTCGATACCAGGGCCCCGATGGCGTATTCAATACCGCCGATGACATCATCACGCTCAATGACATTCGCGTTCCCGTGAACCGGCCTGTCGTGATGCAGATCGCCAGCGTCGACGTCATCCATTCTTTCTATCTGCCCAACCTGCGCATGAAGCAGGACGCCACGCCCGGGATGATCAATCCCATGTGGTTTGAGGCCGATGAAACCGGCGAGTTTGATATCGCCTGTGCCCAGCACTGCGGTGCCCATCACTACATGATGAAGGGCATGCTCACCATTCTTGAGAACGATGCCTACGAGGCCTGGGCGGCAGAAGCCTCTCGCCGATCCCAACTTGCCTACGACGAATCCAATGCCGAGCTCCAATGGGGCTGGCCTTGGAAGGAGATTTAGGAAATGCCCGGCCTGACCGATCTTCAGCCGATTCATACTGCGCCAGAATCATTCATCAAGCGCTGTATCTTTTCAACCGACCACAAGGTGATTGCGCGGCAATTCCTGTGGCTGGGTTTCGCTTTCATGCTCATCGGTGGTATCGAAGCCATGATGATTCGGTGGCAGTGGGCCCACCCGGGTGAGCCTGTTCCGATTCTTGGGAACATACTGTTTGGCGCTTCCGGCGGCGTAATCAGCCCCGCTCAGTACAACAGTATCTTCACCACGCATGGGCTCATCATGATCTTCTGGGCGATTACGCCCATCTTGATCGGGGCCTTCGGAAACCTGTGCATTCCGCTGATGATTGGCGCACGGGACATGGCCTTCCCGAAGCTGAACATGGCGAGCTTCTGGTTCGCGTTTCTGTCGGGAATGTTTGTACTGGCATCCCTGGTGTCTCCGCTGGGACCAGGAGGGGCCGGTTGGACTACCTATGCGCCTCTGTCCACCAACGTAGGGACTCCCGGTTGGGGACAGACGTGGCTGGTCTTCGGGATCTTCTTCATCGGGTTGTCATCGATTACCGGTGGAATCAACTACGTGACGACGGTGATTCGCCTTCGAGCTCCGGGCATGACCTGGATGCGGATGCCGCTCACCGTGTGGGGGCTGTGGCTCACCGCTATCCTCAACGTGTTGTTTGTTCCCGTTCTGGGGTCAGCGGGTCTTCTGCTGATTATGGACCGGGTGTTTGGGACCGAGTTCTTTGTAGCCGGCGCCCTGGCTGGACAGAATGCGGGTGACCCCATCGTCTTCCAGCACCTGTTCTGGATTTTCGGGCATCCCGAGGTCTACATCCTGATTCTTCCCGCCTGGGGAATCGTGGGCGACCTGGTCAGTTTCTTCTGCCGCAAGCCCGCCTACTGGTACCGAGGCTCCGTGTACGCAATGGTGGCCGTGTCCATCTTGTCCGCGGTGGTCTACGGACACCACATGTACCTCACGGGTATGAATCCCCTTCTCGGCAAGAGCTTCATGCTCCTCACGCTCATCATCTCGGTTCCGGCCGAAATGCTCTTCCTGAACTGGCTTCACACCATTTGGAAGGGCAACATGCGTCACGAGACGCCCATGTTGTTTGCGTTGGGTGTGATCTTCGTGTTCGGGCTCGGTGGACTTACCGGTCTGCACCTGGCGACCATTTCCACAGACATCTACCTCCACGACACCATGTGGGTGGTTGGGCACTTCCACTTGACGATGGCAGCAGCCTCCTTCCTGGGTAGCTTTGCTGGAATCTACTTCTGGTTCCCGAAGTTCTTTGGAACGCTGCTCAACGAGAAGCTGGGTAAAGCCCACTTCTACGGCTCAACCATCTTCATCACTCTGACCTTCATGGGACAGATTGTGGTGGGATATGCGGGGCAGCAGCGTCGTCTGTACGACCCCTACTTCTACACCTTCCTTGAGCATCTTCAGCCACTGAACCAGATGACCAGCTATTTCGCCTGGGCCCTGGGACTGTTCCAGTTGTGCTTTGTGGTGAACTTCTTCTGGAGCGTATTCAAGGGCAAGCCGGCCTCCGACAACCCTTGGGACGTTGGAACCCTGGACTGGTCGGTGAGTTCTCCCCCGCCAGTGCACAACTTTGATCCCATTCCCGTGGTGGTCCGTGGGCCCCACGAGTACGGCAACCCCGAAGTGATCAAGGCAATCGGCCGTGATTACCTCTCCCAAACCGAAACCTATCCCCCACCGGCAAGTGAACCCGAGCGGATTGTAGATCCCGTCTCGGAAGCCGGTAAGTAGGACTCCCATCATGCTCGAACAAAAAAGCCTGATTGTCAGCCTTGCCCTGGGCACCTTTGCCCTGGGGCTCACGGGATGTCCCACCCCCAACCTCTACACAGAGGCACAGGTACTCGGTGGGCAGTCCATTCCAGCAGATACGCTGAATCTCGGATACCGGTCCTACGTGAAGCATTGCTATGCATGTCACGGGATGGATGGCGATGGCCGGGGACCCGCTGCTCCCGGGCTGGATCCCGCTCCCAGGGACCTGCGTGCAGCGACCTACAAGTTTGCTTGGGTACAAGATGGGCTTCCCCATGACGATGACATCAAGCGCATTCTGACGGACGGACTCCACGGCACCGCCATGCTTGAGTGGGAGCTCCCCGATCTTGAGTTCGATGCCGTCGTTCAATACATCAAGACGTTCTCTCCAGAGGGAGAAGGCTGGAAAGACCCCGATGAGACGCTCGGCGACAAGGTGGCGATGACCGAGGTGACTGTAGCGGAAGCCGACATGGCCGAGGCAATCGAGCAGGGCAAGAGTCTGTACCACACGGACGGAAACTGCTGGAAGTGCCACCCCGCGTACGCAACTCGCGACTATATCTACGAGCAGGGTCAACTCCGGGATGTGAACCCGAGTTTCGATGACCAGATGTACGACTCCAAGCTGCAGAAGGAAACAAACTTCGTGGCGAACGGGGCCAAAGTAAACGTGCTGCCTCCCGACTACACCTTCAGTGCAATGCGTGTCAGTCATGACGTGGAAAGTATCTACAAGACGGTTCGGGGCGGTCTCGGCGGCGGCTTGATGCCCGCGCACGACAACTTCCCTGAGGAAGACATCCTGGCCATTGCCTACTACGTGGACTCGCTGATGAAGCTCGGAGCGGAAGACCCGGTGGCAGCCGGCAAGCTCCGCCAGGACTTGCGGGACAGCCTGGCTACCCCTTGGACCGCACCGGAGCCCCCGGCTGAAGAAGGCGCTGAGGGCGAGGGCGACAGCGGAGAGTAGTCACGTACCTGTCGACGGTATTGAGGGCCGGCCCAATGAGGTCGGCCTTTCTGCTTTTGTGCAGGCCCTACAGTACAAAGATGCTCAGGTACATGGCCACCCAAACCACATCCACGAAGTTCCAATACATCGCCACCAGGTGAATCGGAAGATGACGTCGACCGGTGAACTCCCCTGCCCTGTGCCGAGGCACCAGCCGGCCCAACAAACCCAGTCCCACCAGGACGTGCAGGGCATGAAAGATCGTGAAGCCATAAAACACGGCCCCAAACGCCTTGGAAGTCCAGTGAAGTCCCTGGTTGTAGAGGGATACCCAGAGAATCCCCTGCATTACCAAGAATACAGTCCCCAACACACAGGCCCCAATCAGCCAGCGAAAGGATTGCTGAGGGTTATCCTTTTTAAGGGCACTCTTGGTCATCTGCATCGCCACACTACTGGCAAGCAGTACCAATGTACTCAACCCCGGCAGCAAAACGGGTAGCTCCGGGAGACCGTCTGGAGGCCACTGGGTAGAACCGGTCCGAAGGCTGGCATACGCGTAGAACAGCGCAGCAAACATCATGGCCCAGGACAGCAGAAAAAACAGCATGCCCACGTAATTGGTAAACGCTCGTTCACGCGCCACATGCAAATCAAAGACCTGCTCTTCTTGTGTAGGCGTAGATGGAGAGGTGGAATCCATAAGAAATGTGCCTCTTCGCGGTTTCGTGTCGGTTTCATAACCCGATTTCGTCGGCAGACCGGTTATGACTGAAGCCGTTGGCTGCAACCCACTGTAGTGCCCACAGATTTGTTCGGGGGTGTCCCATGTACGAAAGAATCCTTCTTCCCGTTGACCATTCAAGCCATGCCCTGGACGCAGCAGCGTTTGGCCTGGCTATCGCCGGTAAATTCGATGCTCGCGTGACCGGACTGTATGTCGATACAGCAGACTCTCGGGACAACCGACAGGAGCGCATGCTCGCCAACCTACCGGAAGAAGTCCGCAATCGCCTGGAAGCCAAAGAAGCGGCGCCATCAGGCCCAGCAGCGGCCGTACTGGAGAGCATCACGAGCCAGGCAATGAGACAGGGTGCGTTCTTCCGCCCTGTCCGACTCAGCGGAAATCCTCTGAGTGAGATTCACAAGCACATCGATGAGCAGCCCACCGACCTCGTGGTGTTGGGAGCCAAAGGCGACGGAGCAGACGCCAATCGGGCCCTGGGTTCGATCACTGAGCGCATGGCCCGACACGGCCGGACAGACCTTCTGATCATCAAGCGCCAGGAATCTTTGGAAGAAGGAGATGGCGGTATCCTCGTTGCAGTCGATGGATCTGCGCAGTCCTATGCTGGACTTCTCAGCGCCATCAGCATTGCTGCCAAGACCAACCGCACCGTAGAGGCGGTGGGCGTATATGACCCCTACATCCACTACACCCTGTTCAACGGCATTGTGAAGGTGCTTACCGAGAAGGCCGCAAAAGTCTTCAAGTTCGCCGACCAGGAAAAACTCCACGAGGAAATCATCGATACGGGACTGGCCAAGATCTACCAGGCTCACCTGGAGGTCGCTCGCACCGTAGCTGAAGATGAAGGCGTAGAACTAAAGATCACCCTGCTCGATGGCAAAGCCTACGAGAAACTCCTTCAGTACATTCGCAAGACCGATCCATGGCTCCTTGTCATGGGACGCATCGGCGTACACTCCGGACCCGAAATGGACATTGGCTCCAACTCGGAGAACCTCCTTCTGCAAGCTGCATGCAACACGCTGCTCGTAAGCCGAACTCACACACCACAGGTGGACGTTCAGGCTGCCGAATCCACTGAATGGACCCCTTCCGCTCGTCAAAAGATGGAGCGAGTACCCGAGTTTGTTCGAGGCGTCGCCACCACTGCAATCATTCGTTGGGCGATGGAGCGAGGCTTCTCCGTCATTACCGAGACCGTGATCAACTCCGCCATGGGCGACCTCCTGCCAGCCGATGCCGCCCAAGCCATGGGCTACGTCGCTGAAGAAATCGCGATTAACGCAGACGACATGCACCAGGGCAAGACCTACCTCTGCCCCACCTGTGGATACGCTGCCCGCGACTTCCAACCGGTTGCCTGCGCGGTGTGTAAGACCGATGGTTCCGAGTTTCAGAGAATCGATCGAGAAGTGCTGGAGTCCATTGGAAGCCTGGAAACCGGAGCACTGGAAGTGGATGAGCATCCAGACGGCTACAAGCTGGAATGGACCATGGAAGCCAAGAACGTCATGGCCAAGGTCCCGAAGGGCTATGAGCGCCGTCGGTCGAAGGCCCGTATCGAGAAGACCGCACGTGTCCGTGGGATCACGCGAGTCACCCAGGAATTCGCCACGGACATGATTGAGCAGGACATGGCCGAAACCAGCTATCTCTCAGACAAGGGCGAGCGGCTCATCGTAGAGCTGGAGAAGAAGAAGGGCCCAGATGACAAGATGCCCTTGCCCAGAAGCGATTCGTCCTTGATGTGGACCGAAGCTGCCTGGAAACGAATCTGCAGAGTGCCCTCCGGGTTCATGAGAAGCATGACCATGGAACGAGTGGAGCAGTTTGCGACCGAACAAGGCCAGGCCAGTGTAAATCTAGCCCTGTGTGAAGACGGTATCGCCGAAGGCCGCAAGATGATGGCCGAGATGATCGGTGACTACACGATGTCCAGCGAGAAGAAGACGGAGATCAAGGCGACTGTGGACAAGGCTCCCGAGCTCGCAGAGACTTCTGAACCGATTCCCGTCAGTGACGTGCTCTCCAAGAACGAACAAGACACCATTGCCAAGTTCAGGGAGTTGGCCAGTGACGTGTCCTGGACGGACGCAGGAGAAGATGAAGCACAGACTGCCACTGCCCGTGCTGTAGACGCTGGTAAGTTCCAGACAGACCGTGCGGAAGAGTTGGTGCGCGGGGTTGCGGAAGAGCGCGCACGAGACAAGCGCATGGAAGAAATCACGGGCTCATTCATGGCCAAGCTTGGCAAGCAACTTGGCTATGGCCACCCCCTGGCGAAGGTCACTGCAGAACACAGCTTCACCTGGACGGAAGAGGCACTCGCAGAGCTGGAGGATATTCCCGAGTTCTGTCGAGAGATGTCCAAGTGGCGAGTGGAGTGGACCGCAGTGAAGATGGACCTCGGCACGGTCATTACCCCTGAGATCATGAAGATCAAGTACGACATGTGGGGAGAGGTTTCTGAAAACTATCTGGAACGCGAAGGCCAGGCTTTGAGCTGGGCGCCCGAAACGAAAGCCCGCCTGGAAAACATTCCAGACTTCGTCAAAGGGCAAGTCATTCATTCAGTCGAAGGCAACGCGCGACTGTGGGGTGTCTCCCTCGTAGACAACGAGATTCTGGATAAGGTCATTCAGAAATGGATTGAGACCGGCGACTTCCACGAGGGTAAGTACGGATACCAGTAGGCGGCAGGCCTGCCAAAGCGCTCGGTGAACAGGCGATGAATTCTCTCAGTTCCGCCCTGAAGCTGTACATGGACTGCGGCCGCAAGACCGTGCGTGCGCTCGGCAGGAGCTTACCCGCCGTGGGAGCCTTGGCGCTCTATAGCGTCATTATTGTTGCTTTGAGCTCACTGGTCGCGCCTTTGGGCCTGGTGGGTGGGTTTGCTGTGGGCCTGTTTCACGCCGGCTGCGCAGGCTCCTACCTCTACCTCATAGACGAGGTGGTCTGCCGAGACCGAAGCCTTGGCTTCTCCGATCTCACGGATTCGGCCGGCCCCTATCTCTGGGAGGTCATCTCAGTCCTCTTTATTTTCTGGATTGCCGAGTTGGTCCTTCAGTTGTTGGGACTCGAGGGTCTCACGCTCGCGCTGGTGCTCGTGGCATTCATGCTCTTCAATGCAGTCCCCGAGGTGCTCTATCAAAGCCGGGCTCTCTCCACTGAGGCGCTGTCCTCCTCCACCCGATTCATCCGGGAAAACTGGCCGGAATGGTTCGGACCCCAGGTGCTCTTGATTGTAGTTCTCGCGCCTCTACTGAATGCCTCAGCCCTGCACCTGCTGAGAATGTTCGGACCCTTCTTTGGCTTTCTCGATGTCACCGCTCCCCTCGCCCTGGAGTTATTTGCCGGCCGCGCGAATACCATCCTTCTGACTTGGAGCGCATTCGCTGTGATTACCGTCCACAGCATGATGCTGTTCCGAGGGTTTCTATATGCCGAGCTTTCCACAGGTTCTCGCCGAACTCGCGCGTGGAAGGCTCGCTTCTAAGCTCAAGAGGCAGGAGCAGAACAAATCGGGTCCAGGGGACATGACGGGCAGATGTCCACGGATCGATGTCCCTTGCAAAATCCAGAGATACCCAGATGAGCCAGGGCAAAATCGAACCTCACCGGGTCAGAGGGGTCGATCTTTCGGAGGTTCTGAGTAATCTCCTCCGCCGTACGCCAGGAACCATCCTTGCGATTCGTGAGCCCGATAAAGCGTGAAATCCGATGGGTATGAGTATCCAGTGGCAGCACGAGGTGACTCGCGGGTATCGATGTCCAAATCCCGCTATCCACACCCTCCGCAGCGGGTCGCACCATCCACCGCAAGTATAGGTTCCATCGCTTGCAGGCCGAACCATGCCGAGGACTGGCAAACAGGTATTTCACCCCACGTGGCAGGTCGTCGGGTGACATGCCACAGCTCGGTGCCAGCGCCTGTGCCTGAGCTCGCAGCCGACTCACCGCCGCCTCCAAGGACTGGCGAATACTGGAATGACCCGGCTCCCACCCCTCCGCGAAAAGCGCCTCAATGCTCCCGTAATCCTCCAAGATTCCACGGAGCGTGGCAGCCAGGAGCACCAGGTGCGGCCCCCTCGTCCAGCGATACTGGAAAGCCCCCAGCGACACAAGCTCTCTGTCCACGTCAAGGCCCAGAACCCACGCAGTCGGCCCCCCTTGTTCGTCCATATGTTCAAACAGCGTATCCAGTAGGGGTAGAAACAAGCCCACCCGACCATAGGCCATCAGCGCCGCGAACATTCCGGCCAACTCCCTGTCCCGAGCGTCCGCATAGCGATGCACAAAGCGCACCGGGTCACGCTGTACGCGGGCCCCGTAGTCCACCTCCTCGAGCATTCGCTCGAGCTCTTCCTGAATCGCCGACACGGGCTTCAGTCCCTCAAATACGGGAATCCATGAGGCTTGACCACCAACACAGAGCAAGGGCTCCTCGCTACCAGCTTCTCCGAAATGGAGCCTGTCAGGATTCCCTTCACACCCTTTCGACCATGGGTCCCGGTCACGACCAGGTCCAACTCGAGACTGCGAGCAAGCTCCAGGATTTGTTCCAGCCAATCTCCACCCATCACATGAACCTTCAGTGGAACGGGTGGGAGAGGAGCGCCCGCATCAATACACCGCTGAAACTCAAGCTCGGCCGCATCCAACAGCGACTGTTCATTCAGCCGAATCGTGTCTTCAATGACCGAGTCCTGAGGAGCCGTATCCAGGCGACGCTTCAGGTCGCGGTTCATCCCTTCTTCGACGAAGAGCAGGTGTACGCTGCCCCCATGATCGGCCGCGATCTGCAGCGCCGCAGAAATAGCTGCGCGAGACACATCGGAAAAATCGACAGGTACCAGGATTTGTCGGGCTGTATACATCGTGTCACCCAGGCTCAGGCTATCGCGAGTCATCGGTGGATGTCGATAGCCGAATGCCCTTGCGTATACCCCGCTGAGCTTCTTCGCGAATCCTTCGGTTTACCCCACCGGGTACATCCGCGAGAAATTCCTCCACAGCAGCGGGTTCACACTGGCCCCAGGCTCGAATGACACGAGCGAGACTCTTTCGAACCAAGGGGTCGGAGTCCTGAATGTATGCAGCACAGACAGAACGAAGCGTCTCGGAATCGACATGGTCAATAAGAAGAGCTCGACGGTTTCCAACTCGCTCGCGAACGGCAGCAGCACAGGGTCCCTCTATCGCCACCGGCAAACGGGCCATGAGTGCCATCACCGAGAGTCGTCTCACAATGGGCCGCGCATCTCGAACATAAGAGCAGAGCACTTCAGAAATGGGCTCACCAGAAGCTGCCAGACCCGGTGCATACACCATCCAACCCAGCGCATCCGCCGTTTCAACATCATCCACCAGGTCGATCCATCGCTCTGCGAGGTCCAGCGCCTCCTCGGGAGCGTCCGGAACAAGCGCTGCGACCAAGCCAATCGCCACCAAACCGTCTTCATGCGCCGTGGAAAACAGCTCATGAAGTTGTTCTGAATCCCGCGTCAAATCGGGGCGGCTACCCTTCCAGGTAGCCGCAATCACAGACGCCACTGTGGCATGAGGCGTCCCCCGAACCCCACGAAGCGGCTGTACGTGTTTCATCCGTCGCCCCGCCAGGTCCTTCTTGGCCGCCGAGTCCAACTTCTTGGAAATGTTCTGTATGTCGATCACGGGTGTCGGATTCCTGAACAGAGTGTCCACTTTCCGGCGCATATTTCCACCGGATTCACCTGGAAACCGGCTCGCACCAACGGCATAGCTCTTGCGAATCGAAAGAAAGGCACCACTAAAGGAGCCCCTATGCAATCCGTGCCACTCTCACCCGTTCCTGCCGCGGCGTCCACCCCCGAATGGCTGCGAACCTACCTGCCCGCTCTCGTGGGGCGAACCCAAGCCTCTCTTCAAGCGATAGACTCTATCCGTACACTTCCCCCAGGCCACCAGACCACAGAGAGCCTGGTCTGGGCGGTGCGGTCCCTCTGGGTCATGAATCACGTACACCGTGGAGAAGCCTTATTGAGCGACTGCCTTCAGCGGGGTGGTCTTCTCACAGCCGAAATCGCCACCTTTGGTCATCCACGACATGGCGCCGGCTATGCCTGGGTTCGAGTCGCACTGGGGGAAAACCCGGAGAGAATCAGTGAGGCCTACTGTGACCTCGCCGTGCTCGCGATCCGACAAGGGGAGGTAGGACGTGCACAGACTCACATTGAGCAGGCCCTTACAGCACACCCCACCCACATCGAATCGCTTCGTTGGTGGGACCTCTTGGAACAAAATGCAGCCTGTGTGATGCACTGGATTTACCGAGAGCCACCCGTGTCCGCCGAAGCCGCATGTCGGCTGATCGACCTCTGGCCCGACCACTCCAATGGCTACCTGTCGCCATGCCGTTTCCGAGCGGTTCGCAAAAGAGCGCACCATTCATGTTAGAAACAAGTAGTGGTGTTGCCGCGTCAAGGGAAAAGAAGGCGCGGCCGACTCGGTTTCTCCTCCTCTCAATCGTGTGCACGTGGCCCCTAGGACCCCTTCCAAAAACAAGCCCCCAAAAGCCAAGCCCGCACGCCGTAAATCCACCACTGCAAAATCGGGTTCGACACAGAAGAAGGCCAGCACCAGGAAGAGAACCTCCACCAAGAAGAAGGCACCCTCCAAGAAACCGGCTCGCAAACCCAGCGCCAGGTCCAGACGACCCAAGACTCCTTCGCGCGCAGCCGCATTCCTTCGCGCTCTCCGCAACCTCACCATCGCCAGCGGCCTGGGGGTCATAGCCGGGGCAGCAATTGTGTTCTTCACCATTCTCCACGGCGCCAGCCAAGAGGTCCGAGACACCCTGAGCCGTCCGCTTTGGGACCTGCCCGGCCACGTCTATTCCGGCCCCCTCACCTTATGGCCCGGCCTGGCGTTGACGGCAGAGGAGCTGGCATCCGAACTCCGAGCCGGAGGCTACGCCCAAGTCGATACCCCCACAAACCCCGGTGAGTTTACAGTCGCCTCCGGCGGGCTCCACGCAGTGACACGACTTGACCCGGCCGTCGAAGTGCTTGTGACCTTCCGAGACGGAATCATCACCAGCACCTCTCCAAGCAACCGGGTCGATTTTGGGCCGGTACTGCTCGCCTCCGTTCGCAGTTCCGAGAACGAAGAACGTACACCCAGAGAACTATCGGACTTCCCTGAAAACCTTCAGAAGGCCGTATTGGCCATGGAAGACACGCGCTTCTTTGACCATGGAGGCGTCTCCATACCGGGAATCCTGCGTGCCCTGGTACGCAATCTAATGTCCGATGGTCCCATGCAGGGTGGAAGCACAATCTCCCAGCAGCTTACGAAAAACCTCTTTCTCACTCCGGAAAGAACCTGGACCCGAAAACTCAACGAACTCTTCCTCACCCTGGCTCTCGAACGCGAACTGGAGAAATCCGAGATCCTGACCCTCTACCTCAACGAGGTGTATTGGGGCCAAGCAGGGGGGGTGGCCATCTGTGGAGCTGACCAGGCCGCCCGCACCTACTTTGGCAAACCAGTAGAACACCTGAGCCTGAGCGAGGCAGCCACCCTGGGCGGAATCATCTCCGCCCCCAACCGATACAGTCCGCTGAGGCATCCCGAAAAGGCGCTGGAACGACGAAACATGGCGCTGGGCAGAATGCTCGCCACACAGTGGATCACGCCCGAGAAGTTCGAGCGCGTATCCGCCGAACCCCTGGAGGTCGTACATGTTCCCACCAGTCGCCGAGCGCCTTACGCGGTAGATGCCGTGGTGGAGCAGATAGAAAGCAGCCTCGGTGACGGGGCCATTGCCTCCGGTGGACTATCTGTCCACACCACAATCCACCCCGTACTCCAGTCTCTGGCAGAACAGTCCGCACATGGTGCTCTGGAAACCCTCTCCACAGCACACCCAGAAGCCAGTGACGCCCAAGTTGCCGTGGTCGCTCTCGATCCCCAAACCGGCAACGTACTGGCTCTTGTAGGGGGGCGAAATTACGCCAGCAGTCAGTTCAACCGCGCCATTCAAGCGAGCCGACAGCTTGGCTCTACAGTAAAACCACTCACCCTGGTAGCGGCATTCGAAAAGGACCCAGACCTCTCTCCTTCCAGTCCTCTCCTAGACGAGCCAATCGAGAGACTGGTCGATGGAGAAACATGGTCACCCTCCAATTATGACGGCACTTATGCAGGCGAAGTGTCCCTGCGAGAGACCATCTCTCGCAGTCGAAACATCCCCGCCGTACTGCTAGCCGAAGAAGTGGGGCTGGCCAATCTCAGCAGCTGGCTTCAAGACCTCGGCCTGAATCGAGCCACAGCGCTGCCATCGGTTTCCCTGGGTGCATTCGACGCCACGCCCATGGATCTCGCGCGTGCCTACAGTATCTTTCCAGCCTCCGGAGAGGTCCCATCGGTTCAGCTGCTCGATGAGGTGAGAAGCCCCGGGGGGGACATTCTGAATCGTAGCTCCAAGACCACAACCCGACTCGTATCCCCACGGTCTGCGGCGTTGGCAACAAGCGTCCTGGAGACAGTAATGGAAAGCGGCACGGGAGCCAGTGCCGCTACATACGGCCTGCACAACTCTGTGGCTGGTAAATCCGGCACCACTGACGACGGCCGGGATGCTTGGTTCGTCGGGTTTACACCGGACCTGGTCGTAGCCGTTTGGGTTGGCCGGGATGGCGGGGAGCCCTTGGGGCTTACAGGGTCTAGTGCTGCACTACCGGTGTGGTCTCAATTCATTGCCTCTTCTGGCCGCGCGACGGGCACATTCCCCATGCCCGAATCGGTGGTGGAGGCGGAGACCTGCGCCGGAGTATTCCTACAGGGGGAATGCACAAGCTGCGTAGTGGAGGTCTTCACAGCCGGGACGGAACCACTCGACGGCTGCGAGCCTCCGGGCGTGCTGTCTTCGATTTGGGACATGCTTGGGGATGTGTCCCCATTCTCGCGGACACTCGAACCCGAGGCCGACACCTCTCCGCCCGAGCGGAAAAAACGAAAGCGACGCTGGCGGCGCTAGGGCTCTTCTGGCAGCACCAATCCAAAACGCTGCCGAATCACCGCCAATCGATAGCTGAAAATACGCGCCAGCATCCTCTCCACAAAGAACCACTCCGCCAGCCGTCCCAAGGGTCCAAATGCTGCGCGAAACCAGACCCGGTCCGATATCCAAGTCCCCCCTTTGCCATCAGACTCAAACCGATGTTCGTGCCACCAACACGCATACGGCCCCCTCAGCTGTGAATCCACAAACCGGCTTCCAGGTTCCCACTGCTCGATACAAGTTCTCCAGGCCATAGGGACAAGGCCAAGGCGCACCACGTAGTCAATCAAGGCACCCGCTTTCATATCGATGGGTAAGGGAGTGAGTATTTCGAATCCCAAGGTAGGAGGCGTCAGTACACTCAGATTTTCTGGGGTCTCAAAAAAGGGAATCACCTCTTCTGGGGGGCTGGCTAAATGGAGGCGCTGCTCGAGCAATCGCCGAGGCCGTCTCTTGGAAAGATAGGGCTCGGATGGAGCCTCCTGAACCGTAGAAAAGGACACACTCTCCACGCCCAGAAGGTCTTGCATCGCCAGACCGATCTCCGGAAACTGAAACTGATAGCCACAGGCTCTCAGTCGAGCGGGCTCCACGGTTTGGCCTTCTAACAGTGCGCTTGCCGCCGAACCCAACACCAGCCGCAAGGCCAGAGCAGGCGCAGGAAGAAGCGTTGGCATGCCCAATGCCTCCCCTATCGCACGGACCACATCGGCCTGAGAAACCGAGCCTACAGCCAGGTTGACCGGACCACTGAGAGTCGAATCCTCGCTGATCCGTCGCACCACCTCCAACAGATCGTCAATATGAACCCAAGCTACTGGCTGTCGGCCACTGCCTAGAACTCCCCCCAAACCCAAACGAAACGGTGCCGCCATCGTGGCCAATGCACCCTCCTCTCGTCCCAGCACCAACCCCATCCGTATCGGAACCACTCGCACACCAAGAGCCTCAGCGGCATTCGCAGCCTGTTCCCAAGCCACACAGACTCGGGCGAGGAAATCACTTCCAGCAGCAGTGTCTTCTGTACATGTTCCGCTGGGAGCGCTTCCGTAGTAGCCCACGGCACTTCCGGTAATCAAGAATTCGGGCCGCTGTTCCGACGCGGTCATCGCCGCGATCAAGCGCTCAGTCGTCACTACCCGACTGCGTTGTATCCGCTGTCGCTTCTTTGCAGTCCAGCGGGCCGGTAAAATACGCTCGCCGGCCAGGTTCACCACACCAGCGGCCCCATCTACAGCCTTCCGAAGCGCCTCATCACTCGCGGGAACACAGTGAACCCCTCGTCCCAGTTGTTGCCTGGCCTTTTTAGGATCACGAACCCAGGCCACAACCTCCCAACCATCCCGCCGGAACCTGCGAATCAACGAGCTGCCAATAAAGCCCGTCCCACCCGTGACCACAAGTCTCTTAGACTTCATTGCACCAGGATCGTATTCGACCAAACGGCTCCCCCGGTCGAGTCGTCTTCAAACACCACCCACATCCTCACCTTGCCCGCCTTTTCGGGAGCCACCCATACAAGCTCAATCACTCCGTCTATCGTTTCCGCCTCCGTTACCGTGAACCCGCCTGCCGTGGTGACTCCATAGGCGACCGCCCCTTCGGTACCAACGCTGAACTTCAAGGAAACCTCTTGTTGAGCATCCGTCTTGCTGGCATCCACTTCTTCGGGGAGCTCCGACTGCAGTTCGAACTCCAAGTTCTTACGCCGCACCTCGGGTTCACGCATGGACACCCAAAGGCTCCGGCGAGCCAGCGCTACTCCCTCCATGGGAAGGTCTCCCAGGCTGGCGACCGGATCCCCAAGAGCTTCTGGTGTCGGCTCAGGCTCTCCGATCAATGGGCAGGCTCCCACCTCGCAGGCCAACCCCCATACCGAGACTGCCAACTCCTCTTCCGTCGCCAGGATTCCGGTGGCCTCAAAAGGCGCTGTAAGCTCCATGGTGAACAGTGGAGGCTGTCCCTCTGCTACACGAATCCGGCCCGGATCCTGCTCCAAACACTCCCCCCCGAACCCACCACAGGTCCACCCAGCCATTTCCGCTCCTCCCGCGTTGGGGTCGGCCACATGCGCGGTTACCAGAACCGTTTCCCCGGGCATCGCTTCTGGAGGTTCAAGGACCAGCGCCAGAATCCGCAGCTCACTCACTAGGGTTTCCGGATTGGGACCACCAGTGCAGCCCAAGAGACTCATCCATGTTCCCCAAAGAATCACCATTCTGCCCTCAGCCCGAACGACGGGAGAAGAGGATTACTCGGAACCGGGTCCTCCTCTGAATAGTCATAGGTCCAGGCCATCACTTCCGGGTTGACCGAGTTGGTTGCATTTTGTAGGTCCAGGTAGGTGTCCAGTGACCATTTCTCAAAGGTTCTCGTTCGGTCAATCCGAATGTCCAGCGCAAAGAAATTGGGCAGCCTGCTGGAGCTTCTCTCACCAAATACAGGAACAAACGTACGGCTATCGAGCTCGAAGTATCGGTTCACCACCGGAGTATAAGGATAGCCCGAGCTCGCACGAACTCTCGCACCCAGGCGCCACCCCCGCTCAAACTCGTGGGACACCAGCGCGTTCAGAGTGAAGGGCTGGTCATACCGAAACAACTCTTCTTCTTCGCCGGGCCGATCGATCCGTGAAGAGCGACTCCACGTAAAAGCGACCAGACCCACGGTGCGTTCTGCCTGCAGCCGGAGCAGCGTTTCCACCCCGTAAACCTCCCCCACTCCGTCGTTCGCATAGGCATCGGTATCAAAG
>JAYZDK010000093.1:0-3345 GCA_036337845.1 Myxococcota bacterium | reverse complement strand
CCGGACTTCTTCTTCCTGCAATGGGATGTGCCAACACGGAGAATTGGAAACCTGGGTTCCCATTCTTTGAACGGTGGCTTTTTCGTTGGCGTGTCGCGCTTGGGCCCGGCTGGTCGCCTGCGCTACGGCCTGGGTCACCGCGTCCCAGGTGGGCTCGGGAATCTCGGCCGGTCTGTCCGGAAAATCCTCGGGTGCAAGGGGCTCGGTGTGGGTAGGCAGAGGGGTCACACGGTTGAGGATTACCCCACCGATGGGTAGCTTTTCTCGGGCCAGCAGAAGCATGAACTCCTCCGCTTCATCTTGCGCGGCAATAGCGGGTGTGGTCACGAGCAAGAACCGAGTTGCGTCCGAGCGCAGGAGTCCATCCACGGCCAGGCTTCGTTCTTTAAAGCCTCGCCAGAGGTCACGAAACAGGGAGAAGAACTCGGTGATGTCGGTGATGGTATTCAACCCCACAAGCTTGGATAGGGCCGAGATCGCAGTGGAGGAGCCTCGGGTGAACCAGCGCAGGCCTGCGTGGCCCTGGCTGGACAGTGCCCCCATGACTCCATCGTCCATCAAGGCCGCCATGCGCCTGGGGGC
Organism: Myxococcota bacterium; assembly: GCA_036337845.1. GTDB lineage: Bacteria > Myxococcota_A > UBA796 > UBA796 > CAJQPC01 > JAYZDK01. Next base: position 2,763 of record JAYZDK010000093.1, on the reverse strand, counting down.
TGTCAGGAAGTCCATGGCGTTTCTCGTCGGTGGCGTATCGAGAATGATGAAGTCGTAGTCTCCATCTGTATACAGCTGAAACAAGCGCTCCATGGCCATGTACTCGTGAGCACCCGGAAGCTTTGTGGAGACGAACCCATAGTAGTGATTGGCAAGAATCTTTTCTGCAGTGTCTGGACTCGCGGCGTAACGGCTCACAATCCCATCAAAGGTTTGCTTGACGTCGAGCACCATCGCGTCCAGGGTGCCCTGGCAGCTGTTCAAGTCAGAGGTCGGTACGGGCTGCGGATCGCCAGTGGCCCGGATTCCCAGTGAGTCGGCAAGCCGTTTGGCCGGGTCGATTGTCAACGCGGCCACCCGCGCTCCTTGTCTTGCGAGCTCCAGGGCGAGAGCGGCGGAACACGTGGTTTTTCCAACGCCCCCGGCTCCACAACAAATGATGATGCGGCAGCTCATAGGCTGGACTCCAACAACTCGGCCAGTGTTCCGATCTCTTCGAGGCCCATCTCGTCGGTCTCAAGATGGGGGAGGTCCAGGACTTCTACGCCCAGGTTGGTTTCCAGGCGTCGGCGGGCCTCTTGGGCTTGTATGGCCCGGTTGACCTCCCGATCAACGCAGGCAAGCGACTCCTCCAGGCCGTGACCTGCAAGGTGGGGCCGGACAGTCTTCCACCAGGACAGCTCTGCAAAGGGTTTGGGCTCTACCTCGTTGAGGATGCACAACCCCAGCTGCGCTCGGTACTCCCCGAGTTGGTGTGCCAGCTCCTGGGTTTCGTTCACCACAAGATCCTGGGGAAGAGCCGCCACCACGATTTGGCAGCGCTCGGGGTCGGAAAACACGGTGTGGACCAGCTTGGCGTTCTCGTGGAATGGGCCGGCCACAGTGAGGTCCATCATGGACCGCGGAGCATGGAGCATGTTGATTCCATGGCCGGTGGCGGGTCCGTCCAGAATGATTTGGTCCCACTTGGGAGTGCCATCGGGTTCTTGCAGAGCCTCTTCGTAGTAGAGCTTGCCCAGCTGTACGAGGTCGTGGAGCCCCGGAACGGCAGCGAGGAAAGGACGCATCATCCGGTTGTCGAAAACCAGGCGATATAGAGACCGCAACTTGAGCCTCAGGACGACAAAGTCCTCAATAGCGGCCTCGGGGGTCAGGGAGAGTGCATAGAGGTTCTCGCCGAGCTGCTGGGGTTCGTAGCTGGAGGACTCCAGGCCAAATAGGGCTGGGATTCGTGCGGCTCCGCCGAACTCGGCAACGAGAATACGTTTACCCTGACGGGCTTGTCTCAGGGCCAGCGCGGCGGTGAGAGTCGTCTTTCCGACTCCGCCTTTACCGGTGACTACCAACACGCGCGCGTTGTGGAGGCTCAAGTGTCTGTGTCCAGTGCGCTGGCGATCAGGGCAAAGACCTCGGTGGACAGGAGCATCGCGTGATGGCCATGCCAGTGAACGAGGTGGTTGGTGTACAGCGGCTCGTTTTCGGGCAGTTGGGCACTCGAGGCTGGAAGTATCACCGTGTCGAACGTAGAACGAATGGCGGTGGTGGGGACTTGAGGGGCTCCGAGGTCCTGAATGCATTGACTGTCGGGCAGCAGGTCGCTGGCTTGACGTCGCATGCCGAAAACCGCGGTTCGGGTACCGGAAAAAGGCGTTGCGATGGCCACGAGCTTGCCGATGCTTTGGGCGCAGTTGAGATGGTTGATGGCCCAGGTGGAGAGCACTCCACCCATGGAGAACGCGACGATATCTACTCGGTCGGAACCCGAGGTTTCCTGGAGCCTCCGGGCTTCACGGGCCACTGATTCGGCAAGGTCGGGCACGGGAGCGGAAAAGGGTAAATGATTGGCGATGTGTACCCATCCCCATCCACGCGTGCGCAGATAAGAGGCCAGAGGCATTAGCGTTGAACGGCCATCTGCGTAGCCTGGAACCAACAGAACGGGAGTGCGGAGTCCTTCTGTGTCAGCGCTGCGCAGCGGGTCTGGTCGAAGTCGATCTCCGAGTTTGAGGCCGAGAAAAAGCAGGTGAGCGCTCAGTTCTCGGATGAAGGCCGAAACGCCTCGCAACTCCAAACGAATGCTCTTGCCGCGCTCCACAGCGAGGATTGCCAATCCGCAACCCAGCCCAATCGCGTGGGCGATTGTCAGGACTAGAAGTATGGACACCATTGCAGTCATCGCGCTCTCTCTTAACTTCTCGGGCGGTCCGAGAGCTTGCCCCGTACGACGGGTTGATTAGAAGGGGCGCGAGAGTGGAGGCTAGGATGCCTATTTACGAATATGCCTGTCCGGACTGTGAACATCAGTTCGAGAACATCCAGAAGTTTTCGGACCCCCTTCTGACCGACTGTCCGGAGTGCGGGGCCGACAAACTGAAAAAGCTCGTGTCTGCTACTTCCTTTCATCTCAAGGGAAGCGGCTGGTACAAAGACCACTATGGGCTCAAGAGCAGCACGGATGTTTCGGAGAGTAGCTCTGGGGGTGGGGGTTCCAGCAGTACTTCTGGTTCCAGTTCTGGGTCCTCGGAAACGGCGGGCAGTGCAGACAACGCTTCTGCCAGTACCACCAAGAAAACGAATAGCAGCACCGATAGTAGTGGGGGGGCATCTACGTGAGCCAAATACTCGATGGTCGTGCGCTTTCGCGGCGCCTCAATCAAGAGGTGGTGCGTCCGATGGTGGCTGAGTTGCCGCGTGCACCTGGGCTGGCTGTGGTCTTGGTGGGCTCGGACCCGGCCTCGCAGGTCTACGTGAAGAGAAAGACCC
>JAYZDK010000092.1:0-6600 GCA_036337845.1 Myxococcota bacterium | reverse complement strand
ACCACCTCCCCGGTGTCCTCGGGGCTGCTGGTATCTACATCGGTGTCGGGTTTCTCGACGCAGGCCAGGGTACCGGCGAGCAAGAATGAGGCAACGAGGACGCGTGGAAACATGGGGTTCTCCCGGAAGCATTGAAGGACGGTGGCCGGACGCTACCACACCTCGTGGGAAGAGAGAGGTTGGTTTCGAGGCCTTTCAGTCTTTGGGTGTGGCACCTGTCTGAGTTCTGAACTGTTCTGGATCGAACTTTGAAATGGCGCGATGGACGCTAACGCAATCTTCTGGAGCCAGCCTCCATCTCCAGCAGGGCTTTTTTCAAGGCTACGCCTCCGCCGTATTCACCCAGACCGCCGTTTGAGGGAACCACGCGATGGCAGGGGATGAATGGAGCGAATCGATTGGCGGCCATGGCGCTCCCGACTGCGCGAGCGGCTCCAGGTGATCCTGCGGCGGCAGCAACCTCGCCATAGCTGAGCGTTTGACCCCAGGGAATGTCGGTTACGATGCGGTAGACAGTCGCCCGAAAGCGTGATCCTTGCTCAAAAAAGCCGGCTGGGCACGCCAGGGGACGGCCGTGGTCGAAATAGTGCAACAAGGCGTCATGGTAGGCCTGAAATGTTGTGGGATAGTCGACTGTGGGCGGGGTCGGTGGCGTACCTTTGAGCTCAGGTAGAGACGTAGATAGGAGGTGCTCTCCTTCGTAGTGCAGCCACCCGGTACCAAAGCGGGTTTGGAAGGGAAATGCCCGTTGCATACAGGCGAACCTAACGCTTGCGGTTCTTCTGAAGGATTCAATCTGGTTACAAGGGCTTGGTTACTGCCTGGAGGTTTCCTATGTTTGCTGGATTTCGTGCGCTTTCTGTCGCTGTACTGTGTTGGATGAGTGTTTCAGTTGCCGAAGCGACTTGCCCTACCGACGTTCAAGTGCAGGGGGCTTTGACATGCTCCTCCAACATCCAGGGAGTCATAGACCACACCGCAGAGAGTGTTCTGGGTGGGGAATGTGCGGATGATGCTTGCTACACCTGCGGGGAACCCCACGATGAGCAGGCGCAGGTCGCGCCGGAGCACGTGTACTCGTTTCGGTGCCAGCTCGCGGGGACTGTGCGCATGGTGATTACAGATCTTCCGTGTGACCTCGATATCTACATTCTGGATGCCACGTGCGATCCGAGCGGGGGCTGCCTGTACGGCTCTACAGCGCCATACGATGTAGACGATGAAGTCACGTTTGAGTGCACTCCAGGCCAGGACTACTACGTGGTAATCGAAGGCTACGGCGCGGGTGAAGAGCACCTCCCGGTGGCATCCGACCCCTGTTTGGATGCTAACGGAGCCTTCTACAGTCCCAATTACACGCTTGCCTTTGATGTGAGCAGTTCCACGGGTTGCGCGGAAGATTGTGATGACGGGGATGACAATGACTTGGACGGAAACGCCGACTGCGACGATTCGGACTGCTGGAATGATGCGATTTGCTGTGACCTGGATGGGGATGGCTGGTTCTCGGAGGGCTGCCTGGGTGCTGACTGTGATGATGCGAACGCGGACGTGCACCCCGACGCGGTAGACATCCCTGGAAACGGTGTGGATGAGGACTGCGACGGTTCGGATGCCGAGCCTGCGGACACCGGTACGGTTCCGGACACAGACGACGACACCGACCCGGATTTAGAGGACACCGGTGTTGAGCCGGGCACGGATGAGAAGGGCAAGTGCGGCTGTAGCAGCACTCCCACGAAAAACTGGGCCTGGCTGTCAATTGCAGGGCTTGGTTTGCTGTTGCGTCGCCGACGCTAGGTTCCACACACCCACTGGCCAAGTAGTGTGGGCTTGCCCGCATTGAATCCCAAGAGGTGAGTCCCGGTGCCGCCGGCCCAGAAGGTCTGCAGCAGTACGACAGCGGAACCGCTACCGGTATCCCAGCTGCCCACAAGTTCGATGGCCCCGTTGTGATCGAGCCCCTCGGGTGCGAGCAGGATGGCTGTGTCTGTGATGAGCAGGAGTACCGATGCTGGCGGATCCTCATCACCCCGGGGCGCGGTGACCTCTACGAGCAGATCTTCGCGCCCGTTGTGTTCCAAATCGCCTCGGTAGACTTGCTGGAACTGGAGGTCATTTGCTCGGAGCGAGAGATACCCTCGCTCATGCAGGCCCTTTTCCCCGGCCGCGGAAATCATGGGGAGCAGGTCGGAGCGGACTTGGGAGCGGGAAGCGGGCAACCAATGATTGGCGCTGGTTGCTGGGTACCAGCCTAGAGGATCCATACCAGAGGAGGGGATGGGCAGGTGGCCTTGAATGGTTTCCTCGGTAGGCTCACAGAGCACGGTCTGAGCGGGCTCGAGTTGCAAGCTTTCTCCACTTGGCCTGCCGAGCTCGATGGGCACGGCGGTGTCCAACTCGCAGTCCTTGGCCGGAGATGCCGTGCCTTTTGCCGTGAGACAACCGAGACCTATCCAACCACTTGGTGTAGCCGCAAAGAACACGGTGTCTTGGGGGCTGGTAGGTGCCGGGATTACTTGTTCAGGAGCAGGTTCCAGGCTGGGGGGCGCCAGGCTGGGGGGAGCTTCTCTGGGCTCCTCCGCGTGCGGGGTTTCCATGGGGGCAGGGGAGCAGGCGAGGCCCAGTGTGATCAGTGTAAACATTGGGTGCGAGCGTAGCATTCATTGGGGCCTTAGAGGGTAGGTCATGGAAGAGCGTGTCACCCGACTCTTGTTTGTGTGCTTGGGCAACATCTGCCGGTCGCCCCTCGCCGAGGGAGTCATGCGCCATCTTCTGGAAGCCCGGGGCGTGTCCGATCGGTACCAGGTGGAGTCCGCGGGCACGAGTAGCTGGCATAACGGGGACCCCCCGCACAGTGGCTCGATTGCGATCGCTCGTTCGCACCACATCGACATCAGCAGCCAGGTGTCCATGGCAGTCACAGCAGCGCACAGAGATGTATTCGACTTGTTTGTTGCCATGGACTCACAGAACCGTTCCGATCTACTGGAGTTGGGAATCGCCGAAGGAAAGGTCGTATTGTTGCTGGACTTTGCGGGGCCCGGCACTCCGAACAATGTGCCTGACCCGTACTATGAGGGAGGGTTTGATCGGGTTTTTGACCTGGTGCACCAAGGCTGTGAAGGTCTCTTGGAGCACTTGGAATCGTGAGCTTGGAGTCGGCGCTCCAGGCGCTCTTGGGACAAGCCGTGAGTATGGGTGAAGCCGTGGGGGGAGGCGACATCGCCCAGCCGAGACGCGCTGTAATGGCGGATGGTACCGAGGTGTTTGTGAAGTCTGCCCGGGGCATGCCCCGGGGATGGGTGCGTGCGGAAGCCATGGGCTTGGAGCGCCTGGCTGCTGTGGACTGCGGGATTCGTGTCCCGCAGGTGTTGGGTCACTCGGAAATCCCGCCGGTGTTGGCGCTTGAGTGGGTGGAGTTTGGGCAGGCCACGCCAGCGTATTGGCGGGCCTTGGGATTGGGGCTTGCCGAGCTTCATCGTTGCTCGGCCGAGGCCTATGGTTTCGACGAACATGGGTTTATCGGACGAACACCTCAGTTCAATGGCTGGCAGGAGAGCTGGGTGAGCTTCTTTCGTGACCACCGCATTGTTCCACTGCATCGCTACTGCCAGGATGCAGGACTGCTCTCGGAGGGTCTCTCCGCCGACCTTCACGCGATTTGTGCGCGGATGGACTCGCTCTTGCCAGAGCCGGAAGAAGGGCCATCACTGCTCCATGGTGATCTATGGTCGGGAAATGTCGCCCCGGACTCTAGGGGCCAGCCGGTGCTCTTTGACCCCGCTACCTACTATGGGTCACGAGAAGCCGACCTTGCGATGACGGGTCTGTTTGGCGGCTTTGACCCGGAGTTTTATCGGGCCTATCAAGAAGCCTGGCCACTTCCACTGGACTGGCAGGAGCGGGAAGACCTGCTCAACCTGTATCACCTGCTCAATCATGTGCTGTTGTTTGGGGGTGCCTATCTCGCTCGGTGCGAGGTCATTGCCCGTCGCTTTGCTTGAGCTTGGGTGTCCAAGCCTGGTATTTCTGTGCCGGTTCGGGACCGGCAAAGACCTGGATGGCGCGTGTGGGATTGGGGCCATTTGTGTAGGCCACTTTCGCATTGGGGCGCATATACACCACGGAGCCGGGGACCAAGGCATGGGGGGTGCCGTCCAGGGTAAGCGTGCCGCCGCCTTCAAGGATCACGATGTATTCCTCGGTGGCATCCTGGTGTTCGGGCACGGTAGCGCCGGCTCCCATCTGGAGAAATGCCAGGAAGGCGTTCTCGCCTAGGGCCAGGGGCTCTAACGTGGCCAATCCGCTGGGAGCGATGCGATGGGATTCGGCCGTATTGACGGTTACCGGATGTTCGGCTGTGGCTCCTGCCGAGGAGAGGATTGGCGCTTGGGCTGCTGCGGAGTTCCAGGGGAGAACGGTGAAGAGCAACAGCCAGGGGGCATTTCGCATGAGTTTTCCTGTCGAGATGTGGGGTTGGGGCGTTCATGGTATCCAAGTGTTGGAGAACGTGTCTTGAAGCAATCCTTCTCAGTGCTTTGGCTGTCTGGATCTTTGGGTCTGTTATGCGCTCAGGGATGTGAGGGGGCTGGTGAAGAGCCGGAGTTGCGGCCCGAGGTGGGGCTGATTGACGCGGAGGCTTGGGAGGTTGTGGAGGCGAGTGAAGATCCCGCCTCGGATCGCCCAGAAGAGGTGGTCTGTCCGGAAGAGGGCTGGTCGCTGGAAACCATCGGGGGAGAGCCATCGTTGGAGGTGGATACTTCTCTGTGCAACTACATCGCGATGGTGCAGCCCTTGCTCCATGACCTGGTTGTGGGGGATCGGGTGACCGGCCGAATCTGGCACCAGTACCTCAGCGCAACTGAAGAGGCCGAAGCTCACCTGGCGTATTTTCTGGCGGGGGAGCTGGTGTGGGAGGAGTGGGTGCCGATTCCGATGGATGCCGGGATTGTGTTGCCCGATTTCGAGATTGATGTGGATGCACCAGCGGGCACGCCATTGGGGTTGCATCTGCACAACCACGGCTTCAATACCTGGAACGTGATCGACTTGAATCGAGAGGCGGAGTCGAACGAGTAGTCGTCGGTCAGGGTGCCATGGGGTCTTCGGCCCATGATGGATAGGCGGAGAGTTCGTTTTCCAGGCTTGCGCTCATCGGAAAGCCCCAGGCTTTGTAGAACGGGCCGAGGTTGCGATTGCTGGCTGCCGAGGAGAGCCGAATCCAGGTTTCGATGCGCTCCGAGTCGGAGTTGGCTTGAATGGCGTCGTCCCGGTAGGTCGTAAAGAGGGAGGTGTAGAACTCCCAGCCAAAGGCTTCCTGAAGCTGGAGATAGGTTTCCAGCGCCGTCCATACACTCCAATCGTTGGCAAAGTCGGCTCCGTTGTCGAGGTAGTCCTGAAGTCGAGTTTGTCGTTCGGCATCGGAGATTGCGGAATGTCCGGCGCCCATATCGACACCCACAACTTCTTCCATCACATAGACAGAAAACAGGTTGCAGGTGGTTTCCGTGGTGCCCGGCAGGACCCAGTGCGACCACTGGTAGTTGTGACCCAGTTCATGAAAGGGGCCCCAGTCTCCCTCGGTTTCTAAATGAGTCAGGTCGGTGAGATCACCGGCATTGGAGGTGTAGCCCATGATGGGGTAGCCGGAGTGTAGCCAGCCAGCGCTGATTTGTTGGTCCAGCACGATGCGTTCCGCGCGGTCCCGGTCTGTGGAAATCCCCTCCAGTGTGGCGTTGGCGTCTTGTACAGCCTCCCAGAAATCCATGAGTGCGGAGGGGTCATCCAGGGCTCGAATCGAGTCGGACGGAAGCGTCAGTACAAGTGTGTCGCTGACCAGTTCGGCCCAGGGCGCTTTGTGTAGGCGTTCTACGTTCTGCCAGTCTTCCAATGACGTGTTCTGGTGCACATACATGGGTGCGCTATAGGCACCCTCAACTCCAAGGCCTAGTGTGCCTAGATCGGTTCCTGCAGGGATGCGTACGTAAAGTAGGCCGCCTGTTGCGCTGGCGATTTGGATGGTGGTGTCTTCGATTGGCCACGCTCGGGTGATGGCGGGAAGCCGCTCGATTGTTTCGAGGTGCCACAAGGTGTCTGAATGACTCCCAACAAAGAGATCGATGCCCACTCCAACGGCTTCACTGGGAGCTTCTACCGAGATGGCCTCGCCAGCAGCGACGTATAAGCCGGTGCTTTCCCAACGGGGACTGCCTGCATTGGAATAAATGTATTCACTGGCCCGGCCCACATAGGAGGCGTTTACCTCGATGTTTGTGGTGGTTGGCTGGGCAGATGCATCCATGCTTCCGGGAAAGTCGATGTGGCCCGGGTGTGCGGTCAGCTCGGCTGCGGGGAGCTCTTGCATGAACTTGTGGTCGATGGTGGCCGTCAGTGAATCGATGGGCTGCTCCAGAGGAAGCAGTGGGTCGGCCGAGGTGGGCGTCACCGGGTCGACCCGAGCCAGGTAGGCCTTAAGGCAGTCGGTGTAGACGCTGATGCTCAGGGGCAGCTCGGCCACGGCGAGACGCACCGCCGTGCTGGTCACACCCAGCTCGGATTCCCCCAGCAAGGTCGTGCCAGATACGTGCTCAAGAATGG
>JAYZDK010000091.1:0-6037 GCA_036337845.1 Myxococcota bacterium | reverse complement strand
CAGGACATCGTTCGGGAGCTTCCGCATATGGGCTGGGGGGGCGACGGGGATGGCCAGCCAGCGGTGGAAGCCGACGCTCAGCGGGCGCGAGCTGCTGTGGCTCCGACGCCGTTGTTGGACCTGACCCCGGCCTTTCGAGGTGCCCAGCTCCGCTATGTTCCTCAGCAGCCCTCAGAAGTGGCGGTCTTGTTGCAGCGTGATGGCAGAACGCAGCGCCTGGTTCAGCTGCCGGATCGCAGGGCCGTTGCTGAATATCCCAACAGCCCCCATGGAATGGCGGTTGGGATTCTGGAGTATTTTGATGCCGATGCAAATGTGCACGAGCCCTACTTCTTCGATGGAGGACACCCCGATGCCCAGGGCTACGCGCTTTATGCTCAGGAAGTTGCGAAATGGGTTCGGGAGCAGGGGCTGCTTCACGGCGGCGGGTGAGTTCTCGTGTCATGTTGTAGGCATGAGGTTCATTGGGTGACGGTGTTCGTTCTACAGGCCATGGTTCTGGGAGTTCTGGCGGGCTGTGAGGGTAAGTCGGATCCCTGCCGGGGCGATGGGGTGTGTGAGACGGGTCTTGAAACGGGCCTTGAAACGGTGGTGTTTCACGGTTGGTCGGAGAGAGAAGTTTCCCTGTCCGATGCGGACTACACGTTCGTGGGTGAGTCGGCTGGAGACAAGGCGGGCTTTCATGTGTCGGGCCTCGGTGATGTGGATGGAGACGGCTTGGACGACTTCATGGTGACAGCGGATAGCAGCGCAGATGGTGGGCAGGATGCCGGTCGGGCGTATCTTCTGATGGGGGGCAGCCTAGGAGAGCCTGGTCAGCAGTCTCTCTCCACTGCCGATTACGTCTTTCCAGCAGAAAGCGATCAGGATCTTCTCGGCCACTGCAGCAGTCCGATGGGGGATTTCGACCAGGATGGTTTGGCTGATTTTGCGTTGTCTGCCTACGTGGATGCAGCTTCAGGCATTGACCGGGGAACGGTCTATCTGGTGGCGGCTTCCGAGCTTTCGGGCCTGGAGGAAAACCGGTTGGTGGACCTCACCCGTGTGGAACATCGGTTCGTTGGAGAAGCAGACTTCGATCGCTTGGGCCATGGAATATCCGGACGTGGAGATGTCGATGGGGATGGCATTCAGGACCTCCTGATGGGTTCCTATGGCAATGACGAGTCGGGGCTGAGTGCGGGGAAGACCTACCTTGTGCGCGGAGCTTCGCTGACTCCTGGCGTGCACAACGTAGCGGACTCCGACTTTTCCTTGGTGGGGCAGTCGGATGGCGACAACTCCGGGTTCGATGTGTCCATTGTGGGAGATTTGGATGGAGATGGGCTGGAAGATCTCTTTGTGGGAGCCAAGTGGAATGATGCGGCCGGCTACAACGCTGGAGCGGCCTATGCGGTGTTGGCTTCTACGCTGCTGAACTCCACCGCAGCCATGCCACTCGATAATGCCGACTATCGATTTATCGGTGAGCTATCTGGTGATCTTTGCTGCGTAGGCGATGCTGTGGGGGATGTAGATGGTGATGGTCGGGCGGATTTGATTTTGGGAGCGCAGTACGACGAAATGGAAATCGAGGGCACGGGCCGCGCTTACCTGGTGCTCAGTCAGTCGCTTGGGGAAACGGGAACCCGCTCGGTTACCGAGGCGGACTACCGGTTTGAGGGGGAGGCCCTAGGTGATGCGCTTGGGATTAGTGTGACGGGGGTAGGAGATGTGGATCTCGATGGGGTTTCAGATCTGCTTCTGGGGGCGTTTCGCCACAGTCCCGGTGGTGGAGAGTCCGGTGGTGGCGCGGCCTATCTGTTTATGGGAGGGCTCTTGGGGGAACCGGGCCTTCTTCAGGCTTCGGAGGCCGATTATGTGTTCGATGGAGCGGGGGACTGGATGGGGGCAGGGCGTGCCGTTGCCGGATTGGGTGATGTGAACGGAGATGGTCGCGTGGATTTCATGGTCGGGGCCCCCATGGAGCAGGACCGAGCGCTCGAGGGAGCCGGCCGTGCGTATTTGCTGTTGACCCCCTGAAAAGAAAAAGCCCCCGCGCCGGAGATACGGCATGGGGGCTTCGCGGACGTCTCGCCTGTTTTTCAGGCGTTTTCGACTAATGACTGGGCAGGACGTAGGCGGCGGCGAAGAACATCACCACCAGGGAGGCACAAGCTACCGTGGTTGGTAGTATTTCGATCATGGTTTGCATATCGACCTCTCTATATAGGGCTATAAATCCCAACAAATAAACGGGGATACGGCGATTAACAGCAAGTTCCATGCCAGGCGTGCTCTTTTCATGTCAAGAGAATGTTTTTGTGGGGATATTCGCTCCAAAGGTGGGTTTTCGAGAATCATGGGGATGCTCACTTGAGCCGGTGTGCAACGTGGGTGGGGTGTGCGTGTCAAGAAAATTGAGACATGCGTGTCACTAGTGGGACGTCGTTGCCCGTCTCGGCGGGTCTGGATAAGCGCGAGGGCCAATGGAGGAGCCATGCGTCAACTGGTTTTGTTTCTGGTCTTGGGAGTGGGGTGCTACCCGGAGTCTCGCTTTGAGAAGGACGTGACAGCAGCCTACTGCAATCATTTTTTTGAATGCCTGGAGGGAGATGACGACGCTCTTGCCCTACTGGAACTGGTGACGGGCTGGGATGATGCAGGCGAGTGCATTGAAGAAGGTGGTGGAACGACCTTCTTAGAAGAGGATGATTGCCTCTATGACTCTTCCATTGCTCGAGAGTGTGTGGGACAGCTCGAAGAGCTGAACTGCGATGCGGCCATGGTGCCGGGCCTGGCCTTGTTGCCTGGCACCTGCATGGACGTCTACGACTGCGATTGAGTGGGTTGGATCTGGTGTCGCTGTAGCTTGTAGTGCAGCGTTGAGCGGGCCATTCCGAGCTCTCGCGCAACAGCGGACCGATTGCCTCGATGGCGTTTGAGCGAATCGATAATCATCCGCCGCTCCGCATTCGCTAGCCGTGTGCGGGCTGCACTGGGGGGGGCTGTGGAGGGTGTTGCCTTCTCCCAGGGGCTCAGAACCAGGGACTCTGGCTGAATATTGGACCCCCCAAGGACAAAGGCTCGGGTGAGGACATTTCTGAGTTCTCTGAAGTTGCCTGGAAAATCGTGGGTGGCCAGAACATCCATTGCAGCCCGGCTGATCTCCAGCGCGTCTCCAATCTCACTTCCGATGGCTTCTGCAGCGGGTGCCAAATCCTCCATGCGCTCGCGAAGAGGCGGAATGCGAACCATGAGTACGGCCAACCGAAAGAACAGGTCTGCTCGAAACCGGCCCTGTTCCATTTCTTCGAACAGGTTTCGATTGGTGGCTGCTACCACGCGAACGGAAGGATGGAGGGTGTCGTCACACCCGACGGGTCGAACTTCACCGGATTCCAGAACCCGCAGGAGCTTGGCCTGGGCGGGCAGTGGCAACTCCCCAATTTCGTCGAGAAACAAGGTGCCCCCATCGGCCTGCTCAAAGGCCCCTTTGCGTCGACGATGTGCACTTGTGAACGCGCCTTTTTCGTGCCCGAATAGTTCCGATTCCACGAGGCCTTCTGCAAGGCCGCCGCAGTTCACAGCGATGAAGGGCCCGGGCTGTCTGGGGCTGGCGTCGTGGACTCCTCGAGCAGCGAGTTCTTTCCCCGTTCCGGATTCACCCACGAGCAGGATCGTTGCGTCATGGGCTGCCATGCGGCGGAGCGATTCGAATATCCTCTGACTGCTCTCACTCCGGCCCACCATGCTTCCAAAACAAGACAGGGGTCCAGCGGGTTGCTGGTCGTGGGTGCCTGCGTCGGTGCAGGTTCTTTCTTCGGTTTCGGGTGGCTCGTCGACGTAGAGCAGCGTGTAATTGGCAAGCTCGATTCTTTGGCCGTGGCTCAGTGGGGTGGGGCTTTGTACGAATGAACCGTTGATTCGGGTGCCGTGACGGCTACGGTCTACCAGTGTCCACCCATGCTCGGAGGCCCGCATCATGAAGTGTGTTCTGCTCACCTCAACTGAAGGTACGACGAGATCGCAGGTGTCGGAACGGCCAACTGCTACGTGTGCACCACGCAGAGGAAATTCCAGCAGGGAATGTTCCCCTTTTTGAAGGATTAATCGAGCCACTCCGCAACAGTACTCTCCTGTTCCGGAACCTGCTGTGCTTTCTTTAGGCGGAGAGGTGATACTACAGAGGCAGGCCTCTTCGAGGGAGTCATGACCATGTGGATTGTGCGGTATAGAGAGTTCTCTCCGTGAGAATACAGTCCGTACATTCGGCGGTGGTCTTCAGTGTGTTGCTGTCCTGTGGGGGTCAGGAAGCGCCGTTTTCTGCAAGCGCATCGCCGACAACGAGCGATCCCATTGCTGAAATCATCCGCTCCCAGTCTCCTGAATCCATTCGGTTCGCGGTGGTTGGAGATTATGGAACCGGGGATGAGGACGAAGCCGGTGTGGCCAGGATGATCGCCAAGTGGGAACCCCAGGTGGTTCTGACTGCGGGTGACAACAACTACCCGGTGGGTGCCTCCTATACGATTGATTCCAATATCGGAGCGTTCTATTCGGAGTACATCCATCCGTATAAGGGCAGGCATGGCCCAGGTGCCGCCGAAAATCGGTTCTTTCCGGCGCTTGGAAATCACGACTGGATGCTGGGAAATATTCAGCCATACGAAGAGTATTTTCAGCTACCGGGCAACGAGCGCTACTACACGGTGGAACGTGGGCCGGTGGCCTTCTTTATCATCGACTCGGATCCCCATGAACCCGATGGTATTGATTCGGACTCCATACAGGCTCGCTGGCTGCGAGTTGTGCTGGCGGCCAGTGATGCGGCCTTTCGGGTGGTGATCATGCATCACCCGCCGTTTTCATCAGGGCGTCACGGGTCTCAGAAGGTCATGCAGTGGCCTTACAAGGCTTGGGGGGCGGACCTCGTCATCGCGGGCCATGACCACACTTACGAACGCATTGAGGTGGATGGGTTGACGTATCTGGTCAATGGGCTTGGGGGGCGTGGGCCCTATCGATTCCGAGAGCCCATTTCGGGAAGTCAGGTGCGATTCAACAAGGAAAATGGAGCCCTGTTGGTGGAGGCCACAGCCGAAGAAATGATCATTCGATTTGTGACTTCGTCGAATGTGGAGATCGACCGTTTTCGGCTCCCTGCCCGCCCACGGGTGCGACCGTCTGGGGATTGAGCGTGGGGCTTGGATGGTTCATGCTTCTCCTGGGTTGTCCCCATGCGGTGGAGGTCTCAGACCAGGGGCTTCTGGGGCGTATGTCGCTCGAGATACCCGCCCGTTGGGAAGTGGTGAAAAATCGCCGTTTCCTGGGCAATCAGATGGTTGTCCTGAGGTCTCCGGATGGTTGTTGTACAGTTCAGGCGCACTTGATTCCAGAGAATCACAAGAGCCGTGCAGTGCCACTGGACATCCTTGCGGACACCCTTTCAATGAGTAGCGCCTACCTACGAGGCTTTCACTCGGAGTTGCTGGGTAGCAACACCATCGAGCTGGATGGTCGAGAAGCCTGGGCCACGGTTGTGCGCCGCTATCACGGGCCTCATGAGCGGCTGTATACCACTGTGATTACCCGTATTCCTGAACATGTTGTCCAGTTGAGCCTGGAGGCTCCCTTCACTGCACCACTGAGTGTGACTACAGCCTGGCAGGCCGTGCTCGAAACGTTCAGTCTGCCGGAAGACCCCCCCGAGGCTTCTCCGCTCTTTGAGCCGTTGCCCCAGGGACTGGAAGAGGTTGGAAGTGTCGATTGAGCACCTCAATTTGAAGGTGGTTCGGGAATACCCGGACAGCGGACAGGAGGTGGTGGCTGCCCAAGGGCCGGATTTGAGAATGAGCTTGTGGCGCGGACCACAGCCCACTCGCTTTCCGCAGCACCCCTGTTTGGGCCGGGTGCTTCATACCGGGCGCCTGGAAGGGGAGCGGGTCTGGTTGGAGTCGCGTCCGGCCGGTGCCCTGCTCAGCGAGCTTGATCCACTGACTGCACCTGAGTTGGCACAGGTTGGGGCTGAGATAGCGGATGCACTCTATGCGTTGGA
>JAYZDK010000090.1:0-16454 GCA_036337845.1 Myxococcota bacterium | reverse complement strand
AACGTTTCCTCGCCTTCACCAATACAGATCAGATCGATGTCTTCGTGGTTGGCGTAGCGATGAGCGAGGTTGGTGAAGTGTCCTCCGCCAGCCACGGTAATGGCCTCCGGTGCGGCTTCGCGGCAAAGCCGAAAGAAACGCAGCGCTTCGCTTGCGTAAAGGGCATGGTTTTCACCACAGCCGATCACATGTGGTTTGAAGTCACGTACGCGATCGTAGAGCGTCTTCCAGCCGGTATGTGTCGGCATGCAGTCGATGATTTGTACTTCGTGACCTTCTTCCAGGGCCACGGCACCCAGAGCCGGTAGCGCTTGCTGAAGGAGGAAGTTGTCTCCTTCAGAGGTGTACGGCCAATAGCATCGGGGTGGCTGGATTAACATCACTCGCATGCGGAGAGCCTACCCGGACCAAGGTGCGCGTGCCACTGCGGTCCAGGCCCGATTGAGGTGTCGGGTTTGTTCCAAGCCGCGAAGGTCCTGCTCCCAGGCCAGAACCTTTTGTAGGTTCATGTCTCCCGCAGCTGCTTCGAATGGGCCAGAGGACACGTAGTGGGTGGGGAGCAAAGAAAGAATTTCCCAGTCTGAGAGCAGGGACTCAAGCTCAGGTTTTTCATAGGTCTTGATCCAGCGGTCTCCGGGAACATGGACGATTCCATCGCTCATGAGTGCATCCAGCGTGTCGGGAGCTACATCCAACGAGCTTGCCCAACCCCAGCGTGCTTCTACGGAAAGCAGCAGAAGTCCGCCGGGGACAAGCGCCTTCGCGATGTTGTTCAGGATGCGGCGAGGGTCTTCCGTATAGCAGAGCACCTCGGCGGCTATGGCGACATCCACTGGCGCGATTTCTGGAAGGTGCTCTCCGGTAGACCAGTGCACGTCGAGTCGGCCGGGGGTGCCCGAAGCGTGCTGTACGGCTCGCCAGAGGCTTCGGAGATCGGGGTCGACGAGTTCTACCTCCAGGCCCTGGCCCACCAACCATCTGGTAAATCGGCCGATCCCCCCGCCTAGGTCCAGGACACGGCCCTGCGTTGGAAGGAAGTCCTTCCAATGTTGGAGATAGAGGTCGCGCTCCAGCATAGACTCGTGGTGGTTGGGCGCGTTGGGGTCTAGAAAATCCAGCCAGTCATTTTCAATGCCCCAAGCTGCGACCATGCCCACCAGGTTGTCCAGGGGAGGGGAGCTTGCCGAACCACCGAAATGGATGGGTTCCAGGCGGGGATCACCACACGGGAGTCGAAAGGAGAGCCCCGCCACGGAATGGAGGTTTTCACATGGGTACGGTGCGTCTCCCGCGATGGGGATGGGCTCACCCTCTGGTGTTTTCGCTTCACAGAGACTCATGGGGTTCTCGTAGAAGCTTCTGGGGGAGTCGGCAAGGTCATTCACAAACCTCAAGGCAGGAGGGTCCGGTCCGATGAAGAAGATTGAACTGCAGGCCACCAGTACGTCTGCGGTAGTTCTGCGAAGGAGAATGCCCTAATGGGACAAGCTGCTCAAAATCGCGCACGGGACCTCATGACCGTGATTCGCAACCAGGTCAGTGCGGGCAATCTGATGGTTCTCAATCAAGGATTGAACGTGGATCTCGCACGGGGGTTGGTGTTTGTTCACAACCCGAAGGTCATGGGGACGAGCTTGAAGAACCTGCTGGGGCTGCCTACGGACAATGCGGACCATCGCTTTCCAACGGTCATGGTGAGCAAACGGGTCTGGGAGGAAGCCACCACCATCGTGGCCGTCCGTCATCCGATCGAACGGTTTGTGTCGAGCTTTCATTTCCACTGTCGATCGGACTACGACGGTGGATATCTGACGCGTTTTCCCGACCTGAAGGAATGGACGATGGAGCGGTATTTCGAGACGATGACGACGCATTGTCCGTATGTGATTGCTCCTCAGTGGAAGTACACCTTCCATATGGACTCGGAGTGTCCCCCTGACTTCCTGATTCGATTCGAAGACCCAAAACCCGAGATTCAGCGGTTGCGCAGCCAGTTGGGGCTGCCACAGCTCCTACTGAGGATGAATGTGCGCAGTCAGCCGCCAGGTCCCATGGAGGACGCGCTACGGGAGCGGCTTGTTCGCTATTATCGTCGTGATTTCGATGAGTTCGGGTACACACCCTGAAGTTTGGCTCGAATCCTGACACGGCTCTTGGGGGCAGAGTATGTGTGAGTCAGTCTTCTGCAGGCGCTGAAGTGTACGGGTATTTGCCGGTGGGCTCAATGGTGTCTTCTCCTACATCCGGACTGGGGTAGTAGGGGTTCATCGGTGTTGGGCAATCGCATGGTGCTTCCAGCCTCCGTGGAAGCTGCATGTTGAGTACGGTGCAGTTGGGGATTGCACCGTGGCCTGGGCTGACCCTCAGGGGGGGGCGGGAAAAGAGATAGAGGGGCCGTAAATCTGGTGTGAGTCTGGTGCAGGGCTGGGTTCGTGGTGGATGGGCGTTGAAGCTCTCTGAGTCTTTTGGCCTTGGGGTGGGGGTGTGATCGAAGCTGAAACCGGCTGTTCTGTGCCCAAGCGTGAAAGCGACTTGACAGGCACAAACCCACAACCCAAGATATGACCCAACGGGAAACATTTTCCTGTCCAGAAATCCCTAGGAGTTCATCATGCAGTGGCGCCCCTCGCCCCGTCCTAAGCCGCAACCCAAGAAGTAGCGGTGTTGAGCGGCTGACGGGCCGCTTTAGTCAGTTGACTGCAGGTTTTTCGGATCTGCTGTGAGCGCCTTGAGCAGCGCAATGGTCATGGTGTGCCCCGGGCGCACGGCCACGATGTGCGCCTGCAGTGGTTGGCCTAGTAAAGATAGGTCACCGATGATGTCGAGAGTTTTGTGGCGCACGATTTCATCCGGGGCCCGCAACCCCTCTGTGTTCAAGAGCCCTTCTGCGTCGTAGACCACGGCATTGTCCAGGCTGCCTCCCAAAATGAGGCCTTGCCGACGCAAGGTTTCGAGCTCCGAGGCAAATCCAAATGTACGTGCCCATGCCAGATGTGCTCGAAAAGCTTGGCTTTCCACCTGGAAGGAGAGCCGTTGCTGTCCGACTTGTGGGTGTGGATAGTCCACTTCCACCTCCAGGCTCAATTGCTCGGCTGGCTCAATGGACATGACACGGTCGCCATCCCGGACCTCGATGTGTCGAGTGGGTCGCAAGGGTCTTTGTGGGGCTGGTTGGGCGGCGATGCCTCCCTGGTCCAGAACCTCCACCCAGGGCTGCGACGATCCATCCAGTGCTGGGAGTTCTGGGCCGTCGATTTCGATTCGCAGGTTGTCGATGCTCAGAGCATGCAAGGCGGCCAGTAGATGTTCTACGGTGCCTACTCGGGCCTCTCCCTTGGCAAGGGTAGTGGCGAAAGTGGTCTGGACCACCGAATCAAGATGAGCGGTGACTTCAGGGTGGCCGGCGAGGTCGGTGCGGCAGAAGACTCGCCCTTGGTCGATCGGAGCGGGCAGTAATCGGACCTGACAGGCTGCCCCGGTGTGGAGGCCCAGTCCTTTGATAGACACAGGCGCTCGCAGAGTGGCTTGTGGCTGCACGGGGCCTATCGGGGGGCTGCCGCTGGGAGGCCTTGAACCGTGCCGCCTGGCTCAATCCCATGTTTTGCAAACCAGCCACGGTTCATTTCCAATGCATACAGGGCGTTGCCTTTGGAGAGTACGCTGGTGCGGTCGTACGGCTTCAACTTCTCGATATTGACGATTACGCCTTCACTGTCGATAAACGCAATGGACAGCGGAAGGGATGTGTTTTCCATCCAGAAGCTGCGAATGTCTGCGGTTGGATAGATGAAGAGCATCCCGGAGTCGGTTTCCAGGGTCTTTCGATACATGAGTCCGGTGGCTCGTTTGGTGGGGTCGTCGGCTACTTCGACTTCAATCGGTTTGTGGGCCACTTGGATCTCAATGCGAGGCATATGCACCGAGGTGCTACAGGCGACGAGCAGTGCCGTGATGCCTACCATTCAGAACAAGGCCTCTTGATCGGCGCCTACGGGGGGCGGACGGTCGACTCCAAGGTGCTTGAGACCCCTGGAGGTGATGACTCGGCCTCGTGGCGTGCGCTGAATAAAGCCCTGCTGAATGAGGAAGGGCTCGTAGACTTCTTCGATGGTGTCTTGTTCTTCACCGATGGCCGCAGAGAGGTTCGACAGCCCGACGGGGCCGCCGTCAAACTTCTCAACCACGGCCTTCAGGATGCGGAGGTCCATTCCGTCGAGTCCTTGTTCGTCCACTTCAAGGCGCTCCAAAGCCGATCGGGTGATGGCCAGGTCGATATTTCCAGTGCCTTCTACCTCGGCATAATCCCGGACACGGCGGAGGAGCCGATTGGCGATGCGGGGGGTGCCGCGCGAACGTCGAGCGAGTTCGGCAGATGCGGATGGGTCAATGGAGATCTTCAGCCGGTCGGCGGAGCGATCGATGATGATCTTCAGTTCCTCAGGATTGTAGAAATCCAGGGCGCACTGAATTCCAAACCTCGCCCTCAGAGGAGAGGTGAGCAGGCCTGCGCGCGTCGTGGCGCCCACCAGAGTGAATGGCGGCAGTGGCAGGCGCACAGACTGCGCACCGGGGCCTGTGCCTAAGACCATGTCAATTTGGTAGTCCTCCATGGCTGGGTAGAGCACCTCTTCGACGGCGCGATTGAGCCGGTGAATCTCGTCGATAAACAAGACTTCACGGGCTTGCATGTTGTTTAGGATGGCTGCGAGGTCGCCACCGCGCTCCAAGGTGGGCCCACTTGCCGTCCTGAGCTCCACGCCGAGTTCTTCGGCAACGATGTAGGCCAACGAGGTTTTGCCGAGGCCGGGAGGCCCGGCCAACAAGATGTGGTCGAGGGCCTCACCTCGTTGAAGCGCTGCCCGAATATAAATCCGCAGATTTTCTTTGATGCGCTCTTGTCCGACGTATTCGTCGAGATTGCGCGGCCGAAGCGCTGGGTCGAGCGGTTCTTGTTCCTCATCGGTCTCGGGGTCGAGGACGCGGCTCATGGGGCGGCTCCAGAAAGAATCTTGAGGGAAGCGGACAGGCGCTCTTCCAGGGTGGCGTCGGTCAAACCATATTCACCCAGACCGCTCACGGCCTTATCGATCTCACTCTTTCGATATCCGAGCTGGGCCAAGGCGAGGGGGAGGGCGTCGGTGGTACCGGCAAGGGCGGCAGTACCGCCGGCAGGGGTTGGAAGAAATGCTGTGGGGAGCTTTCCTTGGAGTTCCATGGCGATGCGCTGTGCCGTGCGCTTGCCCACACCAGGAGTTGACGCAAGTGTGTTCGTGTCTTGGGATTCAATGGCCTGTGTGAGTTGCTCAAGAGAGAGGTGTCCGAGCAAGGCCAGGCCCAGTTTGGGGCCGATGTTGGGTACGCTGATGAGCTGTTCAAATATCTCCTGTTCCGCCAGGCTCGAAAACGCATAGAGCTGAATGGCTTCTTTCTGAAACTGCGTGGACACATGGAGGGTGATGGTGCTGCCGGCTTCCAGGGATTGGAGCTGTAGTGCGCCCATCTGCGCCACATAGCCAACGCCGGCAACGTCGATAATTACGCGGTCGGCCGCGATGTGTGCGATTTCCCCAGTAAGTCTTGCGATCACGCGAGTTTCTCCAAAGCAGCATGATGGGCAGCATGTGCGATATGGGTAATCGCGATGGCGATGGCGTCGGTGGCATCGTGTGGTGCATTGACCTCTTGGCCCACCAGCATCTGCACTACCCGGCTCATCTGGGTCTTGTCTGCCCGACCGCTTCCGGTGACAGATTTCTTGACGGTCATCGCGTTGTAGTCGAAGACCTGCAAATCCGATTGCGCCGCGGCCAGCAGCGCGACTCCCCGGGCCTGGCCGAGCTTCAAAGCCGACTCGGATGATTTGTGTTTGAAGATCGCCTCGATGGCACAAACATCGGGACGGTTACGCAGAATCGCAGCCTCCAACCCGGCGAAAATGGTGGCGAGTCGGGACTCCATAGGCTCGGAAGCACGAGTTCGAATAGCGCCTGAGTCCACCAAAAGGTAGCGGCCGCGACTGCGTCGCACCAAGCCGAAACCTGTGGAGGTGCACCCGGGATCGATGCCAAGGACGAGCATGAGAGGAGAATGAGGGCTGGAGAGGAGAAGGGAGTCTTAGTGTAACCCGTGGTGTGAATCACTCTATCAAAGACAACTTGCGGTTCCACCTACTGGGTAACACTCATACCAGGTCTCCATCTCACGGCATGTTTCTGGCTCTTCGCAGGAGCCTGCCGGTACTGGAGGCATTTCCTGCGCATGCCACCAGGCACAGCGGTCATCGAACAGGACTTGTATTTCTACACTCTTGCCTACGGGGATTTCATCCAGGCACCAGCTTCCGTCTGGATTGGTCTCGGTTTCGGTGCGGAGCACGCAGGGTGGATGTGTGAATGCGCGAACTGGCCCGTTGGCCAGTGCTGCACCATTACTGAAGGTCCGCATGGTGCCACGAACACATCCTGTAGGTGTGTTTGAGGCGGCGGTGTCGGTACTGGAGTCCGTCTCGGACCCGCCTGAATCCAGGTAAGGAAGGGCCTTGTCCTCCGTCGGAGTGCAGCCGAGGAACACCGTAAATAGGGCTCGTAGTAAGGGGGGTGTGTAGTGCAAAGGAGTAAGGCCTGCTTCTATATGAGATACGCTTGTTGTATGTCAGATCGCAACACGGGCCTGTTTATTCCCGGTCATGTTTCTCAAAAGGAAGTGGGAGCACTGCTTTCCTCCGCGGGCGCTGAGGATGGGCAGAATGGGTGTGGAGAGGTTCGCGTGGGCCATGGTGAACATAAGGGTACGGCCTATTCCCATGTGGGTGTGGAGCTTTTCGAAAAAGCTGGGCTGGTGTTGATGGATCAGCTGGAATGGCCACATGCGGATGATCCGGAGCTTCAGTTGGCCGTGGCGCTCTCGGAGCAACATGGATTGGCTGTGTACCTGTTCTACGATGAAGAGCGCGGTGCGGGTGGGCATGCGCTCTTTCGCGCTGGAAAGCTTGAGAGCCGGAAGGTGGTAGACGGGCGTGATTTGGATCCGGTGGTTCGGGAGGGGGACCAGGAGGAGCCACTGAGCGACCTGAGCATCTCAGACTGGGTCTGGCCGGCCGCAGGGGATGCGGTAGAGTCAGGTGCGAAGGAGTTGTTTGGCCCGGGAATCCGCACAGACGACGATATCGAAGCGTTGATTCGCGCAGCGGGTTCGGAGCCGGTTGTGGTGCCGATGCGGGTGGACGCTTCGACGACCACGAGCCAGGTCCGGTCTCGAGACCCGGTGCGGGCAGGACGGCTGCGGGGCCTGTTGGCTCGCGTAAAAAGGGAGACAAGGCGTTGATGTCGCTCTTCATGACGCGCAAGGCTACGCCGGAAGAACCCGACGAGGTACTTCTTGAAGCCTTCAAGAAAGGAGATCGGGCGCCGTTTCTCTGGTTGTTCGATCGTTATCGAGACTCGGTCATTGCCTATGTCTGGCGGATGTGTGGCCGCAGAGATGTGGCAGAAGACATTTGTATCGAGGCCTTTGCGGGCCTGGTGCTTCGGGTATGGAAGCCGGAGGATAGCTTTCGGGAATCTCTGACGAGTGTGGTGCACCAGATGTGTGTGACCCACATGGCTCGAATCGCAAATGAGCCACCGCGGTCTGCGGGATTTGGCGTCCCGCTGCCTGGGAGCCCGGAGGAGGCGGTCGATACGTCGGAAAAGAAAGCAACAGAACTGGCGGTTGCATCGGTTCCGCTAGGCTATCGTGCGGTGCTTCTGCTCTATTACACGATGGAGCTTTCCCTCGACCAGATCTCTCGGGTACTGGCTTGTGATCGGGACCAACTTCCACTGCAGTTGGCCTATGCACGACATCTGTTTCGTCGTGGGAGAGCCCTCTAATGTCCAACGATAAGACTTGGCTGGGGCTGAGGGTGGAGGATTTGAGTATTGAGCAGCGAGAGCAGATTGCGAACGATGCCTCGACTCGTGCAGCCCATCTCCAAGAAGTTGAATTGGGAAGGCTGTTGGAGCTTCCGCCGGTGGTTGCTGAACGACCCAACGTGAACGATGTCTTTACGCGGTCGAGCTATGCGACTCAGGCCTTCTCCAAGCTTGGCGCTGAAGAGTCACGTCGCTCGTTGGTGGTGACGTTACCGCTGTTGTTTCTGGTAGCAATCCTTTGGCTATACACGCTTTTGGGCGAGGAGTGGCCCTGGGAGTCTCCGAACAACGCAGTGGTCCCAGGGGGAGTACCGGTGGCGGGAGGCGGCCCGGTGAGTGTGAAACTGGATGCCACGGCGAAGGCTATCCACGGGGAACGGCCGCTTAGGGCCGGTAGTGTGATTGAAGCGCCGGAGAGCCTGCAGTTCAAAGTGCAGGTCACCGGCACCGGGTATTTGGTGATTCTGGATGTCACCGAAGGGGTCCAGCAGATCTATCCGAGTCGTGACCCTTCTTCCTGGCCAGTGACCGATGGAGAACAAGCGCCAGACCGGAGCATGCGGGTGCAGCGTCCGGGGGCAGACGATGAGAAGGTTCGCAAATATCGAGCGATGCTGTGTGAACGGCCGCCATGGGTGGTGGATGGCGCGATGCCAGAGGGCTGTATGTTCAGCGACCTGGTACTTACCTGGCGATAGTCCATCCCAGACCTACCTCCGAATCTCAAATCCTTTTTCTCGGCTTGGTGCGCCCCAGTCACATTCGACCTGATCGACACGGGCTTCGGAGGGGCCTGTGGCACACCAGTCTTGTAGACGTTTGAGGTTGGCCTTTGAACCCACCGCATAGGCCTCCACACGACCGTCGGAGAGGTTTCTCACCCACCCGGTCAATCCCAGTCGAAGCGCCTCGGTCTGGGTGCTTGCGCGGTAGAAGACGCCCTGGACTCGCCCTTGAATCCAAAGATGAAGACTGGCATGTTCATCGCTCATGAGACAATCCTAAGACGTGGAACAAGTTCGTGTGGATAAGTGGCTTTGGGCCACTCGGTGTTTCAAGACCCGTACTCTGGCCAGTTCGGCTTGTGATGCGGGGCATGTACGCATCAACGGAGCACCCGCGAAGGCTTCCAAGAGTGTTCGTGTTGGGGACACTGTCGAGGCGCTTACTCCTGGAGGGCCCCGGATTCTGGAGGTGGCTGCGCTCGGGGATAAGCGGGTGTCGATTGAGCAGGCCAAGCTGTTGTACATCGACCATACGCCGCCGCCGGAAGAACGAGAGGAGCCGCCTGTGGCTCGGGAGCGGGGCTTGGGACGACCCACCAAACGAGACCGCCGAAGGCTGGACCGCATTTTGGATGAGGGGTGGTAGTTGGACTCTGAGCTTCCTCAGAGGCTGTTGCTCTACGACGGAGAGTGTGGCCTGTGTGATCGCTTTGTTCAGTGGGTGTTGGAACAGGATGAAGCGGGGCTGTTTCATTTTGCTCCTCTGCAAGGGGAGACGGCCACAAGGTTGAGGGAGAATCTGGAAATCCCAGACGGTCTCGATACGGCAGTGCTTGTGGAGTCCGGGGTGGTACACCTCCGTTCCGGTGCGGTGCTTCGTGTGTTGGGTGCACTCTCAGCGCCGTGGTCTTGGTTTTCCCTGCTGAGAGTGTTTCCTCGCTTCTTGACGGACCCGATGTATCGGGTCGTGGCACGAATTCGTCACCGTTTGCTGGGAGGGCGTGACTCCTGCCGTTTGAGCGGGGTGGGTGAATCGGGACGGTTTCTTCCGTGAATCGCCAGCGCCGGACAAAAAATGGTCGGTGGGTGGATGATACTGAGGGTACGCGGTAGTTCAAATCAGTCCTCTTCCAGGGTGTAGGCCATGTCTCAATCCACGCTGCTTTTCTTGTTACTCGCATTTGTATTTGGCGGAACGTTGGGGTTTCTCCTGGCGAGCTTTCGCTCCAGGGCACACACCGCGACCCTGGAGAAGGACCACGCTCATGCCTTGGAGCTCCTGGCGCGGGAGGCCGAGTCTGAACAAGCCCTTCAGAAAACTCGGGTCGAGGCTGAACAGCGTGCCCTCAAGGAGACTCTGGAATCTATGGAGCATCGCTTCAAGTCTCTGGCTTCGGGCATCGTGGAGCAGAATAGCGAGACCTTTCGAAAGGAGTTTCTGACCTTGGCCAACCAGAACTTCGAGGTGGCACAGGAGAAAGCCTCCAAGGACCTCGACAAGCGAAAGGGCGACATTGAAAAGTTGCTAACCCCCATGAAGGAAACTCTGGCGAAACTGGAAAAAAACCACCAGGAAATGGAACAAAAGCGAGAGGGTGCCTACGGGGACCTCAAGGCGCACCTGACGACCCTCAAACAAGAAACGCAGTCACTGCGAGACTCCTCGGTGTCGTTGTCTACGGCGCTTCGGGGTTCCAGTCAGGCACGGGGTCGGTGGGGGCAGATCAGCTTGCGAAACCTGGTGGAAGCCGCTGGGATGCTTCAGCACTGTGACTTTTCGGAGGAACAGACGCTCAAGGGCGATGGCATTACCGGGAGAGCGGACATGCTGGTGCGTGTGCCTGGGGGAGGGGTCATACCGGTGGACGCCAAGGTTCCATTGGCCGCCTACTGGGACGCTCTGGAGTGTACGGACCCTGCGGAGAAAGACCGTTTGCTCAAGCAACATGTAAAAGACGTGGACAAGCACGTGCGAGACCTCAAAGACCGGCACTACAGTGGGCAGCTGGAGTCTGGGGTGGACTTCACCGTCATGTTCATACCGGCCGACCCCATTCTGGCAGCCGCTTTCGAGCGGGACCCCGAACTCCAGGAGCGAGCTTTTGCACGAAAGGTGCTCATTGCTACGCCAGTGACGTTCTTGGCTCTGCTTCGCACGGTCTCCATTTATTGGCAGCAGCAAGCCCATGCGGAGAACCTACAGGAGATCATTGTGGAGACCCGGAAGCTCTACGAACGTGTAGCCACGTTTGGGGGAGAGCACCTCGTGAAGATGGGCAAGGGATTGGCGTCTGCCGTGAGGGCCTACAATGCTGCAGTGGGTTCGTATGAGCGGCGTGTGCTCCCGGTAGGCAAGAAGCTCGAGGGGCTCGAGGCCACACGAGGCACTCAGAACAAGCTGGTCAGCCCTGAGGAAGTGCAGGGAGAAGTGAGAACGCTGGTAGGGGCTGTACCCCAAGAGTCCTCGTCGAGTGACGAGCCCCTTCCCAACAAGTAGTTAGCGCCCACCACCGTGTCCTCCGCCTCGGCCGCCACCTTGGCCGCCACCTTGGCCGCCACCTTGGCCGCCTCGGCCACCGCTCGGGCCGCCTCGGCCTCCCTGCTGTCCACCAGGCCCGCGGCCTTCAGGCCCCATCCCCTCGGGACCCATACCCTCGGGACCCATACCCTCGGGACCCCGACCTTCTGGGTTGTGGGGTTCGCCTTCTGGTAGAGCGAACAGGCCTTCGCCCGCAGGCCCTATTCCTTCCCGAACGCGAGCTTCGACCAGCCGTACCCGCTCCTCCAGCTCGTCCATGGCTGCTTGTACCTTGCGGCCTGAGAGTCGGGTTGAGCGTGGGTCGTAGCCCACCATCTCGGCTGTGATGACCCCCTGGTTCTCAATACGAGCGATGGCCAGTTCCAGTTGAACGATGCGCTCTTCCAGTGCTTTCACACTCGAAACCTCTTGAGGATCTATGTTGTCGAGCGTTGACTCTATGGTCTCGAGAGCCTCTTCAACAGAAGTCTCTTTGTAGGTCACGGTGCTGGCCGGCATGGGCGTGGGGGCACTGTTGCAAGCGAGTAGAACAAATACCAGCACGGCTATCCCTCAAACGCTTGGTCGGTAATCTCCAGGCCCCGATCGATGATCTCAAACCCGGCGAGGAGTTGCTCTTCGGTGATGCACAAGGGGGGGTTGCACATGAAGTGACTCCATCTCACGAAGGTAAAGAGGCTGTTTTCTCGGAAGAATGCGCCTAGTTCTTTCATGGCTGGGTGGGTACCGTTGTAGGGTGCGATGAGGTCGCCCTGCGCGTTCTTCTGGATATCGATCATGCCGAACAACCCGATGCATCGACCCGCCTTTACGGAGGGATGCTTTGCTTCCAGGCGGTCCATTTCGGAGCGCATCAGGGTTTCCATAGAGGCGGCACGTTCCACCAGATTTTCTTCTTCGATAACGGAGATGACTGCCTCTGCGGTGGCCAGGGATAGCGGATGCGAGTTGTAGGTCAGACCACCCCAGAACACGTTGTCATCGAAGTGACGCGCGATCGGGTCCCGCATGCCTACCGCTCCCAGTGGGATGTAGGAGGAGGTCAGGCCCTTGGCCATGCAGACGATGTCGGGCACGATGTCTCCGTGTTCGAACGCCAGCCACTTGCCTGTGCGTCCAAACCCAGCCATCACCTCGTCACAGACCAGTAGGATTCCGTGCTTGGCCAAGAGGGCGCTGAGGCCTTGCAAATAGCCCTTGGGAGGAGGAAGAATGCCGTTTGTGCCGGTCACGGTTTCGATGAACATGGCCGCGATATTCTGGGGCCCCTCGTACATGATGACTTCTTCAAGGTACTGCAGATTTCGGGCGGTCTTCTCTTCTTCTGTGGCCCCGAATGAGTAGTGATAGGGTTCGGGGTCCATGACATGAATGAACCCGGGAGTCCCCGGTTCGTTCGCCCAACGGCGCGGGTCGCCGGTGAGTTGCATGCACGCGTTTGTAGCGCCATGGTAGCTGCGGTAGCGGGAGAGTATTTTGTGACGGCCGGTATACAGTCGAGCGAGCTTGATGGCGTTTTCGTTCGCTTCAGCCCCACCTAGGGTGTAGAAAAAGGTGTTGATGTCCCCAGGAAGTATGTCGGCGAGTTTTTTCGATAAGCGGGCTCGAGGCGCTGTGGCCGTGCCAGGAAAGGCGTAGATCAAGCTGTCGAGTTGTTCCTTCATTGCCGCGATCACCCGGGGGTGTGAGTGCCCGATGTTGACGCTCATGAGTTGGCTGTTGAAGTCGAGGATCTGCTCGCCATCGGGAGTGTAGAGGTACACGCCTTCAGCGCGTTCCACGGGCATGGGGGACACCCCACCTTGTGCTGCCCAGGTGTAGAAGGAGTGGCGTTTGCAGAGTTCGATCATCTCCGCGCTTGTCATAGACATTTCAGCCTCCAGCCGTCTGGATTACGTATCCGGGTGGAAGGATTGGAGCGATGCGGGATAGGGGATTGTATGGAGGAAGCATGCTGTCGTATCAGGTGTACAAGATTGTTCATATTCTGGGTCTTGCGGGGATTTTTGCTGCGCTGGGGGGTCTGACTCTTCACGCGCTAAATGGCGGCACCCGTGAGGACAACCCGTCTCGCAGGCTGTTGGTGGCGACTCATGGCATGTCGCTGTTTCTGATGCTTGTAGGAGGCATGGGAATGCTGGCTCGGATTGGTATTACATCCGGCCTGCCGGTCTGGGCCTGGCTCAAGCTGATTCTCTGGGGTCTTATCGGAGGCCTGGTGAGCGTGATCCTCCGAAAGCCGGCGCTGGCCAAGCCCATCTGGTTTCTTTTGCCCATTCTCGCAGGGGCAGGAGCCTGGATCGCCCTCTACAAGCCCATGAGTTGAGGAGCTAATCCCCTGGCTGGGGAACTCCTTTCTCGGCGATATAGTTCTCGTAGTACTCGCCCATGCCGCGCATTTCGTTGATGGCTATGGTGAGGGCTACATCTTCTGGAACTGGCATTTCGGCGAGCCTCAGGACCACCCAGCCGGCCTCCACCCGTCGGCTCTGTTCGCCCCATGGCGTGAGGGTCGCAATCCAGTATTGCTGGTCGATGGAGAGCCAATCATAGTTGGATACCGCCGGCTCGGTCATCCAGCTGCGCTGGAGCAGCCGGTCTTCGGTCTCAGTCGGAATCCGTCTGTGCTGGGTCTGAGTCCAGCTTTCAACGTTTAGGCCCATGGGAAGAAAGTCGGCGGAGTGGGAGGTGTATTCCAAGTTCAAGCAGTCACCGACCGCAAAACATTCCCGGTCACCCTCAAGATATTCCCGGCTGTAGAGCTCGCCGGTGGGCTTGGCATCGGGGTCGGATTTAGCGAGCATCATCACAGCCACGACATCTTCTACCGGGTGTGCGATGTCGTAGCCCACAGCGGCCCCTACGAGGCCGTCCGGATTGTAGTCCAGGCCAAGAGATTCCACGGCTTCTTCGGAGAGATTGGTCACTTTGTAGCCGTCGATAGCGGCTTCACTGTTTTCGTCGAGCCAGATGTCGAGGTTGTCTAGCCCGGCGAGTAATGCCTCCGGATCTTCATCTTCCATGTGCAAGAACAGGTAGCTGGCAAGCTCGTCTAGGGTGTCGGGGGCGACGGGTGGAGATTTGCAACCTACGGACAGGCTGGACATTGCAATAAACAGGTACATGCTTGTTTAATCACATGAACGGCCCCGCTCGGCTACTGGAGGGTCATGCGAATCGGTGAGCTCTCGACTCCGTGTGCTCTGGTAGATCTCGACCAGGTGGAGAAAAACACCAGGTGGATGTCGGAGAGAGCGCATGAACTGGGGGTGCGTCTTCGCCCACACGTGAAGACCCACAAGTGCCTGGAGGCGGCTCGACTCCAGGTGGATGGCCACTTCGGTGGGATTACAGTGTCAACCCTGGCCGAGGCCAGCTATTTCGCAAAAGGAGGCTTCCAGGACATTACCTGGGCGTTTCCTCTCCCCGTTGGGCGTGTCGAAGAGGCACTTGAATACAGTCAGAATCTAGAGCGTTTTTCCGTCGTAGTGGACCACGTGGACACCGTGGATGTGCTGGAGAGGTGTGCCGGGCGACGGGGTATCCCAGTTCGGGTTTTCTTGAAGTTTGACTGTGGGTATGGCCGGGCAGGGGTGAGGCTGGGGGACCCCCTTGCGCTGACCTTGGCGCGGCGGCTTTCGGACTCTCCCTGGGTGGACTTTCGGGGAGTTCTCGCTCATGCGGGGCACAGCTACGACTGCCGGTCTGCGGATGCGATTCTGAAGATTGCAGAACAAGAACGAGAGAGTGCCGTTTCGTTTGCTGAAGCACTCAGGGGCTCGGGTGTTGAGGTGCCTGAGGTTAGCGTGGGCTCCACACCCACCATGCGGTTGGCAGAAGATTTAGAGGGAGTGACTGAAATCCGGCCGGGTAATTACGTGTTCTTCGACTGGTTTCAGTCGATGATCGGGAGTTGCCAGCCCGAAGAGATCGCTTTTTCTGTGCTGGCCTCAGTGGTGGGTCGATACCCCGAACGGGGGTCCATCTTGTTGGACGCCGGAGCGTTGGCGCTGTCCAAGGATGTGGGGGTGGGGGAGGGCTCGTATGGCTGCTTGGCCAATCCCCAGGACGGTCACCTATGGACGGGCGGCCGATTGACGGGGCTTTCACAGGAGCATGGAAAGGTGCAGTGGGACTCAGTGGAGTCGATGCCAGAGATTGGAGATCGGGTTCGAATCCTGCCCAATCACAGTTGTCTTTCAGCTGCGTTGCATCCGGTTTTCTACGTGGTTCGAGGGATGCAGGTTGTGGACACCTGGAGGCCCTGTCGAGGTTGGTAAAGTCGGTTCGATTCTGAGTCCGTTTGCTTGAGCATCGTGGTAGAAATGCAGACAGGCACAGGAACTCGGCGATGTGGCGTCCGATCATTACAGGTTTGTTTGTTGTTTGGGGGGGCCTTGGTTGCGCCCAGAACGAGGCCGGTTTGGTGGGTGCAGAGCCTGACTTCTACATCGACGGAGTGGGGTCTGAGCGTGGAAACAGTCGGAACCATGTGGCGGCTGGTGGCATGCATACCTGTGCGCGGCTCTCAGGCGGGGCTCTGAGGTGCTGGGGTATTGATGATGGGGGTCGGGATGATTTTGGACAGACAGCTGCCCCTGAGGGCAGATTTCGGGATGTCAGCGCGGGTGTGTTGCATAGCTGTGGCCTCGGAGTGGAGGGCCAGGTGGAATGCTGGGGAATCGAGGATGGCGGTCGGGCGGATCATGGCCAGGTCTCTCATACGCCCGATCGGGAGTTCTTGGAGCTGAGCGCTGGAGCGGAGAGCACTTGCGCACGAGATGTGGAGGGTGGCATTGAATGCTGGGGTTTTGATGGTGGTGGGGTGGTTCAGGCTGCGCCGGTTGAAACGGGGTTTGTTCAGTTGGATGCGGGTTGGGGGCATGTCTGTGCACTGAATGCGGATTGGGAGGTGGTTTGTTGGGGGGAATCGGATGACGGTGAGGCGGAGGCGCCACTAGGCGAGTATGTCCAGGTGAGCGCGGGAGGTGATCACAGCTGTGCGTTGGATGCCTGGGGCACGGTGACCTGTTGGGGTCGCAATGATCACGGCCAACTCGCGTCCCCGTCAGGCTCGTTTGTGTCCGTCAGCGCGGGGAATGCGGGAACCTGTGGAATCAGTACCAAATCCGAGTTGGTGTGCTGGGGTCGCGGTGCGGAGCTTGGTGTGCCCAGGGGAGCGTTCTCGGAGGTCAGTCTGGGCAATCGACACGGCTGTGCAATTGATACCTCTGGGTGGATCTTGTGCTGGGGCGACAACGAATACGGACAGGCTAC
>JAYZDK010000089.1:0-14990 GCA_036337845.1 Myxococcota bacterium | reverse complement strand
TGCGACGTGCCAGGACGAGAGGTCCACGCCTTCCATTTCCTCGTCCTTGATCTTGTGAACGCAGAGTCCATACGCAAAGTTCGGTGCTGTGGACATGGTCGCTTTGTATTCGGAGGCTGCGCGAAGCCATGTCACGGGCTTGGCGATGAAGAGTTCCGGTCCCAAGAGCGTCAGATCTCGTCGCTTCAAGAGCGGCGGGAAAACACATCCGATCAGTCCCATGTCGTGGTACAGGGGCAGCCAGCTTAGGCCGGATTGTGGCCCGTGTTCGTCCTCAGGCCAGGCCCCCAGGAGTGCGTCGAGCAATATGCTGGCTTGAAGCATCACGGCTTCTTGTGTGAGTGCGACAGGTTTGGGGTCGGCTGTGGTTCCCGATGAGAACTGGACGAACGCCAAGTCGGAGGCGGACAGTTGGCAAGGAGGGCCTGGGATGGCGCCTGGGAGATCGTCGAGGGTCTTGCACCCGAGATCGGGTATGGAGGCTGCGATGGTAGGGCCCAGAAGCCGCCGGACTCGAGAATCGGTGAGAACAAGCCTGGCGGACGAGAGCTGAATCATACGTGCCGTCTTTTGTGCGTATTCCTCCAGTCTTCCGAGTCGTACCGGCGGGTACAGCGGAACAGGAACGGCTCCGGCCCAGCTCGCTCCGAAAAACGCGGAGAAGAACTCCCGGCCTGTGGGATAGATCAGAGCCACCCGTTCACCGGGTTTTATGCCTGCCGCCAGAAGTCTCGCAGCGGTGTGTTGTGCTTCGGAGACCACCTCGGACCACAAAATATGGGTGGCCCGCTGTCTGCGGTCTACGAATCTCACGCCGAACTCTTCTTCCTCTGCGGCATTAACCAGTGCGTCAACCAGCGTTTTCATGGACCCTTCTCCGAATGACTTCAACCAGATCTGAGGCTGTGACCAGTTCTTGCTCATCCCCTTCTTCCAGGCAGATCTGGAAGTGGTTTTCCACCTCCACTACCAGAGTCAGCATGCGAATCGAGTCTAGTTCCAGAACGTTGACTATCGAAGCCTTTGGGTCCAGATCGCCTTCGAAATCAAGATGATCTCTTGCAACCGTTTGCAGGCCTTTCAGTATTTCATCGGATGTCATGGGCTCTCCGGTAGGAATCTGGGGCGCTGCCCCAAGCTGTCCTGGTAGCCACAGTGTTTCTTGAGGGCTTCTTCCTCTACACGGATGCGGGTCTTCAGTAGAAAGAAGTTCAGCACGGTGAAAGACGCTGCTGTCCACCAGGCACCGTGCACGAGGGGGAGTGCAAAGATTTCAATCACTACAGCGACGTAGTTGGGGTGGCGTATCCACCGGTAGGGGCCGCGGGTCACCGCCTGTAGTCCCGGTACCACCAAAACGCGCGTGTTCCAGCGAGTGCCGAGACTGGTCACTGCCCAATATCGGAGCCCCATGGAGCATAAGACCAGCAGGAACATGCTCAGGCCAATCACCAGATGAAAGGGTCGTCCGAGAGCTAAGACCTCAATCAAGCATGCAGGCAGAAACACGCTGTGGAGCAGCACCATTACCTTGTAGTGGCGCTGGCCGACCTCGATCCCTCCCTGCTCCAGGGCGAGACGGGCATTTCGCTTTGAGATCAGAAGCTCGACGAAACGTTCGACGACAACGAGACCCAATAAAGCGGCGTAGAGTCCCTCGGTTAGCGAAAGGTTTACCACTGTAGAAGCACCAGCTCACAGCAGAACCCCGGACCCATGGCCAGCAGTAGCCCGTAGCTCCCCGGTGGGGGCTCTGTGTCGAGGGTATCGCCTAGGACCATGAGGACAGAAGAAGAAGAGAGGTTTCCTACCTCGTTCAAGCTCTTCCAGGTCAGATCGAGCGCTCCCTCTGGCAGGTCCAGCCCCGATTGAAGAGCCTCCAGTACTTTGGGCCCCCCGGGGTGGCAGATCCAGGAGTGAATGTCTTGTCGTTTCAGCTGATGGTCTGACAGGAACTGGTCGACATCTCTGGGTAGATTTTCGGCTGCGATTCCTGGCACGTCGGCGGAAAGTATGACCTTGAATCCCCGCTCGGAGATGTCCCAGCCCATGACCCGTTCTGTGTCCGGATAGAACACGGAGCGGGTGGACAGAACTCGGGGGCCCGAAGAAGCTTTGGCGAGTGGGTGGTCTTCTCCTACCATCACGACAGCGGCCGCCCCGTCTCCAAACAGACCCGAGGAGATAAGGTTGGGGACCGAAAGGTCATCTCGTTGCAGCGTCAAGGAACAGAGCTCTACCGAAAGAAGCACGCATACGCTCCCAGGATGAGACCTCACCTGGTCGAATGAGCGCGATATGCCCGCGGCACCGGCCACGCAGCCCAACCCAAACAGGGGCAGTCTGCGGGTGTTGGGAGAGAGGCCCATGCGGTTGATCAGGCGAGCATCAATAGATGGGGTCGCGATGCCTGTGACGCTGACAAAGATCAAGCTGTCCACTTCACCTGCGGTGAGTCCCGATTTCTCCAGCGCGTCTTCGATGGCTGCCTCGCCCACGTCCAAGGCCACGCGAATCCAGGCGTCATTGGCGTCGCCAAAACTCTCCAGTTTGGCGTAATCCTCCATGGGTAGCGCAAGGTTCCTTCCGCCTACCAGTACGTTTCGATGGAGTGCTACAAGGCGTTCGATGTTGTGATGACGGGCGCCCCATTGGGCCCGAAACGCGGAAATGAGCGTTTCTTGGTCGTAGTGATGGGGTGGTAGGGCTCGGCCCACAGAGGTAATTCGCACCGTCTACTCCTGAGTAGGCACATTATATGCTGTTGTGGTCAAGCATCCCAGGTCGCGGACAGTTGTGCGGGCACGGGATATTGGCGCACAGCGGAGGACGGCATGTCTCTCATTCTCGAAAATACTGGTCCAGTGGCTGTTCTCGAGTTCGACCATGGAAAGGCGAACGAGATGGGCGTCGCTGAGTTGGATGCGCTTGAGCGATGGTCAGATGAGCTGGCTGTGAGTGAGGTTCGGGCGTTGATCAGTTTTTCAAAGCGAGTGTCGCGAAAGGGAACTCCAATTTTCATCGCTGGGGCCAATGTCACTGAAAGAGCGGGCTGGACTGAGGAACAAGTGGCCGCCCATGTGCGAAGACAGCGCAATGTTCTGGCCAGGTGGAGACGCCTGCCGCTGTTTCATATTGCAGTAGTTCATGGCGTGGCTTTGGGTTGGGGTACCGAGTATCTGCTCACCGCGGACTATCAGTTGGCCACGCCGGGAGCACAGTTTGGTTTGCCGGAAACCGGCTTGGGTATCTTGCCGGGTGCCGGTGGAAGTTCGGAGTTGTGGAGTATGGTTGGGGTAGCTCAGGCACTGCGGCTTGGAATGACTGGAGAGCGGATTGGTGTGGATGAGGCTCTTCGCATCGGGCTGGTTCAAGAAAAGGTCGCTGACCTTGATGCAGGGATGAGTCGGGCGCGTGCCCTGGCGGACCGGGTGGTGCGCAACAGTCCCACGGCCGTGGCCGCATTCAAGCGGGCTTGTCTGGGTAGCGTGGGACTGGAAGCAGAAGATCGTAGAGAGTTGGAAGCCAGAGCGTATGAGCACTGTCTGCAGACAGGGGAGGCCGCTGTGGGTCGCGAGAACTTTGATGCCATACGGGCAGGAGAACCGGTGCCGTGGGCCCCGTTGGCATTGTTTGGGGAGTGATTCCCCTGCTGATTTTGTTTTTCGGTTGTTCTTCCGGAACACCCTTGGAGCAGTGCGACCAGCTTGCAGAGGCCTCTTGGCGAGAGGACTGTCGCTACCAGGAGCTTGTGAACGTGGCGGCAGATGGAGAACGCCAGGCGATTCTCGATAGCATTGCCTTGTCGGGGGACAAGTACTCCCGGGATTTACTCCGGTTTCGCCTTGCTATTCGCGACCCCAAGCGGCTGGGTTGGTTGTGTGATGAGGGGCTAGAGACCGCGTTGGTGGAGAGCCGCTGCCAGGCAATTCTGCGTCGTGCCCATTTGAACCACACAGAGGAGGACTGAGCATGTTTGGCTTGTGGTTCCTGCTCATTGGTTGTGGTGGTGTCTCCGAGGAGGTCGCTCAGGAAGCGCTCGTTCAGGAATTCACAGGGTTGGAGAGCTGTGATCTTGCGTTGTTTTCCGAGCTTTCTACTGCGTGTAGGCTGATGTTCGGTATCGAATCGGCCGCGAGTGGGGACGACGACGCAGCTCGCCTGGCCTGCCGTGCGATTCGTCATGAGATCTGGCGCGATGAATGTCACCTGCGCGTTGCCCAGGAGCTCGGACGTGTGGGAAGGGTGGAGTTGGCGTTGAGACATTGCACGGGGGCAGGCGATTTTCAGGAGATCTGTGTGACGCAAATCTCCTGGCTGCATCCGCGTTGGGACGCACGCGTGACAACCCATTTCGATGAGGGTGGGGGTGAAGGGTCCGGCGTTCTGGGCCCGACCACCCCGGGTGCGGCCGAGGCCATAGAGTCCTTTACCCAGCAAGCGAAGAACGCAATTTCGACGCTGTCGGGTGAAGCGATGGAACGGGCCTTTGACCAGGTGGTCGCCTCGGCCTGGTTCAATGTTTACTATGGGTCTGGCAATGCCGACCCTGGACTGGCTCGGAATGCTACCGGCAAACATGTGGGGCCGGCTCATACTGCATTCGCGCTGGAAGCCGTTCGGCTCTTGAGTGCGACAGGCACTCTCAGCCCGAGCCTTATCGCGGAAGAGGTTCGGCAGATCTGGAGTGGTGCCACTGCGGCACCTGACGGTAGACCGATTGATTCGGGCCAACTCAAAGGGCGTTTCAGTCCAGCCGTTGTTCCTGATGGAACGAGCTACATCAAGCGGTCGGCCACCTGGCGAGGTGGACGGAGACTGCAGGGTGAGTCGGTGTCCGAGGACCTTGATATCGCGATTGTTGAAGCCCTCTTTTTCAATCAGAACATTCCTGTGATGGCCTTGTTGCCTTGGCTGGAAGATGATCGGGATCGAGTGCGTTGGACAGCCGCACGGCTCTATGCACAGGTTTCTGGAAAGGATGACTCCAAGGTTCAGGAGCTGCTGGAGTCCAAGGATTCCGTGTTGACCAACATGGTCTGGAAGGCGCTTGTGGTGGATACGGCGGTACCGGGAGAGGGCCTGCCATGATTCCGAATCGCCAGAATACTGTTCGGCGGCTGTCGGAGGAGACCTTTGATCTGCTGGTGATTGGAGGCGGCATTACTGGGTGTGGGGTCATTCGGGATGCGGTTCGTCGTGGTCTCAAGGTCGCACTGATTGAGGCGAATGATATTGCTTCGGGTACATCTTCTCGAAGCTCCAAGTTGATTCATGGAGGCTTGCGCTACCTGGAACAACGGGAGTTCGGTCTTGTGTTCGAGGCGGTGAATGAGCGGCAGGTGCTGATGCGTATTGCGCCACACCTGGTGACCGCACAGGGATTTCTTTTTCCCATCTATGAGAGTAGTCGTCATGGATTGGGATTGTTGAAGTTGGGGCTGTGGGTGTATGAAGCGCTGTCGATGTTTCGCTCACCCAAGTTGCATCGAAACCTGGGGTTGAGACAGGTTCGGGAAGTAGAGCCGCGGTTGTCCCTCGAGGGCCTGAAAGGAGCTCCGCGCGACTACGACTGTGCCACGGACGATGCGCGTCTCACATTGGAGACTATGCTGGATGCGGTTTCTTCGGGTGCGCTGGTACTCAACCATGCTCGAGTCGAATCGCTGCTTCGAGAGGACACAGGAACCATCTGTGGTGTTCGTGTTCACGATGCCCTTCTTGGGCAGACGATGGATGTCCGCGCCCGGGTTGTGGTCAATGCCACGGGCCCCTGGACAGACCGCGTTCGCTCGATGTCTGGAACATTCAATCCGTTGTTGAGGCCTACGAAGGGCATTCACATCGTGGTGGATTTTGAGCGCCTGCCCCTGGCCCATGCGGTGGTATGTACTCATCCTGAAGACGGGCGGGTCCTTTTTGCGGTTCCGTGGGGAGACCGAGCCTACATAGGGACGACGGACACGGACTTTGAAGGGGACCCCACCTGTGTCGCGGCGACGACAGAAGATGTGGACTACCTGCTCGATGCCTGTAGCCACTATTTTCCCGAACCCAGGCTCGTCCGTGAGGATGTCCTGGCGACCTGGGCTGGATTGAGGCCACTGATTCAGGACACGGATGCAAATACCGAGTCTTCTGTTTCTCGAGAGCACGAGGTCCTGGTTGGCACCGACGGACTGCTCACGATTGCCGGTGGCAAGCTCACGACCTATCGGGTGATGGCTGAAGAGGTGGTTGAAAAGGCCTTGGAGCTTCTGGTGAGTCAGCGGGCATGTCCCGGAGATCTTGTCGACCCTTGTACTCACCAGGAACCGCTGCCGGGTGCGGTGGGTTGGCCCGCCAATGGAGACGTAGACGGGATAGCCGAGCGGGTCTCAAACGCGGCGGGTCCAGACCTCAGCCCGGAGTCTGCGCTTCACCTGGCCAGTCGCTACGGTACCCGAGGGATCGATATCGGAGCCTCTCTTTTGGAGCAGGAAGGCCGAATGGACAAATTGGTTGAAGGCCGGCCTGAGGTCATGGGTATTGTGGACTGGGCGGTGACTCAGGAGTTGGCCTGCACGCTTGAGGATGTCATGGTTCGCAGGACTCAATTGTTTTTCAGGGATGTGGACCAAGGACTCGGAGCGGCTCCAAGGATTGCCGAACGTATGGCTTCTTTGTTGGACTGGTCTCCGGAGCGTCGCGATCAGGAATTGCTGTCCTACCAGGAAGAGGTTCAGCGGAGCCGGCAATGGCGAACCGACTAACGGACCCCGAAGGCCTACTGTCGACTCGGCGAATTCGTGCATTCGCCAAGGCGTTTCAGAGCGAGGATGCTCGTTTTGCTGCAGCTTGTACCCGAGCGCTACGCGGCCTTGAAGGAGGCGGTGGGGTGCCCGCTGAGCTTCTGCCAATGGGCGCACGAATGCTCACCCGCGGAGTACTGACCGCGAGAGCTTTATCTGTGGGTAGAGAGCGTCCATGGCCGTACGCGTTTGTGCGACAACTGGATCCGGAAGACCCAGGTTTCCTGCCTCGCTCTCTGTTGCCGATGCATCTGAACCTGTCCTATCGGAACTGGACAACGATCGGGCTCCCTGGCTGGAAGGATGAAGCCATTGTGGACCCCGGTGGATGGCTGACGCCATGGCGTGATGGGCCGTCTATTGCCGTTTGGGTGGGAGATTCCAGAAACATGTATACACTGGGCCCACTGCCCGGTTGGGGCGCGGACACAGGGCTGTCATTGTCGCAGAAAAGAATGGGCACCCAGCCCATGGTGCGTACGCTGGGCCAGCGTGGCGAGGTAGAGGTTGAAGTAGATGCCTATCCCGCGGTCGTGGATGGGCGCCTGGTGTTCGGCCTGACTGCTAGAGCCCGCCTGATAGCGCCGGCTGCCCGCCCGGTACGCCTGGGTATAGCGATACGTTCCGCCAATCCGGAGGGTATTGCTCCAATCTTTGACCTCAAACGTGCGGACGACGGGTGGTGGCTTGTAAACGGAGAACCCTTTTTGTATCTCCCTCATGCCGGTGATGAGCACTGCCTGGCTACATGGCGCACGGGTGAGGTGTATGCCATGGTGGGTGGGATGCTTCGAGATGAGCGCCAGCGGCCGTCCATCGGTTCGGGGGGCTCCTCCGTAAGCTGCGAGGCCGGTCTGGCTATGGGGTGTGAGGTGTATCGGACCAACCTCAGCCCCGGAGAGACATTTAAAAGAACTGTTTACGCGACGGCGGACAGGAGTTTGGGAGATGTCCTGCGGCGTTCTTCTGCTACCCGGCTAGTGGCGGGCGTGAAGGCGGACTGGGAGGGTATTGTTCGGGCCGGGTCTCGGATTGAGTTGCCCGTGCATGACCGATTGTTTCAGGTGTGCCGCACCACAGTTCTTTCCCTTTGTGATGGAGACTCCATCACAGCAGGTCCTCTGACTTACCATGACTTCTGGTATCGGGATGCAGCGTACATGCTCTCGGCGTTGACTCGTGTGGGGCATGCAAGGAGAGCTCTTCAGGTCCAAGGAGCCTGGCCTGCTATGCAGGAACGCTCGGGTGCTTGGCTTTCACAGGCAAGAGAGTGGGATGGTTCGGGGCAGGCTATTTGGAGCATCATGGACACCTACAGGCACACCGGGGACGGTGTGTTTTTGCGACAGATGTACCCGTCGATTTCCAAAGCCGCTCGGTGGATCTCCCGAACCCAGAAAGATGGGATGATGCCATCGGGTTGGTCTGCGGAGCATCTGGGCCCAGCGGACAGCTACTACTGGGATGCACTTTGGTGTTGTGCAGGGCTGCGTGATGCCGCGGAAGCGGCGGAGCGGCTTGGCCGCCGGCGCGACGCTCGAGAGTGGCTTGCCAAGCACGGTGACGTTCTGGAGTTGCTGCGCATGCGTATGGGAGATGGGCCGGTTCCTGCGGCGCCAGGTCGTTCTATGGATTCGGCTGCGATCTCGGTGCTTGCTGCGGTCTGGCCCTTGGGCCTGTTTTCGGCGAAGGAACAGTCGATGCGTAGAACCGTGACCTGGCTCCGAGAGCATTGCATGCATGAGGGGGGGCTGTTTCACGATGTGGTTCACTCGGGGGTCAATGCCTATTTGACCTGTCACCTGGCTCAAGCTCGGCTGCTGGATGGAGATGAGGCCGCGGTGGAGCACTTGGACTACCTGGCGGAGCACGCTTCGGCGACGGGGTGTTGGCCAGAGGCCTTCCATCCCCAAAGAGGTGGCGTGATGGGGGATGGCGACCACGGCTGGGCCGCTGCGGACTTCATCTCGTTGTGTCGAAACCTCGTGGTATTTGAAGAGGGAGGCGTGTTGCACCTCTTCCGGTCTACGGATCGCAGATGGTTCAATGGTTTGACCATTCTGGAAGATGTGCCCACTCGATTTGGTGCCATTGATCTCCGAGCGGAGGCCGGTGAACTACGGCTCGTGGGGCGATGGCGGGAACGCCCGAAGCGCATTGTGTGGCACAAGCCCGAAGGGGAGATGGGCCACATGGTGGTTGAGGGTTCGGAGGTCCGGGGGGAAGGTGCCCAGTTGGAGATGACCTGACGAGAGCGGTTGAGCTCTCCGGAGCTTGATAAGCTTCGGCAACGGGTATCCACGATGATTGGTGCGCTTCTATCTCTGTTCTTGTGTTCTCCGGTGAGCGCTGAGGTGGGCCCTGCATCGCTGGAGGGCCTGCTGACGAATGCCGGGGCGTCGTCTCCTTCTTTGGCCGTGGTTTGTAGTCCGGTTTCGAACCTAGTTTCTCGTTTGGAACCGATTGTGGAACATCCGTTATCAGTCGAGGCGAGAGAGGTGGGCCCCTCTCCCATTCTGGATCTGCTGAGCCACGGAGGGTTGGCTCGCTCAGGCCTGCAGCCTGAAGGACAGATGTCCCTCGAATTGTGGCCTCAGGGCTCGATACGGCTGCACCTTCCGTTTGAAGGAAACCAGGAGCAACTCTCGGAGCTGTTGCAGGTGTTTCCCGCAGAGACTTTGGGCGAGTTTCTTCCAGATTTGGAGCAGGTTGTAGTGCGTTTTGGTGAGCCGGAACCGAGTGCTGTGAGCCTGTTGCCAGGACTCTTTGATGGCCTACCGGAGCTTCCGGGTTGTGCGGTCTACATCGCCAGGCAAACCCAAGGCCCTGGACCGCTTCAGCAGGAACAGATTGGGTTTGTCTTGGACCCGGTCTCTGGAGTGGGGGTCATGCGCTCAAAAGGGGGAGTAGAACTTCCCGAGTTGGAGATGGCCAGGCGTTTGGGTGCGGTGGGTTCCAGTATCGAAAAACCTGAGGTGCTTGTTCGCTTGGGTGTGGCGCCGGACGAGCTCATCGAGAGTTTCTGGGAGGCTTCATCTGGCCCGGTTCCGGCCGCACATCGTCGCCTCGTTCGTCGGCTTGGAATCTCCAGAGGGCTGAGTTTTGCGATGTACGACGTGTTTGGACGTCGAGATTTTGCGGTAGTGGTCCCGCTAGGTAGGCGCTTCGGGTTGCCCATTTGGCCATGGCTCTCCCGGGCTCGGGTGGAGAAGATGTTTCAAGCTCAGGAGATTCCTTGCGAATCTCGGGGGCGTAGATCACTGACCTGCCAGGTTCGGGACGAGACCGTTCATGCCTATTTCAAGGGTTCGTTGATTGTCTTGTCCTCCAGAGAGGAGCTGGGTCAGGAAGTTGCTTCGGGTCAAGGTGTCCCGTGGACCGAGCAGCTGCTTGTTCCTCCGAACAAGCAGTTCCTGCTCTTGGGAGCGGTGGACTTAGCACTTCCAGAGAGCGGGGAGAGAATCGTTGGGGGAGTGGGGGCGATGCTGGATGGGCCGCTGATTGAAGCTCACTTCTCCATGGATGCAGACCTGGGCTGGACGCTCCTAAACGATCGTCTGGCGAAAGAGAACCATGCGAGAGTGCTGGAGGCCTATCGACAGCGAGGATGGACGGAAATTGTCGGTGTGGTCGACCAGATTTATGAGGCGGTCGAGAAGCACCAGGCGGGTCAAGGAGGGCGCTTGGTGCTTGAGCCCGCACCTCGAAGCATTGACGCTTTAACCACCGGGCCTGTCGAGTGGAGTGCTTCGGGAGATTGGCACAAGCTCGACTGGGGGGTGCCACAAGATGCCCAGGGTGTGTACTGGGTCGAGTTTTCGGAGGATGGGGCCTCATTTGTGGTTCATGGGGCCTGTGACTCGGATGGAGATGGCATCGCAGCTCACTTCTCCCGGACCTTGGGGCAGGCGCTTATCCAGCGCAGTTCGTCTGAGATTTATTGAGTCTCGATTTGCCAGGCTTTGGCGCCGGGGCCCGCGGATGTCGGGCTGCCGAGAAGGTCTTCGAGTGCCTTTGAGATTGAAGCACTACACGCTGCGGGTGGAGGGTACGGTGGGCTGCATCGGCTGGAGTCGAAGAGCACCCAGGACAACCCCGATGCATGGGCCTGCGCCATTGTCGGAACCGTTGCGTCGGCGTCTCCACGGCTCAGGGCATGTAGCCAGGATAGAAAGGGGTCTTGAACACGGCGAGAGTCTGAACGGCGTAGGGGGTTGGCTCGGGGCGACCCCGGGGCTTCCAAGACGGAAAGATACTGAACGGCTGGATCGAATGGGATCTCGGCCACCGGGCCTTCTATGGAAGCCAGGAATTCGGCGGTGGACGTAGTCTGTACATGGGCCCATCGATTGGGGATTGTGACTTGGGCTAGCGAGTAGCGACCGGCGAGGAACAGGGACAGGCCAGCAACGCCAAGCGCAACCATGTGGCCGGGCAAGCGCCCCCTCTTGCCAAGTGCCTCGACGCCCACGGCACTCAGAGAAGCCGCTATCAGGGCGCCGATGGTTGAGAACCGCCCGTAGTCGTGCACGACCTCTACTCGGCACCAACTCTGACGCAGGAAAGAACCCACCAGTGGCCAGGATTCCGGGGAGTAGGGTTGACCCGGTGCCCAGGCAGCACAAGGGCCCAGAGAGAGCACCGCCAGGCACAAGGTGAGGATCAACCCTCCCAGGCACAGCCAGAATCGTTTTCGATCCAACAAGGACAGAGGGGCAAGCATCCAGGCACCGATCGTGAGACCGGAGAGCATCTGCTCGGACCGCAGGGGCGGATCCACCAGCAGGAGGCGCGAGAGTGGAACGGTCAGTGTGGGGTCGGGGCATGGCCCGCTCAGGCACCGGAGGCCATCGAGCGCATCTGAGGAAACACGGCTCGAACCGGCGATTCCTGCGAGTTCGGACCAGGCCAACGCGAGACCTCCTCCGATGGCAACCACAACCAGCGCCAAGCGAGAAGGGGGAGTCTGCCGTGCATGGTGGAGCACCAAAAGCAGCCCAAAGGGGCAGAGCATCAGTAGAAAGGGCGGGTAGGTCGTGGCCGCCGTAGCGCCAATCAGAGCTGCGCCGAACACCCAGGGCAGGCGCGTTTTCCAGGAGCTCTCAGATGCATGGAATACCTCAATACAGCATCCCAGTGCTGCTCCGGCCAAGCCGGGCCATGCTGCATTCATGCGTGCCATATGCAGCGCTTTCCACGCTGGATGACAACATGCGCCGAGCCCACCGGCGAGTAGAATGCCCAGCCCCCGGGCTCCCATGGCTCGAGCCAGCCAGGCGAACCCCAACGCATTCACCATTACGGCCATGGCCTGGGCTGCGCCGAATTGACGAGGCCAGTCGAAGAGCCAGGCCATGGGTGCTGCGAGCACGGCATCCATGACGGCGGGAAAGTCTACGCTCCGACTATACGGCGTGGGGTAGTTGAAGTCCGAGAGGGTCTCCAGGCCGGCTCCAGAGCGCAGTGACCGTGCGGTCCAGTCGTAGAACCACGCGGTCTGAATGTTGTCTCCGGTGAGGGCTCCGTAAAAGGAGTGGGTGGCACTCCAAAGAGGCCACGCAATCCAACAGCCCACAGCAATCACCCCCAGCCAGGGCCAGCACACCTTCAGCACGTGCAGGACTCGGCTCCTATTCATGGGCTGTGACCTCCCAGGCCACAGCGCCTCTGGGAAGGCTCTGGCCTTCGCCCAGCACATTCTCCAGTGCCGCTAAGATGCTTGGGTCGCATGGCCTTTGGTCGGCCATGTATGGCGCTCGGCAGCGTGTGGGGTCGAAGACAACCCAGCGAACTCCGGATCGGCTTGCCTGGTTCTGCAGGGGAGGATCTACGTCCAGTCGACCCCGGCCGAGCCCATAGAGCCAGGAAAGAAACGGGTCGGAGCCTGGAGCGCTATCGACGGCGTTGAAGGGGTTGATTCGGGGATGTCTGGGAGCTTCCATCACGGAGATGAATTGAAGTCCGCTGTCGAATGGCAGCTCTGCAACTGGACCCACGTCGGCTTGCTGTAGAAACTCTGAGGTGGG
The DNA here is from genome assembly GCA_036337845.1 of Myxococcota bacterium. Classification (GTDB taxonomy): domain Bacteria; phylum Myxococcota_A; class UBA796; order UBA796; family CAJQPC01; genus JAYZDK01. Next base: position 2,173 of record JAYZDK010000089.1, on the reverse strand, counting down.
CAGGTCGGGAGTGGGCTGCCACCGGTCCGGATTGGTGAGTTGGCCCAGCGTATAGACCCCGGCCTGAATGCAGGCAAGGGCAGCGAGAAACAATGCGAGGTGTTTCAATACGCTTGTGCGTTCGCGCACTTTGTCGTGGAGTGCCTCGATTCCCAGGCCGGATAGGGGGGCTGCGAGTACTGTGGCAGCGGTAGCAAAGCGTCCATAGTCGTGTAGTACAGCTGTTTCGCACCAGATCCTGGGCATGAATGCTCGGAATAGAGGCCAGTTAGCAGCGCCTATGGGGCGGCCCTCCATCAGTGCAGCGCAGGGACCGAGTGCGAGAAAACCGAGAACTCCCACCCATGCCATCAAGCCCAGGTTCACCAGGCGGTCTGAACGTCGTAATGGAGCGAGCAGTGCGAGTATCCAGGTGCCGAGTGCCAGCCCGCTTCCCATGCGTACGATCTGGCCATCACCGAGAAGTCGAAACCATCCAGACACAGGGATGGAGAGGGTCCCTCTCGGACAAAATCCCTCGAGAATACAGGCCAGTGGAACCAGGGCGCGGACGGTCCCTCCGGGTTGCACATCCGTGGGGCAGGTTCCGGGAATACACTCGGGTTTGGAAACCCTGGTGGAGTCTCGCATTCCCTCGAGTTCAGGCCACAAGAGCGCCAGGGCAAGCCCGACGGCGAGGAGGGCCAACACCCATTCCCTCGGAGTTGTTTTCCGGAGGCGGGGTATTGCGAGTAGCAGACCGGCAGGCACCAGCATGACGACAAAGGGAGGGTAAATCGCGGCAGCGAACCCACCGATTGAGGCGGCGGTGAGTGTCCGGAGAAGACCTTGGCTCCAGATACCGGCACTCTGCTGTTTGGTGGTTGGGCTCAGAACGCTCAACCAGGCGGCAAGTGCTGCTGCCAGGATGCCGGGCCAGGCCGCATTCACGCGGGCCAGGTGAAGTTCTTTGAGGGCGGGGGTGCAGCAGAGCCCAAGCAGCCCGGATACGAGCGTTCCCAAGCCTCGGCACCCCATGGACCGAGCCAGCCATGCGAATCCCAAGCCGTTGCTGAGTATGGCGAATGCCTGAGCTGCACCGTATTGTCTCGGCCATTGAAACAGCCAGGCTGCAGGCGCTGCGAGTATGGCATCGGCCACCCCAGGAATTTCCTCTTGTCTCGGGTAGGGATTGGGGTGATTGAAATCCGAGAGTTGTGACAGGCTCTGTCCTTTCGCGAGAGCCCGGGCGACGAAGTCGTAGAACCAGGGGCCTTGGGCTCCATCGCTGACGAGGATTCCACCGAACACCTGGTTGGTTGCCATCCAGAGCGGACTCGTGAGCCAGATGCCCACGATGGTGACCATCAGATAGGGCCAGCTCTCTGGAAGACGCGGTCTGCGCATGCTCTATCCTGACCCGTATGCATGGACGGCATCCAGTAGCTGGCTGCCAAAACGTTCGAATCGAGAGGCTCCCATGCCGTGGATTTGCAACATGGCTTCGGGGGTCATGGGGCGCTGGGTGGCGATTTCTTGCAGGGTTCGATTGGGAGCCACTACGTAAGCAGGGACTTCCGCAGCCGCGGCCAGCTTCCTCCGTATATCGGTGAGGTAGGTGTAGAGATCGTTCGCGACTCGGGGCATTGCAGTGCTGCTGTTTGTGGTTTGAGCCACGTGGAGCTTTGGCCAGGTCATGCGAAACCCATCGTCCTGGGCACGCATGACAACCTGCCCGAGATCGGTGAGTTCCAGCTCAGCGTACGTGCGTTCTCTACCGGCAATCATCCGCGTCACATGTACACGCCGAAGTGCTCCCGCTCGAACCATTTCCAGGAGGAGCAACTCCAGCTGCTTGATGGTCCAGTTTGATAGAATCCCGTGGGTACTGAGACGATCAAACCCGAAGCTCCGGATGGTCTTTTCCTGGGATCCCGAGAGCACCTTGGCCACCAAGGTTGGAGAATAGGCTCCGCGCATTCGGGCGACGCACGAGAGGGCTTTCTGAACGATTATGGTTTCCTCTTCGTTGAGTTCTCGTGGTTTCAGGCCATTGCTTTTGCCTTGAGTGCAAGCATCGCAGGTTTCGCAGCGCTGAAAGGGAGGGGTCTCCCCAAAGTGTTCCAGCAGGTAACGGCGGCGACACTCGGAGCGGGTGTAGTCCACCATGTGCTCAAGCTTGCTGTATTCGAGC
>JAYZDK010000088.1:0-19820 GCA_036337845.1 Myxococcota bacterium | reverse complement strand
GACGCCGAGAAGCACAGCCTCGACAAGACGGGCAACGAGATAAGAATTTGCAACTGCCCTGCCATATGGCGCAGCAATGCTTTGCAGGATTCGTCCGATGGCCGCCACGACCAGGGAGTTTGTCAGCACCAGGGCAAGACCTAAAGTGGCCGAATCCGTCACCAAAAGACTGCTGCCGACGCCATAAAGCGGAAATGCAGCCAAGAAGAGTAGGCCTAGGATCCGATTGCCCAACTTCGTGTTCAAGAGTCCTCCGAGAGAACGTATTTGCGTTCTATACGTTGAACCGAAAGTGCATCACGTCACCGTCTTGTACTTCGTAGGCCTTGCCTTCTACGCGAAGCTTGCCGGCGGAGCGGAGATTGGCTTCGCTGCCGTGCTCTAAGAGCTCGGGAATCGTGTAGACCTCGGCTCGAATAAAGCCGCGCTCGAAATCTGTGTGGATGACGCCCGCACATTTCGGGGCGAGCCAGCCCTTGCGGTAGGTCCAGGCTCGGATTTCTTTCGGCCCTGCGGTGAAGTAGGTCTGCAGGCCTAGCAGACCATAGGTCGCCTGGGCCAGTCGGTTCAGCCCGGGCTCGGAGAGGCCCAGGTCTTCCAGGAAGGCCTCGGCTTCTTCGGCGTCTAGCTCAGAGAGCTCTGCCTCGACCTGGCCACAAATCACCACCACTCCAGCGCCTTCGTCAGCTGCACGGGCTTTGACCCGCCCCACCCAGGCGTTGTCTTCTCCCACGCTCTCTTCATCGATGTTGCATACATACAACACTGGCTTGGCAGTGATGAGTTGTGCGTCGCGAATGCTCTCCCACTCCTCTTCGCTCCAGTCTCCGGAGCGGGCCGGGGCCCCGGTCTCCAGGATGGAGAGTACTTTCTCGGCGACGCCGTGGTGGTGCTTGGCCTCTTTGTCACCGCTCTTAGCCACCTTGGCGAAGCGGTTGATTCTCCGCTCGATGGACTCCATGTCAGCGAGTACGAGCTCGGTGTCGATGGTCTCGATGTCCCGGTCGGGATCGACCTCTCCATCTACGTGCACGACCTCTGGGTCTGCAAAGCAGCGCACCACGTGCAGAACAGCATCCACCGACCGGATGTGGCCCAAGAACTGGTTGCCTAGGCCCTCGCCTTGAGAAGCGCCTCTCACGAGCCCGGCGATGTCTACGATTTCCACCATGGCGGGAAGAATCTTCTGGCTCTCGATCACGCTGCGGATCTGGTTGAGCCTGGGGTCGGGTACCGGCACCATGCCCGTGTTGGGTTCGATGGTGCAGAACGGAAAGTTCGCGCTCGCAGCACCGGCTGAGGTCAGGGCGTTGAACAAGGTGCTCTTGCCTACGTTGGGCAAACCGACAATTCCTGCTTGAAGAGCCATGGGAACTCCTTACGGCACAGGCCGAATCCGGGCTTCTATCCCAGATTGATGAGGATGGGGGCATTCTTCCGGTCTGTCATGGGGGTTTGCACGACGATTTGCGAGGTCTGACCGATTTTATGGCCATGTGGTGAATGGATTTGGGATGGAACAGGCCTTGTGGGGGTTCTGCGAGTCACGCCCTATGGTCTTGGGATCAAACCCCGGTTCATGTTCTTCGTGCACGAGGACGCGTTCTTGTCTTACAATGCCCGTTCCTGGAGGAAACCATGCTTGCTCTTGTTCCCTTGCTTCTGTCTGCACCAGCTCAGGCCGATCGCTATTCTTTCGATGACTCCGCCGGCTCCATCAAGTTCCACATGGTGGCAACACTTCATGAGATTGATGGCGCAGTGCAGAACTTCTCTGGAGAGATCTACGCGGGTGAGGAAAAAGAGACACCAGCCTCGCTCACCATCCAGACCTCCAGCCTGACCACACACTTAGGTATTCGCGACGGACGAATGCACGAATATGTGATGGGCGTCGAAGCCTTTCCCACCCTGAAGATTGATGTGCACAGCATTACCGGGAAAGACTTGGAGGGGTTCAACGCTGGAGAGGGGAGCGGAACCATCATGCTCAACGGAAAGATGACCATTCGCTCCAGTACACGGGATGTGTCCATTCCCACGGACTACACGGTGAAAGATGGCGCCATGACTCTCAAAGGCGAGTATGCGTTTGAGTGGCCGGCGTTCAACCTGCCGGACCCGAGCATCGCCATCTCTACCTTGCAGCCGAAGATTGAAGTGGCCTTTGAGGTGAGCGCGAAGAAAGCCCCCTGACGCATGGGGGGCGTGCCCCTCAGAGCTTGGGCTACAGGCCTCCATCGTGGCTGTGGATTTCGGTGGTTGTTTTGTGGCCGGTGTAGTTCTGGGGGTAGGGGACCAGTTCGTCCATGGGGCGGATGTTGTGCCAGTCAGTGACTTTCATCAGGTCGTTTCGTGACAAGTCGGATGCCTTGGAGTGGCCGCAGGAGCCGAGCACAGCGTGGAACTCATGGAGCACGGCGTGGTGGTAGTTGGCCACTCGTGGCCCGTTGACTTTCGGTACCAGGCCTCGCTGCAACCACTTGGACTGCGTGGCGACTCCTGTGGGACAGAAGTTCGTGTTGCAATGGAGCGCTTGGATGCACCCAATGGACAGCATGAAGCCTCGAGCACTCGCGGCATAGTCGGCACCGGCCGCCAGGGCGACGGCCAGAGCGCCGCCGGTCCAGATTTTTCCGGAGGCACAGATGCGGATTTGGTCTCGCAGATTGTATTCGATGAGCTTGTTCTCGGTGAGCATCAGCGCATCGAGCATGGGGTAGCCCAAGAGGTTCGAATGCGCGAGTGGGGCAGCACCGGTTCCACCCTCGGCGCCATCAACCGACATGAAGTCCGGGCCCACTCCAACGCTTTGAATGGCGCTGCAGACCTCGTCTAGGAACTTCGGGTTTCCCAGGCAGAACTTCACGCCTACAGGCTTGTCTGTGAGTTCTTTGATTTTCCCGATGAACTCACACATCCCCTCGGCGGTGTCCCACTCTTGGTGTCTTGGGGGTGAAATGACGTCTTGTCCCATTTCTACAAGCCGGATGTTCGCGATCTCTTGAGTGATCTTCTCTCGGGGCAGAATGCCGCCTTTTCCGGGCTTGGCACCTTGTGAGAGCTTGATTTCAATCATTTTTACGTGGTCGTGGGCCGCCTTCTCCCGGAACATTTCTTCGTTGAATGTGCCGTCCCGATTTCGAGCACCGAACTTGGCGGTGCCGAGCTGCCAGGTCAAGTGGGCACCTCCCTCGAGATGGTACGGCGAGATCCCGCCTTCTCCGGTGTTGTGGTAGCAGCCGGCCATCCGAGCCCCGTTGGACAGCGACAGGATCGCGTTTCGGGACATCGAGCCGAAGCTCATTGCGCTTACGTTGAATAGTGACGCCTCATAGGGCTTGGGGCGATTGGTGCCCACGAGGATGCGTTCGTCATCATCATGAATTGTGGTGGGCAGTGGTGAGTGACGCATCAGCAGCGTGCCGGGTTGGTCCAGGTCGAGCTGAGTTCCGAATGGAACGGTGGCCTCTTTGCGCTCGGAGGACTTGTAGATCCACTCTCGAATGTAGCGAGGCACAGGGCGCTCTTCGCGATCGTTTGCAAACAGGTACTGTCGGAGCTCCGGTCCGATGGAGGAGATGATGAAGCGTGCCATTCCCAGCAGCGGAAAGTTGCGCTTGATGGCGTTGGAGCTCTGCAGGAAATCCCGAATGGCCATTCCAATAAAGGCGCAGACCAGCAGAAATAGAAAGGTTTTCCCAGGTTCGATAAAGGGGTAGCCGACGATAGTGAGAATCACATTCAGTAGAGAAATGCCAGGGACCATTGGAACCTCCAGAGCAGCCATGATGCCACAGTCGAGGTGCTGAGTGTGCTCGATCTATGCGGGTAATCGGCCAACGGTGCGCGAACCCTGATTCGGAGGAGGCAATTCAAGAACGCGTCGGGCAGGTTAGCTGATTGGCATGATGATTGGTTTTTCGACTTTGTGGGCCTTGTTGGCTTGTCAGCCCGATGTGGAGCCGCAACTGTTCTCGGGTTGTGACCCGCTGGATCCGGCTTTGTGTGCACTGCCGTTTCCATCGGCCTTCTTCCTCTCAGAGGATGCATCCACTCCCACAGGCTACCGGGTCAGCTTTGGAGAAGAGAGCCTTCCGGAGAACATTGATCTCGTTCAGGTTCGTCCGGACTTTTTCAACGAAAAAGACGGGTTTTCCACGACAGGGGCCCTGTTGACCTACTTTGAGGATGTGTCTCTTGAGGGGGTAATCGGCCACGAGGAAATCGAGGCCTATGCCAGCGATTCGGTCAAGACGATCATCGTCAACGCGGACACCGGCGAGCGAGTTCCCCACTTTGTGGAGATCGACAACACGACCGAAGAGGTGTCTCAGCGATTGTTGAGTCTGCAGCCGATGGTTCCGCTGGACTTTGCCAGCCGATACGTGGTGGGAATCCGTGGCCTTGTGCAGAACGACGGCAATCCGGTCCCCCCTTCGGAAATCTTTGAAGAACTCAGAGATTCGGTGGACCCGGAGGCCTGGGATTTTGAAGGACGGCGAGAACATTTCGAGGAGGTGGTGTTTCCAACGCTGAGCGACCAGGGGTTTGAGCGTGGTGAGCTGCAGCTGGCCTGGGACTTTGTCACGGTCTCTCGGGAGAACAGCTTGGGGCGGCTTGAGTGGATGCGTGACGATGCATTGGAGCGTTCCGATGCGGATGGGTTGTCCTACAGCATTGATTCTGTTGAAGAAGGGGATTGTGCAGCTGGGGACAAGATTGCCCGCACACTGGAAGGCACGTTTGTGTCTCCGCTCTACACAGAAGAAGACGATGAAGGCACGGTTCTGACCCGTGATGCGGACGGAATGCCGTACTACAACGGCGACACCGATGTGCGCTTTCTGGTGAGAATCCCGTGTTCATTGGCTGAGAACCCTCGCCCTTCTCGCATTGTGCAGTATGGCCATGGCCTGCTTGGCAATCGTGGCGAAGCCAAGACAGGGCACCTCTCGGACGTGCTGAACCAGGCCGACTGGTCGATGATTGCGGTGGACTGGACGGGCATGGCGGACAGGGATCGCGGTGAGATCACGATGATGCTTGTGATTGACCCCAGCGAGTTCGCGATTTTGCCCGAGCGCAGCATGCAGGGCTTTGTCCAGATGGCGCTTTCACTGGAGTTTGCCATTCGCGAGTTGGCCGCAGATGAGCACATGGCCTTCGATGGGGTCAATGTGATCGACCCCGCCAAAACCGGCTACTACGGCATTTCTCAAGGTGGCATCCTGGGCGGGGGCTACGTGGCGATGTCCACGCGTCTGGAGCGAGCCGTGCTTGGCGTGCCCGGTGCGCCCTATGACCTCTTGTTGCAGCGTTCGGCCGACTTTGATCCGTTCTTCGATATTTTCAAGACGAAGTTCCGTGACCATCGAGACATTCGGTTGATGCTGGGGCTCATGCAGATGCTCTGGGACCCAGCGGAGTCCTCTGGCTGGTTGCAGGCCATGAACCAGGACCCGGGCCCGGGAACTGCACCCAAACAGGTATTGCTCCAATCAGCGATTGGTGATGCACAGGTGACCACACTCGGTGCGCAGGTGATGGCCCGGGCCTATCAGGCCTCCACAGTGGCGCCCCAGACACGGGAGATTTTCGGGGTGTCGGAGCAGGAAGGGGGGTTTGAGGGGTCGGCGCTTGTGGAGTGGTACTACCCCGACGGCGCCGAAGAGCCTGTGGAGAACGTGCCCCCGGACAAGTCCAAAGATACGCACGAGTGCCCTCGTCGAGAGCCGGCGGCGCAGGCCCAGCTCATCGACTTTCTGGAGACCGGCATTGTGAACCAGTACTGCCTGGATGAGGATGGCAACCCGACGGTTTGTCAGGGTGTGCGAGCCGGTTTGTGCGACTGAGCTTGTCGGACTATCGAGGGCGCTCCACCCCATAGAGGCGGCCCTGGCGACCCCAGAGGTGGGCGACAAGGTCTTCTACGTGGTCGCGGTCTCCCACGGCATCTTGTACCAGTTTCGGTGCATCGTAGAGGTGGCCTCGCTTGTGAATCCGATCTCGGAGCCAGTGGAGGGCATCGGAGAACTCTCCTGCGGCGACTTGTTCCCAGAGTTGTGGGATCTCTTCGACCATTTTCGTGCCGAGTGAGGCCGCGTAGAGGTTTCCAATACTGTAGGAGGGGAAGTACCCGAAGGCGCCACCACTCCAGTGCACATCCTGTAGAACCCCCTCGACATTGTTGGCCGGTCTCACCCCTACGACCTTTTCGTAGGTGTCGTTCCATGCTGTCGGGAGGTCCGCTACTGAAAGGTCGCCATCGATCAAGGCACGCTCTACCTGGTAGCGCACAATGATGTGGAGATTGTAGGTGGCCTCGTCTGCGGCCACGCGAACCAGTGAGCGCTCTACGCGATTGGCGGCTCCGAACAGTTCTTCGGGAGTGACCTCGACACCGCAGTGCTCCTGTACGAGGGGAGCCATCCACTGAAAGAATGGCAGCGAACGGCCGATGAAGTTCTCCCAGAATCGAGACTGTGACTCGTGCAGGCCGAAGCTTGCAGCTCTGCCCACACCTGTGCCGAACCAGTCGGATGGCAGGCCTTGCTCATAGAGTCCGTGTCCGGTCTCGTGGATGGTGCCGCCTAGGCCCTCAAGGAGGTCTTCGGGGAAGTATCGCGTGGTGATGCGGATATCGCCGGGCCCCATACCTACGGTAAAGGGATGCTCGGACTCATCAATCCGGCCCTGGTCATAGTTGAAGCCCAGCTTTGCCGATACCGCGGCATGCAAAGCCTTTTGGCCGTCCACGGAGAAGGTGTGGTTTAGCTTGGAAGGCGCGGGTCGGTCATCGAGTGTGTCCAGGAGGATGCCAAGCTCGCTCGCCAGGCGACTGAACACCGGGTCGAGCCACTGGCTTGTGGTTCCCGGATCAAACTCGTCGAGCAGCACGTCATAGCGGCAGGCCTCATCGGTGTGGAGGATGTCGATTCTCTGTTTCACCAGGCCGAGCAGCTCTTCAAGTGCGGGGGCGAAGTCGTTGAAGTCTCCGCTCTGCCGAGCGCTCATCCAAGCGGCAAATCCTTGTGCTTGTGCTTGTGCGAGAGCCTTGACCAGGTCTCGGGGGATTTGTTGGGCTCGCTTGTAGTCTCGCTGGATGTTGCGAACAGCTGCACTGTGAAAGTCATCGAGCGTGCCGTCCTCAAGGATTTGGAGCCACTCGCCAAGCTGGTTGTCCACCATGCGGTCGTGGCAGATACCCGAGAGTACTGCGCTGATGCGGCCGCGAGTGGGTGCGCCACCACTGGGCATGTTGACTTGTTGGTCCCACTCCATCAGGCCTCGCGCACCAATCAGAGCTTCGATTTCACCAACGTGACTGACGAGGTTTTCCCAGGCTTGCTGTTCGTTTGTGTTCATGACGTACTCCGGCAGGATTCCGGGGTTAACCTGATGTTCAAGAGGTGTGCGCGACATGGTCTTGTGGATTTTCAGTTTGCTGGCGTGTGGGCCCCCAGAAAACACAGGTACGGATACGGCGGATTCCGGGGACTGGATCGATACAGGCCTCGGTGAGTTTGAGGCCCGCTACTTCCAGTTGGATTACCAGGGAACCCCCTTGGTTCAAGCCACCTTGAACGAGGAGCCTACAGAGGAAGGCGGGCGCCGCATTTGGGGGACCACCTGGTACGACTACACGCTCTCCACCGAGTATGTGTCCACACTCACAGAAGAGTTCGTGTTGGATGCCCAAGACCACCTGGTCTCCGCAGACCTGCATGTGGTGACGAATCTGGGAACTGCTCTCTATGAAGACCGGGCCACACTCGAGAATGGTGTCCTCCGGATTACGCGGCCTGCGGGTTCTCTAAGCTGGGAGTTCGAAGCCTCTCATCCGATTGTGCTTTGCAACCTCACTTCTGATGGCTTCTTTGGGTACAACCAGATGACACCAGCGGCGGCTCAGGCGGGCATTTATACAACTCGGGTCAGTGATGCTGTGAGCCTGGTGTCCCATGAGTACATTGATGTGTTTGAATTGAATGGGGGCGAGAGCCGGACCTACTCTTTGGGGCGGGACACGATTCGAGCCAAAGAGGACGGGAGTCTGGGGCGGATTCTGATTGGGGATACGGGAAACCTGGCCCTGAAGTCTGTGGATGGGCCGATTGAGTTGGACCCCGTCTTTGTGACCCATGGGGAAGAGGATGTGGGCTTTCCCGACTGTGGGCTCAGCGGAGTAGAGGAGCCGTTCTCCGTGACCTCCAGCGACGGATTTACGCTTGAGGGAACCGCTATCTGGCCGGAGGGTTGGGAGGCAGAAGGCCGGGCTATCACGTTCAACGCGGGTACCGGCGGTTCAGATCGGTTCATGCGAGCGGGGGGGATTTCCCGGTGGGAGTGCCTGGCCAAGCCCTTTCTTGATGCGGGTATTGCGGTCATTCGGTATGACGACCGCGCCCATGGACAGAGTGATGGAGAGGTGGGTGACTTGAGTTTCGAGGCTCGGGATTTGGATGCCTTGGCGGTAGCACAGTGGTCGGCTGCGCAGGTGGGTGTGGAGCACCTCTACCTGTTGGGTCATTCGGAGGGGGGGGCGCACGTATCGGCTGTTGCCGCTGAAATGGACATTGCAGGCCTGGTACTTTTAGCGGTCATTGGAGACGAAACAGGCCTGGAGCTTTGGATTGAGCAGGGAGAGACCTGGCTGCGTGAGCACGGATTTGATGAGGGCTACATCGGGGATTTCACCGAGTCTCGGTTGGAGATTGCAGATGACATTCTTGCGGGCACCTACACGGAAGGATTTCTAGGCAACCTACCCACGGCAGCGTGGAGGGGGCTTTTCGAGGCGCAAGGCGCGGAGTTGGCAGTGGCGGCCAATACGCCGGCATTCATTGCGCAGGGAGACCGGGACTGGCAGGTGGTAGAGCAAAATGGGCTCTCTCTACACGCTGCACTTGAGGCTGCCGGGATTGACTCGACCTACTTTGGGGTGACCCCTTCGGGGCATTTTCTCAATCGCGCTCCAGCGAATTTTCCCATGAGTGGGGATGAGTATTGGCTGCCCTTGAACTGGGATTCGGAAATGACCACGGCCGCGGTGGACTGGGTGCTGGCACATTGAGCCGGGCTCGCCCGGTGGTGCTTGTGGGAGGCTGGGACAGCAGCCGTGGGGCGGGCCTGGATGCCGACCGCGAGGCGCTGGCCTGTGTGGGCCAGCCGGCTCGGGTGGTGCTCAGTGCCATTACCGAGCAGACGGAAGAAGGAGTGCTGAACTCCTGGGTGCTCCCACCCGGAGCGTTGAAGGCCCAGTACAAGGCAGCCTTGGTGGGTGCTGGAGCGGTGAAGATTGGAATGCTGGGTACAAGAGCTTCGGTGGAGGCCATTCTCGAGTGCGTTGGGGAAACGGAGATTCCAACGGTTCTCGACCCGGTCATGGCAGCGAGCTCAGGGGGAGAGTTGCTCTCGGGTGCTGGGATTGAGGCGCTCCGGGAGCGGTTGTCTGCCAAGGTCACTTTGGTGACTCCCAACTTGCCGGAGTTTGAAGCGCTTGGGGGGCTGGAGTGGGCGCGAGGCTCGGGCACAGCTGTGCTTCTCAAGGGCGGGCACATGGATTCAGAGGGGCTGGTGGACCGTCTCTGGCTGAAGGATGGGAGTGAACATCGCTTTGAGCACCGGCGTATACCGGGGGTGAGTCTACGGGGGACTGGGTGTCGCCTGGCTTCGGCTATTGCGGCCTCGCTGGCGAACGGGCAACCTCTGCTTGAGGCAGTTTCGGAAGGCATTGCTTGGCTACAGGAACAGATGAGCCAAGAACTTTAGCGGTGCTTTTTCTCCATTTTTGGGCTAATTGCCGCCTTTCTGGGAGGAAGCATGAAGCTGGAAGGTCGCATTCTGCACTTGGTGGAAGATGTTGACGCGCTGCGCTCGCAGCTCGATGGGGTGGACTCCGAGACGCTGCCGGGTGGCTACACCTATGGGGTCAACACCGATGCCATGATCTCAGGCAAGGCCTGTGTGCTTGGCTACACCCCCGACATTCTTGGGCCTTGGTTCTTGGAGAACTTCCAGGAGACCGTGCGTCGCGATGACATCGCTCAGGGTGGCTTTCAGGTGATTGTGGGTGGAGACGCCTATGGGTCGGGCTCTTCCCGCGAGGTGGCTGTGGTCGCCCATCAAGGAGCGGGGATCGAGCTGGTGGTGGCGGATTCCTTTCAGCGAATTTTTCAGGAGAACATGGTCTATGCGGGAATGCCGTTCACCACGGATCGGAGCGTTCTGAACCGTCTGGAAGCGGGCGAGGACGTGGATGTCATGAGCCTGGCCGAGGCACTGCCACCGTTTTTCCGGCAGGTGGCCGAGAGCGGTGGCTTGATGCGCTATGGCACCAACTTGTTGGCTGGGGTGGTGGCTCCGGTCTACGCCACAGAACGAGAGGCGCGGCCCCTGAACTGTGTGGAGAAGATCATTGCCAAGCGCACCTGGCGAGGCGAGGGCCAGGAGGAGGGGGTGGCGTCGGTTCAGCCTGGAGAGCAAGTGCTCTGCAGGGCGGGCTTTCGCGGAATCCACGAGTACACGGCCGGAATGGTCATGGCCCTCTACCGAGACGAGTGGGGGAATGCACCGGTGTATGACACCGACCAGGTGGCAGCCTTTGAAGACCACTTCGTGCTGATTTCTCATGATGCGGTTCCAGAAGCCGTGCGTTCTTCTCGACTTGAGCCGGCCATGCGGCTGACTCAGGAGATGGTGGATGCGTGTGAGGAGAACGGCATTCGCTTGCACGGCCCGGGGCGCTCCCATGCTCCCGGAGTGTGTCATCGGATCGTAGTGGAAGACTATGCACGGCCGGGCGATGTGGTGGTGCTCACCGACTCTCACACGCCAACGGCTGGCGTGCTGAACACATTTGCCTTTGGAGTGGGCTCCACAGCCATGGCTTTTGCGCTGCGCACAGGGCTCATTCCCGTGACGGTACCCAAGGTGGTGCGTGTGGAAGTGCACGGTGCTCCTGAGGGAGTGCTCTCTCCGAAAGACTTGATTCTTCATCTCATTGGCGACCCTTATTTCCGCGAGGAACACTGGCGTACCAGCCCCACAGATACTTGTGTCATCGAGTTCGGTGGGCCCGCTCTGGCCCATTGGAATGTGGATGAGCTCAGCGTGCTCACCAACATGACGGTCGAGGGGGGCCTGATGACCGGTGTGGTGGAGCCTTGTCAGCCGATTGTGGACTTCCTCAAGTCTCACCGCGGCATTGATGTGACGGACTCCCTGGTGCACCCCGACGAGGGTGCGAGCTACGCACGGGTGATTCAGGTTGACCTTGGGGATGTTCCCCTGACCGTTGCGACTCCTGGAGATTCTCGCAATCGTTCGCCTCTTTCGGCTCACGAGTCCGTAGAGGTACAGAATGTGGTGATTGCCTCTTGTACTGGGGGCTCGCTATCGGACTTGCGTGCTGCAGCCGATGTATTGCGGGGCCGCCAGGTCAAGGAAGGGGTTCGCCTGACTGTGACGCCTTCCTCGGCAGATGTGGCTGCTCGTGCGGAAGAAGAGGGCATTCTGGAATTGTTCAGAACGCAGGGTGCTGTGGTGACTCCACCGGGTTGTGGGTCCTGCATTGGGAATGGGCCGGGTGTGCCCGCGCCGGGAGAAACCACGGCGTCTACCACCAATCGCAACTTTGCTCGGCGCATGGGAGCGCCAGGGCCGGTGTTTCTGGTGAGCCCGGCTGTGGCCGCGGCCGCTGCACTGACCGGTAAGCTCTGCGATCCCCGCTCCCTGTAGGTTTCTACAGCGAGTGAGGCGCGGCAAAATGCTCAACCGTGGGCTATGTGGGGATCTGCACCTGACAGGAGGTTTCCATGGCTGGAGTCCAGGACCACTTTTCCGCGATATCGACTCTTTCAACTCAGGCTGGAGATCTTCAGTATTTCGGGCTTGAAGCCCTTGAGTCAGCAGGGGTTGGAACGGTTTCCGAGCTTCCCTATGTGATCAAGGTGCTGCTGGAAGCTGCTCTGCGTCGCTGTGATGGAGAAACCATTACTCCGGAGCACGTGGTCTCCCTGGCGGATTGGAAGACCGAAGACCAGGGAGAGTTGGAAGTCCCGTTTTCGCCTTCGCGCGTGATTCTCCAAGATTTCACAGGAGTGCCTTCCGTTGTGGACCTCGCAGCGCTGCGCTCGGCCATGGCGCGTATGGGGGGAGACCCCAAGCGCATCAATCCCCAGGTGCCGGTGGACCTGGTCATTGACCATTCGGTTCAAGTGGATCACTTCGGTTCTTCTGAGGCGCTTTCCCTGAACACCACGCGGGAGTTCGAACGCAATCTCGAGCGGTATGAGTTCTTGAGGTGGGGCCAGCTTGCCCTGGAGGATTTCCAGGTGGTGCCTCCTTCCAGTGGCATCGTTCACCAGGTAAACCTGGAGTTTCTCGCGAACGTGGTCCAGGAAAGAAACGGCTTCTTGTTTCCCGATTCTTTGGTGGGAACAGACTCTCACACCACCATGATCAACGGCCTGGGTGTGCTGGGTTGGGGAGTTGGTGGCATCGAGGCGGAAGCCGCGCTGCTGGGCCAGCCCATCTTTATGCTGATGCCGAAGGTGGTGGGGGTGAAGCTCACCGGGGAGTTGGCTCCGGGCGTGACAGCGACGGACCTGGTGTTGACCGTGGTGGAGGTTCTGAGAAACCACGGCGTGGTGGGCAAGCTCGTAGAGTTTCATGGCCCTGGGCTGGACCGCCTCACCCTGGCGGACCGGGCCACCTTGGCCAACATGGCTCCGGAGTATGGAGCGACCACCGGATTCTTCCCAGTAGATGACGAGACGCTGGTGTACCTGGCCTCCACGGGCCGCTCTCCACAGGTGGTGGACCGGGTAGAGCGCTACAGCAAGGCACAGGGGCTCTATCGAACCCCCGATTCCCCCACGCCCAGGTATTCCGAGAACGTGCACTTGGACCTCTCCGATGTGGAGCCCTGCATTTCAGGCCCGAAGAGGCCCCAGGATCGCATTGGCCTGAGTCAGGCTCGGCAGACCTTTCAGCGGGACCTCCAGAGCGTGTTTGGAGTGGACCCCACCAAGGATGCGAGCCAGTCCATTGATGTAGGCGGCGTGGAAGGCGATGTCACTCATGGCTCGATTGGAATCGCAGCCATTACCTCGTGTACCAACACCTCGAACCCCTCGGTGTTGGTGGCCGCCGGCTTGGTGGCTCAGAAGGCTGTGGCTCGTGGACTGAGTGTGGAGCCCTGGGTCAAGACGAGCCTGGCGCCCGGGTCACGTGCGGTCACCCGGTATCTGGAAAAAGCCGATCTCATCACGCCACTCCAGGCGCTGGGCTTCCATGTGGTGGGCTACGGCTGCACGACTTGCATTGGCAACTCGGGCCCGATTGTTCCCCAGCTGGAGAAGGCCGTCGGCGACGGCGACCTCGTTCTGACCTCTGTTCTCTCCGGAAACCGAAACTTTGAGGGCCGAATCAGCCCGCATGTAAAGGCCAACTACCTGGCCTCTCCACCTCTGGTGGTGGCCTATGCGCTGGCCGGCACCGTGGACAAGGACTTGACCACCGAACCCCTGGGGGAGGGGACGGATGGCCCGGTCTACCTCTCAGAGATTTGGCCCAGTAACGAAGAAGTTGGGGAAGCGGTGAGCGCTTGTCTGGATGCCTCTCTATTTACCGAGGAGTACGGCAAGGTATTTGATTCCAACGCGGCCTGGAATGCGATTGAGAGCAGCGGTGGCGAGCTCTTTGAGTGGAAAGAGGACTCGACCTATGTGCGGGAGCCGAGTTTCTTTGTGGGACTGGGGCCTGAGCCCGACCCCGTGGAGTCCATCTCGGGGGCCAGAGTGCTGGCCTTGCTCGGCGATTCGGTCACCACCGATCACATTTCGCCGGCTGGTGCGATTCCCGCAGACTCTCCTGCGGCCGACTATTTGCGCTCTCACGGAATCGAGGCGCGTGATTTCAACTCCTTTGGTTCTCGTCGAGGCAATCACGAGGTCATGATGCGAGGCACCTTTGGCAACATTCGCCTCCGCAACCAGTTGGCCCCGGGCACCGAGGGCGGGTGGACTCGTGACCTCAATACCGATGAGGTTGTGTCCATCTACGAGGGGGCGATGAGATACGCCGACCGAGGAACTCCGCTGGTGGTGCTCACCGGCGTGGACTACGGCATGGGGAGTTCTCGAGATTGGGCGGCCAAGGGTACTTTCCTTCTGGGCGTGAAGGCTGTCATTGCCGCGAGCTACGAGCGGATTCATCGCTCCAATCTCCTGATGATGGGTGTGCTTCCGCTGCAGTTCACTGCGGGAAATACCTGGCAGTCACTGGGGCTCACGGGGGAGGAATCGTTTGATATCCCCCTGACGGAGTCCATTCAGGCGGGACAAAGCCTGGAGGTAACAGCTACATCTCAGGATGGAAGCGTAAAGACCTTCGAGGTAGAGGTGCGCCTGGATACGCCCGTAGAGGTTCGCTACTGGAAGAACGGCGGAATCCTACACACAGTGCTCAGGGACCTGGCTCGAGTTTGAGCGTTGTCTACGGGTGGTCACACTGTCCGTAGGTGTTGTCGCCCCAGCACTCGATCAGACCATCTCCGTCGATGCCACAGAGGTGTTCGAACCCTGTAGCCAAGGGACTGTATTCGTCGGTTGGGAGGCTCGTGGGGGTGTCTCCCCAGCATTCTGTGGCGAGTCCGTTTGTGGCACAGCAGTAGTTATGGCCACAAGAAATTTCATTCCAGTTCGTTGTCTGGGGGGGGCTGTGGGCGGAATGGTTCGAGTCTCCCCAGCACTCGATTGCCCCCTGGGTTGCTAACTGACCAAAGTAGTTGTTGTAGATGGCGCAGGCCACAGTGTCGGTCATTCCAATATCAATGTAGTTGTTGTGGGAGTTGCTGAGGATCCCATTCACTGTGGGAACGGACGGGGCCAGGCTGTACACCTGGCTGTTGGGGTCTCCCCAGCACTCGAGAATGCCGTGGGCGGCGCTGATTGCGCAGCCCACATATTCGGAGTTCACCACGAGCTTGCGCCAGCCATCATAGACGGGGAACTGGGAGCTACTGTCTGTCCAGATAGCGGTTGGGGGCGGCACGCAACTCGTGGTGGGACAGGCTCCACCCCAGCAGGTGATGTCTTCATAGGTGGTGGTGTCGATGCCACAAGCCATATCCAAGCCCAGTGACAATCCGGAGAGTTGTTCAGAGGTTGGGAGATTGGCTTCGATCAAATGGCCGGTGTACCCCCAGCAATCCACCAAAGAGGTGGACCAGTTCACTGCGCAGGCGACTTCATCCATCCGGGAGACGGCTACTTCTGTGTAGTCTCCACTGGCGGGTGTGGTGGATACGATATCTGTGCTGTCTGAGGTGTCGGTTCTTCCCCAGCACTGAGGATCCCCGTTGGACTTGATTCCACAAGTGGTGAAGGCGCCAGCGTGAAGAGCGAAATAGCTCTCGAGGTCTGCTCCATCGCAGTCTTGATCGATTTGATCATCGATGACTTCTGTTGCGGTGGGGTAGATGGTGGGGTCTCCATCGTTGCAGTCGGTACCTGGGGACACGTCTCCGGAGACACTGCTGCTGCCCCAGCCGTCGCCGTCGTCATCTCGCATGCAATCCGTCGACTCGATAGAAGCGGCCCAGGGGTGGGTCCGGTTGTGCGTGTCGTCGCAGTCCGCTCCCAGTTTTAGGGGGGTACCTGTGGCGACTGCAGCACCGTATCCGTCATTGTCTGCGTCTTCCATGCAGAAGGAGGGCAGCCTCCATGCCGCACCTACGTAGATAAAGTCCAAGGTGTCGTCGCAGTCGGAGCCGTTGGACAGGCCGCTCGCATTTGGGAAATCTCCGGAAGCGTAGAGATTGCCATACCCATCGCCGTCTTCATCCTGCATGCACAGGTTGGTGTCGTCGATTTCAGCCGCGCCCGGGTAGATGTTGGCTGTCGAGTCGACACAGTCATCATCGTTTGAGACGTACCCGACCGGCTGCTCGCAGGCCTGTTGTTCGAAACTGTCGTTGGCCCCATAGCCATCACCATCGGAGTCCTCGTACCAGGTGGCGGCGTCCACGGCGGTGGAGTCATCGGTGGCTCCATCGCAGTCGTTGTCCAAGCCGTCGAAGCAAATCTCGACTTCATTGGGGTTGATGGAAGCGCTGGTGTCGTCACAGTCCGTGTTGTCTGCGTTCCAGCCAGAGGGGGCCGTGCAGAAGGTCTGTGAGGCCGCTGGGTTTCCGAAGTGGTCTAGGTCTGCGTCCTGGTAGTACACCAGACCATCGGTTGTGCCGGCCTCATTGTCGCCATCGCAGTTGTAGTCGATGGTGGCGTCTGTCGGGTCGGCACAGCGCTCGTCTTCTCCTGGGTTGATACCGATTTCAGCGTCGTTGCAGTCGTTTCCGCCGTCGGGTGGGGTGGGGCCCAGCCAGGGGGTGGTACTGGTTGCGGACCAGCTGCATTCCACCCAGTTGTCCAGGTCATCGTCCACCTCATCCGGTGGCACCACGCCATCGCAGTCGTTGTCCGCACCATCACAAGCCTCGGTTGCCGTGGGGTAGATGGAGGCTGCGGTGTCGTTGCAGTCTCCACCCCCGGAGATGGCCTGATAATCCCAGCCGCCTGAGTCGATTGTGCAGGTCACCCACCCGTCGTTGTCGCCATCCACCTCGTTTGTAGGAATGGTTCCGTCGCAGTCGTTGTCCTGGCCGTCACAGAGCTCAGCTGCGGTTGGGTAGACGGTGCTGTCCGTATCGAGGCAGTCTCCATCCAGGGCGGCATATCCGGGGTCCATGCTGCAGAGCCTCGAGACCTCGCTGCTGAGCCCATACCCATCGCCATCGTCATCGGTGTAGTAGTCCACGCCGTCTAAGATGCTGGAGTCTGCATCGTCACAGTCGCGCCCCAGCATCTCGGAGAATGTGGGGGTGAGCAGGCCATCCCAGCCGTCGCTGTCGAGAATACACTCGACATACCCATCCTGGTCGTCGTCGAGTTCTTCGGCTGCGGGTAGTCCATCGCAGTCGTTGTCCAGGCCGTCGCAGATTTCTGCGGCTCCCGGGTATACGGTGTCTTCACTATCATTACAGTCGGTACTGTCAGCTGTCGTTTGATCCGGCGCTGTGCAGGCATGGGAGTTCAGCGCGGCCGGGTCTCCGAACCCGTCTGCATCGGTGTCGTCGAACCAATCGATAGCATCCGCGGAGTCTGTGCCGTCGGTCGTGCCGTCACAGTTGTTGTCCACACCATCGCACACCTCGGTGGCAGCCGGGTGAACACCTGCGTCCTGGTCATTGCAGTCAGCGTTGTTGTGGATGGAGTTGCCTGGATTTGCACACTGGATGGTGGGGTCGCTGCTCAGGCTGTCCCCGTAGCCATCGGAGTCGGTGTCGGGGTACCACTGGGTGAGGGGGTGAATGGTGGCGTCCGTGTCATCGCAGTCATCGCCCAGCATCTCCAAGAACCCGGTGGTGAGCTCGCCATCCCAGCCGTTTGCATCGAGGGTGCACTCCACAAAGCCGTCTGCGTCGTCATCGATTTCGCTCGGAGACAACGCGGTGCCGCAGTCGTTTCGCTGGCCGTCGCAGATCTCAAGAGCGCCGGGGTGGATGGTGCTATCGGCATCGTCACAGTCGGAGCCATCGGCAATGGTGTTCGCGGGCTCATCACAGGAATCGACTTCTGTTGCGGCATCTCCGTACCCATCTCCATCGGCGTCGGTATACCACTGCAGCACGTCTATGGCGGTGGGCTCATCGATCTCGTCATTACAGTTGTTGTCCTGGTTGTCGCAGACCTCGTCTGCCCCCGGATGGATTGAGTCGTTTTCGTCATCGCAGTCGCTACCGCCATGGAACCCCTCTCCTGGAGAGAAGTCGTCCTCGACATCGCAGGCAAGCCATCCATCTCCATCGGCGTCGATGTCGTTGATAATGGTGTTGTTGCCATCGCAGTCGTTGTCGAGCCCGTCACAGATTTCGGGTGCGCCTAGGTAGACGTGGGGGTTCAGGTCGTCACAGTCATCGCCCCACGGAGAGGCGTACTGGCCGTCGAGGTCCAGGTCTACGAGCTTTTCGTCTAGTGCGTCGTCCTTCAACGCACCGGGCACGAGGCAGCCGGGCATGGCCAGTGAGACCAGTAGAGCCGTTGCGTATCGCGTGGCATTCATCAGAAGCTCCCCCCGAATGAAACCGTGGGGGTGGTGGTCACAAACCCGATACCCATCAGGGCTACCCCAAGCGCGGCCGTGCCCATTCCCATACCTCCCAAAGCATTGGCGGAAACCGCCATTTCATCGAGGTCCTCAGGCGTTTCGAAGTCCCCATCCAGGATGTTTTCCCGCTTTGCCAGGCCTTGGTTGAGCAAGAGGCTACCGGTGACCACCAGGGTGCCACCACTGCCAAGATAGAGCCAGCGCTTCTTGGCCAGTAACGCTGGGTCAGGCAGGGCCGCGGCGTCTTCCAATGGAGGCGCTTGTATTCCCACCGGCAGTGTGCGGGTTTCTCCGGGGGTCACCTCAATGGGTTTGCCCTGAATCGGCTCGCCTGGGTTCTGCCACTGGAGCAGGTGGTTTCCCGAGGGGAGTTCGATGAGGGTGTTTGTGGGGACGACTCGGCCGTCGATCCAGACTTTGGACTCTCCGTTGAGTTGGAGGATTCCGCCAGGGCGTTCCAGTAGTTCTGCCTGGACTTCCTGAAAGGTTTGCTGGGCTTTGGAGCCCAGGATTTCATCGAGGGTAGCCAGCGGAGACACGGACACTGCCCATGCGAACGCCTCTCGGGCGGCCTGTTCTTCTCCTCGGAAGGTATGCACGGCTCCCTTCATGTGGAACACCGCGGTGAGTGCCAGAGAACTCACGGGATCAGGCTGGCAGGAAATGCTGTCTGCAGTCTGGTCGGCCAGAGCCATGGCCTCGTCGAGCAGGGCCTCGTTCAGCGCGGTGTTGATGGCTGGAATGGCTTTGGAGAGATGGACGCAGCCGTTTTCGTGGGTCGCCAAGGTTGTCTGGGCTTGGACCTCATTAGACTGAAAGAGGGCCGCAAGGCCGACAAGGAGCATGCTCATGGAAGGTCGATGGCTCCGAGATAGAGCGTGGTGCCCGAGAGAAGGGCGACGGTGAGTGTGCCCGAGGCGCTTGTGGTGATGGCGCACTCATCCCAGAGGTTCGTTGAGGTCGGCGGCATGAGGGGGTAGCTTTGAATCCCGGTCCCCATGTATGGATCCCAGTAGTAGAGGTGCGGAGTGTCTGCATCGTCGATTCCGCAGGCGACTACCTCGGCGTTGGAAGAAGCCGTCACGTCTACTTGTTCGATGGTTGTCCCGTATATGTATTCGTAAACTGAGTTGGACCATGGGTACTGGTAGGCATACAGCTGGAATGAGCCTCCACCCGCTGCTGAGGTCAATGCTTGTGCGCGGGTGTTGTGCTGGAAGGTAATGGCGATATCGCGCAAATCTGGAATAGGAATGTTGAAGTAGTCGGGGTGGAGGGTCTCGGTGTGGAGTTGGCTCCCCATCATGTAGAAATAGTTCAACAACCCCGGGTTTCTTTCTGTCGTAACTAGCCAGGGGTAGTAGTCGGAGGGACCGTTATGGGTGTGAAAGCCTGCACAGCCGTCACTGTTGGGTAGCGGTATTGCAGTGATGCTGCCCGTGCTCGCGTCCAGGTATTCTGTGGCCTGGACAACCGCGGAGGTTGCTGGAGCCTGGTAGTCCGTATTGTTTCCAAAGAGCACCTGAGATCCATCTGTGCGTGAGCAACTGCTGACTTGTAGGTGTTCGATGCCGTCCTTTTCAAAGGTATAGAGATGCACATCGTCTGCAGGAAACGCCATCGCATGCCCGTGGCTCCACTCGTTGCTT
>JAYZDK010000087.1:0-13911 GCA_036337845.1 Myxococcota bacterium | reverse complement strand
CCAGAACAGTGGAGACGGCGTGTTGACCAGCGGCACAGCCAAGGTCACCCACCAAGACAGCGCCATCGACGAAAACAATGGCACGAACCTCAACGAATCAGGCTCATCTACCATTGACGTCCCTTAGGTAAGCAGGCCGATCTCCCTCAGCAGGATTCGATTGGCCTGGAGACGTCCTCGAGCACACCATTGCGGACTCGACGGCACCGTGTTTCTGGTGTGTTCGTTCAGCCGGAACCACCTGGGGCTTCCGGAGGCCGCAGCCTGAATCAGCCGAGTGGCATGCCGGAGCTCTCCGGGCTGGGCATGATCCACCAAAGACTGAATGCGCACGTAGCCACACGACATGGACGCCACATGATGCACCGGCTCCCTGCGTCGCCAATAGGCCTCATCCTCCAGCCCCCGACCCATCGCAGGCGCCAGGTTTCGCCCCCCCGCCGTGATGATCTGCCGGTCACTGGGACCCTCCCAGTCCAGCAACCAGTCCACACCAACTTCCTCACCGCAACGCGCCAGCGCCCCCGCGGACATACACAAGCCCAGCGAGATTGAAACCACACCAAGCTGCACCGGATTCAGGTGCTCACGCAGGTACCTCAGGCAGACGGCAACATCGTCCTGGTGCTCCTCGCCTCCATAGTCCTCCGGCCCCCAACTCTGTCCTCGTCCCGCTGGATCGAAATCCATGACGACAACCCCAGTAGAGGCCACCTCCATGGCATTGAGCGGCTGAGTCCAGCCGTGAAAGACACTGCCCGGGTCATTCGAGCCCGGACACAGCAACACAGCCGACATGGGGCCTGTTTTCTGGGGTCGGTGAACCCGAGCCGCTATCCGATACCCACCGCGTGAGAGGAGAGTGTGTTCGGTGGTCTCGACTCTACAGCCTCTCCAACGCATGCGGAGGGTCCGCCACCCCGCCTGCATTCTTGTCCTGGCCGTTGCCTGTTTCGACCCCATCACTCTTGAAGT
The DNA here is from genome assembly GCA_036337845.1 of Myxococcota bacterium. Taxonomy (GTDB): domain Bacteria; phylum Myxococcota_A; class UBA796; order UBA796; family CAJQPC01; genus JAYZDK01. Next base: position 12,936 of record JAYZDK010000087.1, on the reverse strand, counting down.
GTATCAAGAACCCCCATCCAGAGTCAGGAAGCCGCCGACCACTCCAGTAGGGAGTTGAGCCGTTCCAGACGGTGAAGACCCAACAAGCGAGCCCGAACCCTCGAATAGGCATGGTTCAAGCAAACCTCAAACATCTGCGCATGCCCAAGCTGCCGATGGGCATCCGCCGCTAGCAGCCACGGATCAGCCGCGCGCTGTTCTTCCACCAACAGGACTTCCAGACAGCCCAATGCCTCCGTGGGGCGATCCAGTCCGATCAAGGCCTCTGCGATCGCCATGACAATCTCTTCGGACTCCGGTGCCAGAAGCGCAGCCTCCTTCAAGATGCGCTCGGCTCGCTGAAAATCGTGCTGCTGCAAGCTCACCATGCCCATGCGATACCGAGAGTTCCAAGTGGTCGCCCCAGACAACACGGAGTCAGTGACCGGCTTACCAGCAAACGTGAGTGCCTGCTCGTAGGCTCGCATGGCGCGCACGAGGTGATTGCCACGCTCGTGTGGCTCACGGAGCGCCAGGTTCTCACGAGCCACTCCCTCCAAGTAGTCCAGGTTGGGGTGCGCGACTCCTAGCCCACGAGCAGCGCGAACCTCTCCAAGTGCAGCATCCCAGCGTCCGTCCTTGATTAGGATCAACACATGGGAGGTGAAGGCCTTGACCACACCTCCAGGTACCGAATCCATCGAAGGAAGAACCTCATCTCGCACCTGACTCCAGGCCATTTCAGCGTGGTCTCGGGCAGTCTCGATGCCTTCAATCATGTGAAGTGTTTCGGCCAGGCAAGACCGAGCCGACCAGCTGTCCGGGTTCGATTCCACCTCGAGCCTCAATAGACGCAGGTTTCGCTCATCCTTCCCAAAGTTCTCACGCACAGAAGGAACAGCCCCGAGATGCACGATGTCCGCATCCAGGACCATGGCAAGCCCCCCTCTGGCTTCCAACCAGGGATTCACATGCTCATGAACCCGACCCTGCCAGCGAAGATCCGGCGTGGCTAGGAACAGCCTGGCCAGCCAGACCGGCTCTTGAAAGAGGGCCGTGCCATCCAAGACTTCCTCAATCGTGGCGTCCACACGGGTGGCATGCACCATTCGAAGTAGCCCACAAGGGGCCGTAGGTCGCTCTACAGCCTGCCGGATGATGTCCCGGGATGCCTCGGACACCCTCTCGTCCGCATCCAAGCTCAGAACCCAATCTCCGGTGCTGATGTCCAGCGCCACATTGCGGGCTTCCGAAAAATCCTCCCTCCACTCGTGCGATACCACAATGGCGCCGGCCTCCGCTGCGATTTGCATGGTGCGGTCTGAACTGCCGGTATCCACCACGACAATCTCATCCACCAGTCCACGCACAGATGCCAGGCAGTCCGGTAAAAACTGCTCTTCATCCCGAACAATCATGCAGAGGCTGATGCGTTTCACACGCTTCTCCATGCCCCTTTACGGTCGGCAGACAGACTACTTGAGAACAGAAGTTCCTTGAGAGTCTGTCTTGAATTGGCGCATCAAACGGCTGTTTGGGAGCCCTGTGGCTCGGTTTCGAGCCCGGGGAGCCGCCAGCTCGACCCGAGGCCTATCATCGGTATTCCACTGAGCCCCCTGGGCGAACTGGAGTACCTCCTCAGGACCCAGAGTGGGTAGGAGGGGCAGATCTTCCACCAGGCGCCCCCCACCAAGCATCAACACATCTGCACCCTCCACGGTCTCAAACATCCAGACCCGGGGAAAAACACTGGAAAATGTCTTCACAATGCTACGCAGCTCCGATGCCTCGATCCCATAGAGTTGCACCCACTGGCAGAACACACCTCCTGAAGCCAAACGGGCTCGGCCCATCTCCCAATACTCCCGGGTAAACAAATTGGACACTCCGGTAATCCAAGGATTGGATGGCTCCGACACGATGACATCGAAGGAAGCTCCAGCACGACTCAGGACAGCCCGAGCATCCTCAACAACCAATGTGGTTCGAGGATCGTCTAAGGGTGCTCCACTGACCGAATCGAAGAAACGAGACGCTTCGACCACACGCGGCTCGATCTCAACAATCTCCAGAGAACCCACCCCCTCATCCAACATGGCCCCTGCAGTCACTCCAGAAGCCAATCCAACCAACAAGGCTCGACTGGAACCCTCAGCCATACGCAATGGCAGTACTCCCGAAAGAAGCTGGGTGGGCATGTCCTCGCCTGTAGAGGCATCCACCTTCCCATTGATGGACAGCCACCGATTCCCCGTCTTCGTGGACTCCCCCACCGCTACCGCAGCGCTGCGGCCGTCTGCATAGTAGAGAAGCTCCCACCCCTCCTCGGCGAACTTCCGGATCTCGGCAGGCGTGATGTGCGAAAACTCGGAAATGCGGTTGTAGACCCCCACCGCATACAGCCGTCCCTGCCAATCGGGCTGAAAGAAGATCAGGGGCAGCCCAAGCAGCAGCGGCCAGACCCGCATGGACAAGCCTGCGGCCGCCAGAAAAGACAACCCTGCAACCAGCGATACCACACCCGCCACCCCGAACTGGGGCAAGAGCACCAGCCCCGTGGCAGACGCCCCGACAACTCCAGCCAGGGTGTTGATCCCATAGACGCGAGAGGTCGCCAACTGGTTTCCACCCGCCTGCGTAATCGCATTGGTGAACACCACACCCGAAGCCAGGGGTGCCGCCGCCATGGCACATACCAACAACAGCCCCCCAACCCACTGGGTACCGGGCTCGCCCAGGAGCCCATACCCCATGCCCAGCAGCACTGGCAGCTGGCCATAGAGCCAGGAGCCCAACAGCGCCAACACCCCAAGCAGGGCCAATGCATTCACCAGGTGCCGAGGCTGATGCCATCGTCTTCCCAGTGCAGCGCCGACCGCCACGAAAAACAAGAAGATCGCCAGTACCAACGCAAATGAATGAACGGAGCCGCCCAGAAGAAGAGCAGTCAAACGAGTCCAAGCCACCTGAAGCGACATGGACACACCACCGGCCACTCCAGCGCCGACCAGCGCCAGGCCAAGCCGTGGTACGGCCTGAACCCGACGTTCCTGCGCAACTGCCGGCCATGGAATACTCCAGGCCACTGCGGCCACACACAATGCCAGCACAGCAGCCGCCCATTCACTCCCCCGCACTCCTAGCAGAGGCAGAAGCACCCAGGGCAACACACACACACCCAACACCGCACCCGCGGTATTGAAGGCATAAACCAACGCCACATCATTGGAGCGCTTCAGTCCCCCTGCGAGAATGGGCAAAGTCGCTCCAAGAGCGACAGCTGGCGGCCCCAGAAGCAGCACCAGAACCGCAGCCTGAACTCCAAGCGTTCCCGTCTCACGAACCCACGGCGTCAGACCCTCCAGTGCCTGGGGCAGCGCCAACACCGTCAACGCAGCGAAGGCTTCGAGCACCGCATACAAGCGCAGGGGATGGCGCACCTCCACCCGCCCAGCGAGCAGCCCCCCCAAACCCAACCCCCCAAACAAGGTGGCCACCGTAAGCGTAATCGATAGAGAACCACTCCCAAAAAGCAGCGCAAACCGTCGCATCCAGACCAGCTCATACACCAGTGATGCGCAGCCGGAGAGAGCCACGAGAAACAGCAGCTGGTTCAATCGCAGCGGCGCGTCACCACCCTCCGCCGCCTCGGAAGCATGCACTAGGGGTTTGTGCAGACCGGATACGCGATGACACTACCTGCCCCGTGGTTTCCGAGAATACTGGAATCCTGCCAGGAAACCGGTACCGTAACCCCTCGGTCCAGGCCACTGATGGTGGTTCCGTAACCCAATGGTGTACAGGGAAACCCGCTCTCCGCCAACGCCGTCGTGTTGGTCCAGGACGTGGCTACCGAGTTCTCATTGTCAGTGACCAGCTTGCAGAGAATGTCTGCGTCCGACTGGTCACAACCGCTACCACCCGCCCAGGAACAGGAGCCATTGCAATAGAGCTGATTCACACCACTGAAATCCCAGCGGCAGGTCTGACTATCCACAGATGCGTTGCTGAAGGGTCCCGGCGGAGGCTCGTATTCCTCTCCAGCATCCAACACCCCGTCTCCACAATAGCTGCAGCCCGAAAACCCATCACAGTCATGGTCAATCGCGTCGTTGCAGTCTTCGGTAGCACCCGGGTTGATGGCCGGGTCCGTATCATCACAGTCCTGTCCGTCTGGCACCAGATTACTGGGTGCGGTGCAGTCGACCACACCGGACGATGCGCCCCCGTAACCATCCCCATCGTCATCTGAGTACCAGGTGGATGCATCTATCGAAGCACTGCCATCGATAGTCCCATCGCAGTCGTTGTCCACACCGTCGCAGACTTCCGCAGCGACCGGGTTCACCGCAGCATTGGTGTCATCACAATCATCGCCACCGTGATCGATAGAGTCATGGCCATCGGCATCCGCATCAAAGTCATTGGCGCCATCGCAATCCTGGTCGACACCGTCGTACCAGGTTTCTGTGGCCCCCGGGAACACCGTGGCGTCATCCTCGTCACAGTCCCCAGTATTGGGATTGAAGCCATCCAGGTCCCGATCGAATTCGGGGCAATAATCGTTGAGCTCTCCCGGTGATCCAAGGTCACTGTTGAGGGCCCAGGACTCAAAGCCCAGACACCAGGACGCTGGATCGTCGTTGGCAACAGCCTCGAAATACCAGGGGTCCAAGAAGAGGCTCGCTCCCGATACATCTGGCATCGTGAGCCCGTCATCCCAAGTGACAGCATCCACAACCAACTCTCCGACTTTGAGCTCCAGGCTGTCGACCTCATTGCTCAGCTGTACATCCGAATACACATAGTCCAGCGAAACCCCACCGTTGACGCCGCTATCCCCATTGTTCCCCAGAACCATCACGGCCTCGGCCGCCAAGGTCAGCACCTCATCAGATTGCACCTGGTGGGAATCCGAACCGGAAACAATCTCCAATCCATTGAGTGTTCTGGTGGCTCCACTGACATTGTAGATCTCAAACCACTCGCCATTGCGGTCGACAACCGCCTGGGGGTTCACAAGGATTTCGGTCACAACCAGGTCACCTTCACTCCAGACACCCTCGTCCAGCAGTGAATCGCAGTCGTCATCAATGCCGTTGCCATCCACCTCGGCCGCCCCTGGGTGGATGTCCGAGTTGAAATCATCACAATCCGCAGCAACCGAGTCGCTTCCACACAGCGTATATCCATCGCCATCCGCATCGTAGCCCTCGTCAACGGTGCCATCTCCATCGTTGTCGATGCCATCGCACTCTTCGCTATCTACACAGTCGGCAACCCCATCTCCATCCAGGTCGCCAAAGTCCTCGTCGACCTCGCCATCGCCGTCGTTGTCAACGCCATCACACTCTTCGACATCCACACAGTCAGACACCCCATCCTGATCCACGTCAGAGAAGCCTTCATCGACCACGGAATTGCAGTTGTCGTCTACGCCATTGCACAGCTCCACAACGCCCGGATGAATCTCTGCATTGTCATCATCACAGTCCTGAGGCTCAAGATAGCCATCCCCATCGGCATCCACTGTGAGCACTGCACTATCGACCGTATCCTCGGTCTCGGTATCCTCAAGCTTGTCTGGGCTTGCGGGACACCCCACAGCCAGTAAACATCCCAACAGCCAGGAATAGCGACCATTCTGGCCCTTACCAATTCGAATGCGCACGGGAGCCTCCACAAACTTCAGTGTCTTCGACTGTATCCAGGTACGCAACCGCACGCAGAAAATCTACTCGGGATAAAGGGCGTTTCGCTCATACAATGGCGGCTCCCACTCCGCCTGGAGAGCCGCCCGAAAGCCCCCGGCCATGAGAGCCAATCCCAACCCAATGGGCCAAACCCATCCGCGAACTCGGGGAATGGAGAGCACCACGCACGCCAGCGGCCACAGGGCGAGCGCCCGAACAGGCATCCACCATCCGCCGGACTCTGGAATCACCCCATGAAACACCAGCTCTCGCCAAAGCTCTACGCTCATCAGGTACGCGGGTATCGGCAGCACCAAAACCACAATGAACCAGGCACGGCTGCCCAAGGCAAGGAGAATCGCCACCAACGCCCAGGGCAACGCAAGCGTCACATCCAACGCCAACATCGAGGCTGCCAACCAGGCCGCCACCAACGCCCCCCCTGCCACACCATGCTCCCGATGCGACGAGTAGCTCAGGACAGCAACCACACCGACCAACCATAGAACTGTCAGGATGGGAGCCAACGATCCGTACTCCGCACGACTTCCCGCCCCCATCACCCAGAGCAACCACCCCAAGCTCGTACCCAGAACAGCGAACCCCAAACCAATCAGAGCGTCGCGCCAATATCGGATGCCCACCAGCACCCCCCCTCCGATCCCCATCGCTAGCAGCGCGATAATCAACGGGCTCGAAAAAACCCAGCGCGTCCCCGGCACCACCACAGCCCAACCACTGGACTCCTGAGGAGGCGGCCCCGCCCGCAAAATCCCCACCAAGGCCAATACAGCAGCCTCGACCGCATCCGGATCGAGTTGGTCCAGGTCATCTTGTTCGGTGTGGTAGGCCCAATACACGCCCAGGTCTGAGCGCCCCATCAGCAGAAACGCGGGCACGCCTGCCTCAGCAAAAGGGGCATGGTCTGAACGCTCTCGATTGGGAAACAACCGAGAAAACACACGATACGCGTAGGGAACCTCGACCTCGGCAGCCTCCAGTAGCCAACGGAGACGTCGAGCCCCAAAGGCCTTGCCCAACCCCATGGCCGTGGGCTCACCCTGGCCAAGCAAATCCAGCGCCACCACCAGCCTAGGTGCCTCATCGACTCCCAACCGGGCCTGGAGCACCCGAGATCCATAAAAGCCCTGTTCTTCACCATCAGGGAACCCAAAACAAGCCCGAACAGGGAGGTCCTCTCGCCGTACCCGCCGAGCCGCCTCAAGGGCAATGGCCATGCCCGCCGCATTGTCGATCACGCCCGGCGACAGGGCGTGCACACGATCGGTGTGCGCCAGCACCCACACAGCCGGACCTTCTCCAGACTGACAACCCACAACGACACTCGCCCCTGGAGGCCCCATCAATCGCCGAGAAGCGTAGCCAGACTCCGCCAAAGCCCCCAGCACCCAGCCCTGCGCAGCCTCTCCCCCTTGGGTCCCTGCCACCCGAGGCCCCAACTCCACAATCTCCTGCACATCTTGCACAGGGCCGGCAAAAGCGACAGTAAACAGGAGAAGTAGCGAGATCACAGGGTGAGCATACCCACACCAAGCTGCCGGCGGGGTATCGTACCCAACTTAGAGGAAAACGATGAACACTGAGGACCCCCCAAAGCCGCCGGAAAAAAATGAAGAAAGCTGGGCCGAGGAGGAAGAGGATGACGAAACGCTGGAATGGGTGAACGAACCCACGCCCGCCGTATTGCCTCAGGAAGAATCCTGGGATCTCGACGACAGTGACGAATCCTCCACGGAGCAATGGGAGGATCTGCAAACTATTGGATGGTCCACTCGTGCCAACTTCACCCAATGGGGCGTTCAGGGAATCGTGGTGCATTGTGTCCCCGAGCGCGAACACTCCTACCTACACGGCAATTTTCGCCAGGTCGCTCCCGGGCGAATCTCCCTGGACTTAGGCCAGGGTGAGCTGGACCTGCCCTTGGTCGACGGCAGCAATGAACTCATCGTCGAGGTCGAACTGGAAGTACGGCAGCGAACCTTTGCCGTGAAGCTGGAGCTGATGGCAACCCAGGGACCACCGTTGTTGCTGTTGGGGCGAGATGCTCTTGCAGGCCGGTTTCTGATTGATCCTTCCCGAAGCTGGACTGGCGAAAAGCCTTGAAGCCACTTGTAAGTTTCTTCCAACGATACGCACTCCGATACTGGCACTGGTATGTCTGCGGGATCGTATTTCTACTGGTAACCAACTGGATCACCGTTCAAATCCCCCTGGAGTTGGCGGCTGGTGTGGACGCACTCGGCGCGGATGGGGACCCCGCGAGGCTGCGGAGGTCCGTTCAACTGATCGCCCTGATGGGTACCTCAATACTGGTGGTGCGCACACTCTCCCGAGTCCTGTTCTTCACCCCCGGAAGACTGATTGAATATCGGCTCAAGAACGACCTCTTCCAGCGTCTTCTTGAGCTGCAGCCCGCATTTCATGCACAGTGGAAAACCGGAGACATCGTCTCCCGAGTCTCCAACGATGTCAGCCTGCTTCGAGTCCTTGTCGGATTCGGCATACTGCAGGTGTTCAACGTCACGGCCGCATTGACCATGGCCGGTAGAGAGATGCTGCGTATCTCTCCAACCCTCACGGCCATGACACTGGTGCCCATTGCTGCCGCCATGTTGTTCGTCCAGATTGGACTGCGCAGGCTCTTCATCATGAGCCGCAGAAGCCAGGAAGCCCTCGCGAATCTCTCCCAACACGTCCTTTCAAGCCTCCAAGGCGTCCCCACCATCCAGGGGTTCAACGCTGAGGAAGCATTCGGAGAGCGTTTCCTGGTCCACAACAAGGCCTACCTCGACGCCAATATGGAGCTCGCCTGGGTGCGAGCACTTCACATGCCACTGCTGCCCTTGGCTGGGGGTATCTCCTTGGCAGCCCTGGTCGGGTTCGGAGGCAGTATGGCCACGAACAACCTGATCACCGTGGGGGAGCTCGTGGCCTTCACCACCTATGTGGGCATTCTCTTGATGCCACTGCGTTCACTCGGCTGGCTCTTGGCCGTGTTTCAGCGCGGCCTCATGGGCCTGGAGCGGATCTACGCACTTCTCGATGCCCAGCCCGATCGCCCCGAGGGTGCCCACGGACACAAGCGTTCCCGAACGGCGGCGCCTGAGATTCAACTCAGAAACCTGAGCTTCGCCTACCCCGACCAACCTGAAGACCCAGTGCTCTCCGGCATCAACGCCAACATTCCCTCGGGAGCCACCATCGGCTTGTTCGGCCGAACCGGCTCCGGAAAATCCACTCTGTTGAAGCTGATCTCGCGAGCGTACAACCCACCACCAAACACCATTTCAGTGGATGGACGAGAAATTCTCGAGCTGGACTTGGATGACTGGCGTTCACAAACCTCAGTGGTTCCCCAGCAGCCATTTCTCTTTTCCGAGTCCATCGAACACAACATCTCCATGGGCTCGACCGACCCCCAAAGACTGCAGAAAACCCTCCGAGGCGCCGCTCTTGAGACCGACCTCGAATCGCTTCCCAATGGCACCCAAACCTTGGTGGGGGAGCGCGGAATCATGCTCTCCGGTGGTCAACGACAGCGCGTGGCCCTGGCGCGTGGACTCTACCGAGATTTCGACCTGTTGCTACTCGACGACGTCCTCTCCGCTGTAGATCACCACACCGAAAAACAACTGATCGACACACTGGTGCAAACCGGGCGAGGCCAGGAGAAAGACAGCCGCCCCACAATGCTGCTGGTGTCCCACCGGGTCTCCGCCATGCGACATGCAGACAATATTCTGGTGCTCGATGAGGGACGACTGGTCGATCAAGGCACCCACGACGAACTGACCGGCAGGCCAGGCCCCTACCAGGAAGCCTGGAAGCAGCAGTCCGGAGAGGTCACAACACCGTGAGCCAACACAACGAGATGAAACTGCTCCTGAGGTTGTGGCCGTTCGCGCGGCCAGACAGGCGGTTCTTCGGTTTTGCACTCCTGCTCACACCATTAGCGATGCTGGGTTCCCTGGCCCAGCCCCTGCTCTTGAAGGAAGCGATCGACAACCACATCGTCACCGGAGAAGTGCAGGGCCTCTACCGTGTGGCGCTGTTCTATGTGCTCGTAGTACTCCTCACCTACCTCGTGGAAGCGGCCTACATGCTCTCGTTGGCCTTGGCCGGACAACGAACCATCGTTCGTCTGCGAGAGTCCATCTACCGTCACCTACTGACCCTCTCCTCTTCATTCTTCGACACCCGCCCCGCCGGGGGGTTGATGACCCGGGCCACCTCTGACGTGGAGTCCCTTGGAGAAGCTCTGACATCAGGTGTGGTGACGATCGTGCTCGACATCCTCGTCGTAATCGGCGTGCTGGTGGTCATGTTTTCAATGGACTGGCGCCTCACCTTGATTCTGCTGGCCGTAACTCCGCCACTCCTTTTTGTGCTTCAGGTGTGTCGGTTGAGGCTGCGAGACCTGTTCTTACTCATCCGGGACTCTCTGGCTCACCTCAACGCTTTCCTCGCGGAGCGAATCAACGGGATCGAGGTCATACAACTGTTCAATCACGAGGCCAAGACCCATGAGGAGTTCTGCCGACGCAACGCGGTATTTCGGGATGCCAGCATCCGATCGAACATCTACGACGCTTTGATGTATGCGTTCGTCGACGGCACAGGTCGGGTCTGTATTGCACTCATGCTCTGGTATGGCAGCTCATCGGTGACCTCCGGCACGGTGACAGCCGGGCTTCTCGTGGCATTCATAGACTACCTCGACCGACTGTTTCGCCCCTTGCAGCAGTTCTCCGGCAAGGTAGCCATCATTCAGCGAGCCCTCGCGGCGTTGAACAAGATTTTCCGACTGCTGGAAGAAAGTGAGCAAATCGAGGATACCGGCATAGAACTTGAGAATGTGAAGGGTCGAATTCAATTTCGAAACGTGAGTTTTTCGTACAACCAGGAGACGTTGCCAGACATCTTGAGAGATATCGATCTGGACATCAAACCAGGAGAAGTTGTGGCGCTTGTTGGGCCCACGGGCTGCGGGAAAACAACGCTCTCCAGACTGTTGACCCGAAGCTACGACGGCGATCGGGGCTCCATCACCATCGATGGCCAGGAAATCCGCGAAGTACGCCCCCGGAGCCTGCGCTCGCACGTGGCGGCCGTTCACCAAGACGTCCACATCTTCCCCGACTCCATCCGGTTCAACGTGGGCATGGGGAATCCAACGATTGGTAGCGATCGTCTACAGGCTGCAGCCGACCTGGTGCACGCTGGAGAATTCATCGAGGCCCTTCCCGATACCTGGGAGCACTCCCTTCGCAATCGAGGTGCCAACCTGTCCAGTGGTGAAGGACAACTGCTCACATTCGCGAGAACCATGGCCTACGATCCGGTGATGGTAATCCTCGACGAGGCCACAGCCGCTGTGGACTCCATCACAGAGGCCCAGATCCAGTTCGCGATTCAGAAGATCTTCAAGCAGAAAACGGTGCTGGTCATTGCTCACAGACTCTCCACAATTGCAGCAGCCGACCGAATCCTCGTCATGAATAACGGACGTATTGCGGAACAAGGCCGTCACCAGGACCTGCTCCGACAAGACGGGCTCTACGCCGAGTTGGTCCGAAAGGGCTTGAGCGCTGCGACAGGATAACCTTCAAGCATGAGCCTACTTCTGATCCACGGAGGCGCTGGTCGTTTGCGCTCTGAAGAGCGACAAGCTGCGATCGCCGAGGCCCTCACAGCCATCAGCCAAGCCGCCTGGCCCACACTGACAGCAGCAGGGGCCCGAGCGGCGGTCGTACACGCAGTGCAGCTCCTCGAAGACAATCCACTGTTCAATGCCGGACTGGGCAGCAAGCTCCAGGTAGACGGCGCCGCCCGACTCTCCGCAAGCCTTTGCGATGGAACGCGACAGAGGTTCTCCGGTGTGGTCAACGTGGAAGGCCTCGCCAATCCAATCCTCTTGTGCAGACAGCTTCTGGAGGAAAGAGACCGTGTGCTGGCAGGCGAAGGCGCACTACAGCGAGCCCGAGAACTGGGGCTCAGAACTGCAGACATGCGTACCGAAGAAGCCATCGAAAACTGGAAACAAGGCCTTGAAGGCCACACCGGAACCGTCGGAGCCGTGGCTGTAGACAGCGCCGGGCAGGTTGCTGCCGCAAGCAGCACCGGCGGTCGAGGGCTGGAACGACAAGGCCGAGTGAGTGACTCCTGCACGGTGGCTGGGAACTACGCCAACCGAACCGCCGCAATCACCACCACCGGAGTTGGAGAAGACATCATCGACGGTGCACTAGCTGTTCGCCTGGCGGAGTCTACACGACGCGGCGAGGCTCTAGATCAAGCCGCAGATGAGTTGATCCAGGAAATGGAATCCAGGGAATGGAAGGCGGGGTTCATTGGTCTGGACACCCAGGGAGGCTGGGTCGCCCGGCACACCACAGAAGCAATGTACTGGTGGGTACGCAGCGAACACACGGATAGAGGTTTCTGGAATGCAAGCACTTCACTCGGTTAGTCAGATAGGAGTCCCATGCGCAATTTGACGACCATTCTCAGCCTGTTGGTTCTCCTCACTCCGGCAACAGCCCAAGCCAAGCGAATCGACAAGCTGTCAACGGGCCAGTTGATTTCCGAGCTGAAAAACTCCTCCAAGCCCGAGCGCCGTATTGAAGCCGCGCAGCGTTTGGCGGAAACAGGCGCACGAGAGGCCACTGCCGTGCTGGGAGGCATCTGCAGCAGCGCCCCCCCCGAGGCCGTGTGTGTAGCCGCAATAGAGGCCCTTGATGCGCTGGGAACCTCCGAAGCGCTGACTCATATACAGAAGGTGTTGGAACTCAAGTCAGCCCCGACTTCCGGGCGCAGCCAGGCGCTGGCGGTGCTGATGAAATCCGACGAACCTCGGCTGCGAGAAAGCATTCCGAGACTCTTTAAGGTCTATTCCGACATCCCCCCCAGCCTCCTTTCGGAGTTGATGGTCTCCACGAGACTCCTGGAGTTGACTGACCTCGCAGACGCGGCCGTGTTTATCGCCAGCGATGAAAACCTCGACCTCGGGGCCCGACTCGCGGCACTGGATACTGCTGAACAATTTGGACCAGCCCGGTTGTACCAGGCCCATCAGGCACTCATGCGTGCCAAGGATTCAAAGGTCCGTGCGCGCTGTGCCGAGGCGCTGGGTTCCCCCGGCCTACCCGCCTCCGAGGTGGTACCGCTGCTCAAGCAGGTCGTCCGCCTGGACCCAGAAGGCTACGTCCGCGCAGCGGCGATCAACGCACTGTCTCAGTACACT
>JAYZDK010000086.1:0-13029 GCA_036337845.1 Myxococcota bacterium | reverse complement strand
CTCCACGGGTGGCACCGGAGCATGTGTGACCCTGGGAGGCTAAGCTGTGGTGTCGGTTGTGACGATGCGGTCCTTGATCTGCCGAGTCACTCCGATTCGGGTCTGTTGGGCTTCCGCTGCATAGCCGACCCCTGATACCCTGCATTCGCTTGGAGAAGATTCTTGCCACGCTCTCTGATTCCGGTTCTGGCCCTTTCACTACTACAAGGCTGCTGGCGCGACCTGGAACCCACGGTCACCGCCGGGGTCCCGTTCACCAATCCAAACGCCAGAACCCAAAGCGGCGTGGTGCTGACATTCGAACCATCGCCGGCCCTGCCCTGTCCCGACGGAAAACCCGCCCGGTTCTACGTGCTCTACAACGAGTCGAAGACTCAGGTGACCGAGCCTGTGGAATCCGCAGTGAACCCGAGTGACACGGCCGACACTGGAGAAACCCCTCTTCCTGATACCGACAGCCCCGGTGAGGACGAAGAACCCGGAGATAGCGAACCGGCCGAGCCCGCTGCCAAGCCCTCGCCAGTCGCTCTCATTCTTCATTCCTCTACGTTCGATTATGCGCTCAACCCCACGCCCGAGGCCCCTATCGGGGGCGACCACTTCAGGCCCGGCATCGATGGGGACACCCGGATGTCACGTGACTGGGGAATCCAGAAAGTCTGGGCGACTCTTGGACTGGGCGATTCCATCGATTCCACCGAACAGAATGACGGCTCGCTTCCAGCAGCCCTGGTTGACGAGGGAGTGGTCGGAGTCCTCCCGATCAACTGCTGGGGAGACCTCTGGCACAACGACCCCGAATCCGCCCCGAACGACCTGGTCGCAGACTTGGGCGTCAACCGCACCGGGCACACCATGGCCTGGTGGATGATTCGCATACTCAACGATCTTGAGTTCGCGCTCTCTCACAACGCACAAATCAATCTCAACCTGGACCCCTCAGAGCTCTACCTGGTAGGTCTCGGGGATGGGTCGCGCGGAGTCCTTGATCTCCTTCAGCGAGACGACATGCCGGCGGTCAAAGGTGTACTGCTTGATGCTCCTGTGGCCGACCTGAGCCACTGGTCGGCGGACGATTTTCCTGGAGAGCACGCCGGACTCAAGCGCATCTACAACTTCGCAGAAGACGACCCGGAACGATTGGAACCCAACTGGTGGACCCACTCCATTCGTTCCCTTGTGAGCAGCGGGAAATTCTCCGGCGTCCACACCGCACTTCTTTACTCCGATGCGGATCCGAGGATTCCCTTTCCCGACAGTCACTACACCCCGTTGGTGTCCTCGCTCAGCAACCAGCCCACGACTTGGATTCAGAACGTAGGGGAGTCGGCCCACGTGTTCAGCAACGCCAATGAAGACCGTGCTCGTGCGGTAGTGGAGTTTCTCCAAACCGGAGTGATCCCCGCAGACCCGTCCGAAGAAACCGATACCGGCGAGACCGCAGGTGGCGACACAGACAGCAGCGAGTAGTCTCTGCGCGATTGCCTGAGCCGCCCTGTTCTCAGCGCACCATCCGGCCCTTCCAGGCAACCCCTCCTCGAATGTGCTGTATCCCCGAATTCAGCAGAATCCCCATCACCCCCAATGTAGCGGGCGCATGGGTGATTCCGTAGAGAGGCGGCAACCCCCAGATAAGGTCCATCCGCAGCCGGACTCCCTGCATCAAGACAGTGAGAATCGCCCCCCACCAAAGCCACTCTTCACTCAAAATCCCGAACGCCCCCAAGCCCAGAAGCAAGGGCCCTGAAAGTACCTGAACCACCAACCAGACAAGCACCGCAAACAGAATGCCCCAAGAATAGTGCATTCCCGCAAAGAGGTTCTTGCTCCACCCTTGCCAGATCTCCCCGAAGCTCGTGTACATCCGACACTCAAACAGCTCCCTGAGCAACAGAAACCGGTAGCCCTGCTCCGCCCCCACCGCGGCCTTTGCAATCGCCACATCTTCAATCACAGCGCCTTGCACAGCCTCATGCCGACCCAGCGCCTCGTATGCCGTTCGCCGCACCGCTATGAGCTGACCGTTCGCCATGACCTTGTCGGGCTTGTCCGGGTCATTCACCTCATCGAGGTCATTTCCCGCCAGGATTAAGCCCGCCACGGCCGGCTGCATGACGCGCTCCCAGAAGGTCTCCATCACCAATCGACCAATACCAGAAACCATGCCCACACCCTCGCGCTCTCCATAGCCAACAATCCGGGAAATCGCGGTGCGATGAAGCCGAACATCGGCGTCCACAAAGACCAGCCAGTCGCCGCGGGCCTCCCGCTGGGCACGCTCCAAAGCCCAAGGCTTGCCAAACCATCCATCTGGAGGCTCGTCTCCTCCGAAAACCGGTTTGATTCGCTCGTCCTCCGCGGCCCTGCTGCGCAACACATCGGTGGTGCCATCCGTAGAAGCATCATCGAGCACCACCACCTCCAAGGCAGGATGGTCTTGTGCAAGAACGGCGTCCAAACAAGGCCCAAGATTACCCACCTCGTTTCGAGCGGGAATAATCACCGAAACAGAACAGGTGTCCGGCGCCGGCTCCGAGTCCGGCCCCAGGCTCCAGACTGGATTTCTCCGCCTTCGCTCAATCTTGGCCAAGCCTACAACCCAGCCCAGCACCGCCAACGCCAACAGACCGCGAAACAACCAAATCATCCTCGGCTCCCAATGGACGTGATAGCGTAGCAATCAATGCAGGATCGAGCCTCCACATACCCGGTGGCGATCGGTGTTCTCATCGGTCTACTCCTGCCGACCTTGTATCTCGTGCAGCTACTGGTCCAGCGAGCTCCCGAGCGTTCTCAGTGGTTTGGAGGGGAGTTGAAAGTCTCCCTGGAGTCCCAACTCCCCATGACTCTGGCCATCGAACTCCACGAAAACGAGAGTTCCTCCAGCGAAAAACTGGAAGTCAAGGGAAGCGCTCGACTCCGACAGTCAGCCTATCCCTGGGACGAGGTCCCATTTGAAGCGGGCCTGCGAATTGTGCTGGAGCCCGAGTTCTTCGAAGATTCTTCACCGACGGAAGCCAGTGCAGCATGGTCGGCCTCCTACACGGAGCGGCTGGTAAGTCGTGATGACCAACTCGGACTCCCTCCGGTTCCATGCTCGGGAGTCATCGAGTCCAGAAAGTCCCATTCACTCGGAGGCCAACCCGGTGACCTTCAGAACTGGACTCAAATGGAGCTCGCGGTAGCACTGAGTTGTACCTCCGCCGGTCCTGACCTGATCTGGGCCAGCGGGGATGAGCAAACCTGGAGCGTCAAAGGCCCGCTCAGTCTTCGGAACCGGCCGCTCTGAACAGAGTGTCCCAGGCCTTCTCGTCCAGCGCGATCACCGGGTCTTTGACCTGGGTTGCCCCAGCCCCCTCGGACGCGCGAGCTTGTCGGTAACGAGCGTAGGTCCCCTCTGGAAGCAGCACCACTTCCACCGGCCCGAGGCGGCCCCCCTCGCGCTTCTGGGCATACTCGATGTTCGATTCACACAGGGCCTTGTCGAGCGCTTCCGCAACACCTCGCAACCCTGTCTCCCCCAGCCCCTCCACAGCAAACCGGATGTGAGGCACCTCCGCGAGGTGATGGCCGGCCGTAAATCCAGAAACATTTCCCTCGGAGAACACGGCTCGCGCTGCACGCACCACCTGGTTCTCCGTGAGCTTTTCCCCCGTCATGTTGAGCACATTCCGGCCCCGCCGCATGAACCGCAACAACGGCACTCCACCGGCGTGACCCGTTACCTCCACGACATCATCCATGTCGTAGCGAACAAGACCGGCAGATGTGGTGATGACAAGGCGATAGCTCCTACCTACCTCGAGCTGCCAGGCCCAAAGAGCCTGACCCGACTCGTCCACAAACTCCAAGACATGGCCCCCGAGCCAGGTGAGTGCCCCCGCCTGGCCATCTTGCATGGGAATGGCAAAAAAACCTTCGGAAGCCGTGATTCCAACATCGCGGACCGGAAGGTCTGCCCCCATCGCCTCCGGCAGCAATCTCAAAAAGAACGGAGCCGCCCCCCCCGTCCAGCACTGCAACCTCTCCAGGTTCCAGATTTCTGCAGGCTTCCACGAGTCGGGCGCAGGGCGACGAAGCATGCATCGAGCCCAGCGACGCCGTTCTTCAGGCTCCAGGAGGTCCGCTGGGCCTCTCTGTAGCGTGCCGTCCTCTAAATCAGCCGCAAGTTCCTGCCGATACTCCTGAAGCTTTCGGCACAGCAGCAACAACGTAGATGGGTTGGCCGTCGTGATCGAGGTGACAGGAGACTGCAATGCAAAGCGGAGCAGCGTATAGATGCGGGCCTCGGACTGTTCGATGGCGTGTACTTCATACGGCACCGGGTAGCGGATGCGGACCAACCAGGGCTGCGCTCGCTGCATACGCCCCGTGTTGGAGCCATAGGACAGACCCGACGGTAAAGCCCCGTGTCTCCCTGGTGAAACAACGGTCAGCACCTTGCCTCGAGTCATCGCCTCGCTGTCTCGCACCAAAGCCAACCGCCAAAGTGTCTGCGCCTCTGAAACCGATTTTGCCCAAGTCCGTGTCACCGGCAAGAGCTTGGCCGGTCCCGTGGTCCCGGAAGTTTCCAACATGGAGACCACAGGCTCTTTCGTAAGGACACCCTGTCCTCCTTGAGCGATTCTCGAAAACCATGGCTCGAATTGTTCACCAGTTCGAATGGGTACTTTTTCCCGAAAAAGCTCCAGGGAGTCTCCCGGCCCGAGCTTGTGCTCACGTCCGAAATCACTTCCAGACACCTGAGAAAGAATCCGCCCAAGCTGCTCTTCCTGCATCGCACGCGGATCCATGCAGGATTCATGCAGGCGCTCCACAAGGTGCCGAGCCGCTCCTCGGAGAACCTTATAGGGGCCGTTACCGGCGTTCGGAAAGAACTCGACACTCATCAAGGTGTAAGTGTACGCGTTGACAGGGATCCAGGCAGCCGATACCCAAAATCAAGCCCTCCAACTGGATACCGAAAGCCCCATGAAGACCGGTGATGTCGTTCGAGATTCCACAGGGCAGTCCTACCAGGTAGGTCAGCTGCTGGGACGTGGCCTCTGGGGCAAGAGCTACGTGGTGCGAAATGAGGCTTCTGGTGATGAATTCGTCCTGAAGAGCGCTCTGACCCAGAATGACTTTCGAGGGGATGTTGCAGCCGCCGACGAGGTGCTGAGCGCTTGCAGAGATGCACTGCTGGAACAGGGGCGCCTGCTAGAGGAAGCTCGGTGGCCCTTCCTGCCGCGACTCCACGCGCGCTTCACCACCGCCGATGGCACCCCTGTACTGCTTCTGCCGAAATACACCACAACCCTGGAGAAGCGGATTCAGGATGGCTGTAGCCTCTCTGCCGTACTTGAAGCGCTGAACCAGGTCGGAGGCCTGCTCCGACTGCTCGCAGACGGGCCGGGCTACCACGGAAACCTACGCCCCTCGAACATTCTGATGAACGAGCGGGGAGACATCTTTCTCTCCGATTTGACTACGCGGGCAACCCGCATGTACGTGGGTCGCTTCCACGCCATATCCAGTGAGCCCAACAGCTACCTGCCTCCCGAGATTGCCTCCAACCTGGGCGAGTCTGCATTTTCTCCAGTGGCTGACACCTACGCTCTGGGCATGATCCTCTACCGGGCCATCATGTCTCCTCCTGGTGGAGCACATGGTGCCAAGAGCACACCGGAAGAACTACCGGCCCGAGGGCTTGATAAAGCCATGCTTCTCGCCCTCAAAGACCGGGTACAAGACCACTTGAGTGATCAGGAATCGAACCCAAGGTTCCACACCCGAGTTGGAGACCGAGCAGCCGCAGTGTTGAATCGCGCCATCGCGCTGGAGACGAGCCCCTCTCCGCCATTCCGCTTCAATCGCCTGGAAGACTTCATTCCAAGGCTGGCCGAAGTGTTGTCCCTGATTCGTCCGACCATCGATTCGGTTGGAAAGCTCTTGTTGGACCGCCCCCCGGCCAGCGATACCTTTGAGACCGGCGAGCCCATCAAGTTTTCCGCGGCCGTGGCCGCCTCTCCCGGTGTCGATAACCACGAAGAACTCTCCGTCGGAATCGCACTTTTTGACGAAGAGACCGGTGAGCGGATGCGCACAGCAGAGTGTGCCTACACCGCGGACAAACACCCCAGCGGCCGCTTCCGGTTTGCGTTCGTTCTGCCAGACCTCACACCGGGGCAATACATGGCCCGAGTGGCGTTCGCCATCCGTGACTCCGGGCAGCCCCCAACCACCAGCGAGGCTCGGTTCAATGTACGCGCAGCGGCTGGTTACGTACCCGAACAGAGAGAGCCCGGACCCCAGGCCCTTGCATTTGAACGCGCCGAAGCGTCCATAGAGGCCGAACCGGATCCGGAATCCGAAGAGAAAACAGTTCCCGGGCCCGTAGATGATGAGGCAGACACCCTCCCCAACGAGGCGCTGCCCACCCCCAAACCAGTGGCTCCCAGCTCGCTCGCACCAGCAACGAACGACTTTCAGGAGTTCTCGGATCCCAGCCCTGTACCGGAGCCTGCAGCGGAACCCACCACGCCCGTGTTCGGCGAGATCGAAGTCACGGAAGAAGGCCTGGAACCTATCGAACATGCCGTCGGAAACCAGTCCTGGACAGAGCTTCCTCTACCCCAACCCACAGCAAAGAGTTCCTCCTCAGAGGCCACCCCCGAGCCCGAGGACACCCCTCTCCCAATCTCTCGGGTAGAGCAGCTTGTCGAGTTGATGAAAGAAGACCCGTATGTGGCTTTCATGGGTGCGGGAATCCTCCTGATCATCTTTCTCCTGATCTCCCTGTTTGTTCTCGGGGGCTCTCCCTGAGGTCCCGCATGGTGTAGTGTCCTCCAAGCGCGGCCTCTCCAGCCGCTCGGATGGCACACCGATGAAATTCACTCAACCGGCCGCATTCAGCGCGACCATAAAGACGGATGTTCTTGCGGTTTGCGTCTCTGCAGACGACCCAACCGGCCTCCCTCCTGAGCTCGATCAGGCTTTCGACGGAACGCTCTCAAAGACCCTGGCAGAAGAACACTTCACTGGCCGCCCGGGCTCCGTCTTGGCCGTTCGCTCTCTGGGCAGAATCCCAGCCACCTGGGTACTGGCCGTGGGCGTCGGGAACTGGAGTGCTTCCGAGCACCGACTGGCTGCAGGCGCCGCATCTAATTTTGCACGAGACAAAGGAGCGAAAACCCTCGCCTTCGCGACCCCCGCAAGCGGCATCCCCGGTGAGCGTGACGGAGCCCTCCTGCGATCTGTCGTAGAAGGCACAATCGCAGGCAACTACCGCTGGGACCGCTACAAGGGCATAGACGAGCGAAAGCCCCCTCTGGCAACCGTGAAGTTGATGGGACTGCACCGTCACCGACAGGCCTTGAAGGTGGCTGTGGCTCATGGCCAAGCCCAGAGCCTGGCCCGTGACCTTGTCAACGCTTCTGCAGAAGACATCTACCCCGAGAGCCTCGCCGACGAAGCGCGCAAGCTCGCCAGCCGTCAACTCAAGGTGCGGGTCTGGGACGAAAAGAAGATTCTTTCGCGCCAGATGGGCGGAATCCATGCAGTGGGCAAAGGAAGCAGCCGGCCCCCGCGCTTTGTGCACATGACCTACACGCCCTCAGGGACTCCCCAAGCCCGATTGGCCATTATCGGCAAAGGGGTGACATTCGATGCTGGAGGACTCTCCATCAAACCCTCCTCGGGCATGCAGACCATGCGCTGTGACATGGGAGGCGCTGCCACAGTGCTCGGTGTCATGTCTGCCCTGGATGAGATCGCACCCAATGTTCAAGTGGAAGGCATCTTCGGTGCAGCAGAAAACATGCTGGGTGGTTCTGCCTACAAGCTCGGCGACGTTCTCACGATGTACAACGGTAAAACGGTGGAAATTCACAATACGGATGCTGAAGGCCGACTCTTGCTGGCGGACTGCCTGTCGTATGCCAGCGAGCTTGGGGTGGATGCCTGTATCGACCTGGCGACACTCACCGGCGCTGCCGTCGTGGCGCTCGGGTCGCATTACACCGCTTTGTTCACAAAGGACGACGAGTTTGCAGATACCTGGAAGAAGCGAGCCGAGGAGGCCGGCGAAGGCATCTGGCGCCTGCCTCTCGAGGAGCTCTACAAAGACAAACTCAAAGCCGACTGGGGCACACTGAAAAATGTCGGAGGACGAGAAGCCGGCTCCATCACTGCCGCCCTCTTTCTCTCCGAATTCGTAGATGGCCCCACCTGGGCACATCTGGATATTGCCGGGCCGGCATTCCTGGACTCTCCCGAACAATACCTGGTCAAAGGTGGCACCGGCGCGATGGTCCGCACGGTTCTGCGCTGGCTTGAAGAATACTAGGACAGCGCTTCCACGGGTCAGTCGATACAGTCTCCGCCGGTCGCGATTTGGTCGAGCAGCGCCGCATCGTGTTCCAGCCACCGTCGTGAAGCCTCTTCATCGGCTCCTTGTTCTGACAGCACTTTGCGCAGAATGGCCAGCCGGCGACGGAACTGTCCTGCATTGATACGCAACGGCTGGTGAACGCCCTGGATTGGACGCCCGGAATACGCCTGAGGGCCACCGAGGTGCGCGATGGCATGCTCCAATTCCTTTTCGATGATTCGCTCGCGGTTCTTTCCTTGAAAAAAGAATCCAATGATCGAATCTGCAAAAACGCGGTCCACAAACTCCGTCACGATCACCCGTAAAACAGGCTCTCCCCCCAGCCGTTCAAAATCGGTCATGAAGCGCCATCCTTCTTCTGAGTCGCCACAACAAAAAACTCCACTGAACTTCCTCTTGTAGCCTTGGGTTTGAGACGTTTCACCGTTCCAAAAGACAGGCGAACCTCTTGAACAAAGTTCGCCGCATCCGCACCCTCAAAGACTTTGCAGACAAACGCACCACCCGGAGAGACAATCTCGCGCGCCACCACAAGCGCCTGTTCAGCCAACTGAACCTGTCGAACATGATCGGTATAGCGGTTCCCCATTGTGGCCGGCGCCATGTCCGACAAGAGCACATCAGCCGCTCCTCCCAATCCCTCCAACATTGACGAGACCGAAAGGGTGTAGATGTCAGCACACAAAAAGGTTCCTGGAAAGCTGCCCACCTCCTGAAGGTCCACGCCCAGAACCGAGCCGTTTGTGCCCACGCACTCCCGTGCAAACCGGGACCAGCTCCCCGGCGCGCAGCCCAGGTCGATCACCCGCTGCCCCCGAGAAAGCACCTTCCACTTCTTCTGGATTTCCTCCAGCTTGTAGACCGAGCGTGCCGCATACCCGGCATCCTTGGCTCGGCGCGTGTAGTGGTCGCCACGGCGATAGCTCATGCGGACAACTCCCCCTGGACTGCTCGCTCGAAAACCGTCCAAGCCTCTTCCACCCCATCTCCCTTCAACGAAGAGAAGGCCAAGCACTCCTCGGGCTTCAATCCATAGTTCTTACGCATCTCTCTAAGGGCCGTGCGAGCCTTGTTACGCGTGAGTTTATCGATCTTCGTAGCCAGCACCAGCACCGGCAACCGGGCCTGCCTCAATCCCCACAACAACTCCGCATCCATCTCCTGGGGTTTGCGCCGGGGATCCAGCAGCAGCACCACAAGCCGCAGTTCCTCACGGTTCGTAAAGTAGTCTTCTACCATCGACTTCCAGCCAATCTGGACCGACTCCGGAACCTTGGCGAAGCCGTACCCCGGCAAGTCGGAGAACACGAGGCGCCCCTCCACCTCAAAAAGGTTCACAGCCTGAGTACGCCCCGGGGTCTTGGATACTCGAGCCACCTTGGTGGTACTCAGCAATCGATTGATGGCCGAGGATTTACCCACATTGGATCGACCCGCAAAGGCAATCTCCGGGAGGTTTGTACGCGGCAGTGCTCCTGGGAAACTCCCCAGAAATGCCACTCGATTACCAACCAGCCATTTTTTCTGCACGTTTACCACCCGCCGTCTTCTTCAGAGTATCTCAAGACCCCAACCACGCGGTATGCCCCAAGCCCCGGGTATGATCGGAATTGGAGTGCACCAGAATGCATCGTTTTGAGTGGTCACACGCACATGTGGCCCCACAAATTCAGCAACTGCCCGCAGAAGGCGTTTATTACGTCATCTCCGATCTGCACTTAGGAGATGGCAGTCACTCCGACACTTTCCTGGGAAAAGATCGTCACCTGATCCGATTTCTGGAAAAGGTGAGAGAAGAAAAGGCCACACTGATCATTGCGGGCGACGTCATCGACTTTGCCCAGAGTCGGAACTTTTCTCGAATCCTATCCGTGCATGGCTCCCTGTTTCGCGCCATGGCCGATCTCGCTGCAGAAAACCGCTTCTACTATGTGTATGGCAACCACGACTTCGATATGCGCCTGTATCGAAACATCCTCCGCTTCCCGGTTGTGGCCACGGTACTCATCGGAGACCAGGTACGCATCGACCACGGGCACCAATACGATTCACTGATCGACGGCGACCTGAAGGGAGCCGACAAGCGAACTCGCAGACATCACGTGTTCGAACACGTCCTACGCACCTGGGTCCGATTGCCATTGGGGCATTTCTATACCAAAGCAGGAAGACTCTCCTTCTGGTTGGCCTATCGGCTCTATCAGCTCATCTGTTTGACCAACAAAATGCTGAAAAAGTACGGCATACCTCCTGTGGCAGATGGCCCGATGCTCCACGCGCAGTACTGGATTCAGGCAGATTACGGTGACCCCGGCGGAATGTGGAAGAGTATTTCGGAGACCCTCAAAGACCTGAAACAGAACATCCTCGTCTGTGGGCACTCCCACATGCCGGGAGTAGTAGAGGTCCACCCCAACCGCTGGTACGTCAACACCGGCTCCTGGACCTTCGACAGCTCTACCTACATGCGGTGGGAACCCAACCAGGTTCCAGTGGTGCGAGATTGGATCACCGGGACGGAATTTGACGACCGCCTCTACGAGCGGGTTCGCAGTGGAAAAACCAGCCAAATCTTTTTCGAAGACTGGTGGAAGGAACAATACCTGGGCTTCTTCCGTTATCGTTGTGGGGAATCCCGTCGTGACAAACTACCCGCCTGGACGGTTCCGCCGGCAATCCCGGTGGAGGAGGAAACCTGATGCTCACCTTGATGATGATTCTCACGGCACAGGCTCGCTCTATCGACGATGTCTCTCAGGAAGACCGATTGTTGGTGGAATGCGAATACGAGGTCCGGAAATCGAGAACAGCCAATGGGCTCGACGGAGTAGCCAACGCTTGGAAGAAGTGTCTCGACAACGCAAAGTCCAACGGCCTCACAAACGCGCTACCCGCGCTTTCCGGCCGCTACGCGACTGCGGTTATCGAACGAGACTACGGAGAATGGAAACGCACCAACCCAACGGGCTACGCCCGCGTACTGCTGGCCACCGCGGCACAGAACCCAAACACCAAGTTCGACACCACCCTGCTCAATGAGCAATGGCACCTGCTACTGGCCGATACCGGAGCGCGCAACACGCTCAATGGCCTGCATAGCATTGGGGTTCGGTGGCTGCCCAACTCCAGCATGGACCCCGACGTGGCCAACAACCTCAAGGAAAAACTCAGGCGAGCCGTCGGAGACCTGGGCATGAAACTTCCGTCGGAAAGTTCAGAAGCCATGTCCAAAACGGACATCATGCTGATGGTCCAAGGTCAGGCCAGACACCTGCCGCCAGAAGTGTCTGATGAGCGAGGAACGATCTATCGATTTGAGGCACAGTTCACCTCCCAACCTGTGCGGTTCAAGACTCGGGAACGTCGAGCGGCCCCAATCGAGGTATCGCACACAGTCAGCGGTCCTCAGAAAGAGGAACTTGAAGACAAGTGCATCGACGCGGTGGCCAGAGAGTTTTCAGATCAGCTGCTTCATGAAGTGCTCCGAGTCGCGTTCGGTAACTACCGCATACCGGCCCCCTGAGCGCTCACCAATACCCGCCCTCCGGGGGTTCGAACTCTCACGGAGCCGCTGAACCTGCTGAGCGAACAAGCTTATCGGCTCAGCGACGCTCCAGGAATTGAGACACAACGCGATTGAACGCATCTGGGGTATCGATGTTCGGCGAATGCGCCGCCTGCTCCAACAGCACAAACTCAGCACTCGCAGCCGCCGCCAGTTCTCTTCCACAATCGGTAGGGAATACCTGGTCCGACGCCCCCCACACCACCAGCATGTCCTCAGGCCATACCAGACTGGCAGAATCCACGGTGCCCGAACGAGCCAAGAGGTCGGCAAGCAACGCGGCCTGTTGCTCCGGGTGCGCAGACAGAAAGCTCCCGACCAGCCCGGAGAGTAACCACCGGGGAATCCGCGGAGGCTCAGCAAGCGCAATGGTAAAGAGCCGGTCTACCCCAGCCGCATCTTCGGGCACAAAGAGCTCCACAAGAGAATCCACCCCTGCCCTCACCAGCAACTCCTCAACGCGCCCTTGACCAAAGAACGGGCCCGGACTGTCCACAATCACAGCCCGTCCCACCCGGTTGGGCGCAGCCTGAACAAGCTCCAGGACCACAAATCCGCCGTAAGAGACGCCCACCACATCCACCGGGTCCAATGACAAGGCCTCCATCAGGTCCAACAGCACCTCTACCTGGGTATCCAGTGTGGGTTGCCGCTCCGATACAGACTGACCAAACCATGCCAGGTCTGGCACCACCAGAGTGTGATGCTCTGCCAAAGACATCTGCTTTGCCCAGGTGCTCAACCCAGTGCCCCCGAATCCATGCACCAGCACAAGGGGAGGCCCTTCTCCTCCCACCCAAAACCGAACCGTAGCGGTCTCGGTTTTCAAGAAACGCTCGGTGAGCCCCACCGCTGCCGCCTCGTGGCGTAGGCTCCGGGTTCCAATCCAAGTCGGAAGGCATCCCGATGCGGCCAACGTCAAAACAGCCGTAAGAAGCCCTACAAGCCAGACGCGACTATTCTTCGCCAAAGCTGACAGCCACGCCTCCAACGACCCGATGAGGCCCCTTGCCTTCCCGCCAATGGAGCAGAACCGACTCGGTTGGCCCCACCAGGATCGCATCGTTCGCCACTTCAGACCCGTAGCCCAGCG
>JAYZDK010000085.1:0-4815 GCA_036337845.1 Myxococcota bacterium | reverse complement strand
CCCGGTTAGTCTGGAAGACGTGTCGGAACAATCTCGGGACCCGGATCAACCTGCTCAGCCGTTCCTGAAGTGGGCGGGTGGAAAGCGCCGGCTGCTACCTGACCTCATTCGGCATCTGCCCGAGGAGTATGGGACGTATTTTGAGCCCTTTCTGGGGGGTGGGGCGCTCTTCTTTGCTGTACGGCCAAGTCGAGGAGTTCTATCGGATACCAATGAGCGACTGGTTCGTACCTGGAAGACGGTGAGAGATGCGCCAGAGGCGCTCATTGAGAAGCTCTCAGAGTTTCCCCACGACGAGGAGTTTTTTCTGCAGCAGAGGAAGCGCGACATTGACGTGGAAGAGGATGTGGAGGTGGCCGCGTGGATGCTCTACCTCAACAAAACGGCCTACAACGGACTGTATCGGGTCAATAGCAAAGGGGGGTTCAATGTTCCCTTTGGTCGGTATGAGAACCCGACTATCTGTGATGAGGGACGGATTCGCCACTGTTCGGAGATGCTTTCGGGTGTCGCCATTCACCATCGCGACTTCACGGTTGTCCTGGAAGAGGCTCAGCGGGGTGACTTTGTCTATTTCGATCCGCCGTATGTTCCGCTCTCAGAGAGTTCTTCCTTTACGGGGTATACCCGCGATGGGTTTACTTTGGACGATCAGGCTCGGCTTCGAGACCTTGCGAGTGCGCTGAAGAAGCGCGGGGTGTGTGTGCTCTTGTCCAACTCGTCGGCTCCGCAGGTACATGAGCTCTATGCCGATGGTTTTGAAGTGCGAGAGGTACAGGTCTCCCGAGCCATCAACTCTAAAGCGTCAGGGCGTGGAAAGATCGCCGAACTGCTGATCCGGTAAGTGCTGTGAGCACCCTCTCCTTTGTCATTGTGACCTACCAGGGTGGCGACATTGTGCGGCATTGTGTGTCGTCGCTGATAGACCAAATCGCCGTTGGAGATTGTGTGACCGTGGTGGTTTCTGGAGTGAAGGCCCGGGTGGATCTTGGCGATTTTGAAGGGGTCGAGGTTGTTGACATGGGACGCGAGGCGGGCTTTGCCGAAGCCGCAAACGCCGGACTGGGACAGGTCACGACCAGCTCTGTGGTGGTGTTGAATGACGACACGTGCGCACAGCCGGGATTTGTGGCGGCGTTACGGGCATATGCGGGTGAGCCGGGCCTCTATGCTCCGCGAATCCTGTTGTCGGATGGCAGTAATCGCATCGACAACATGGGCCATGGTCTGTTTCCTGATGGGTTCAACTGGGCTCGGGGGCGCGAGGACCTGGATGCTTCTGACTTTGATGCTCCCCGAGATGTGGGAGCCTGTTCTGGTGCAGCCGTGATGATTCATCGGGAGGTACTCCAAGCGCTTGGTGGGTTTGATGCGGATCTGGAGGCTTTTGGGGAAGACGTGGATCTTTCCCTGAGGGCGCGGCGACTGGGATATCCGCTGCGATACGTCCCCAATGCACGCGTCGAGCATGTTCTGGGCGCCTCATATGGGCGATTTGGCGCACGAAAACTCTATTTGGTAGAACGAAACCGAATCCGTGTTGCGGTCCGTTCCCTTCCGGCCACGGCCGTCTTGACCATGCCTGCCTGGACAGGCGCACGTTTGGCAATGTTGGGGGTGGCCTCGTTGTTTGGCCGAGGCTGGGCAGCCCAGGTTCCACGGAAGTCCAGACTGGCAGCGATGGCAGGTCTTGCATCGGGGGTGGCACATCTCCCAGGTGCGTTGTCTAAACGCCGTACGGACTCTGAGCGTTGGGTGGTCGGGGAGCGGGGCATGTGGGATCACCTCTTGGAAAACCGTGTGCGTGTGCGAGATGTCCTCCGATGAAGAATTCCTATGTGGTCATTGTGGGTAAGAATGTGGAAGCGACCATTGCCGATGTGGTGGCTTCTGTGCCTCGGGAGCTGGGTCTTGTGGTGGTGAATGATGGGAGCGAGGACCGCACCCTGGAAAGGATTCCCGATGAGGTGGAAGTGGTTTCCCATCCACTGTCGAGGGGGTACGGGGCGGCACAGAAAAGCGGATATCGGCTGGCTCTGGATTCAGGGGCTGATCGGGTTTGTTTGCTCCACGGGGATGGGCAGTACCATCCAGCTGATGTTCTTTCCCTCTTGGATGCCTTGGATGAGGCCGATGTCGCGTTGGGTTCTCGTTTTCTTTGCGCGGATGGTGGGCGAGTCATTCCCTGGTGGAGACGGTTTGCCAATCGCGGGCTTACCGAGCTGGCCAATTGGCGCTGGGGAATCGACATGAGCGACCTGCACACCGGAGCACGTGCTTTTCGGGCGGAGGTTTTACGCTCCTTTCCGTTTGAGTCCTGTTCCGATGATTACCTGTTTGACCAGCAGATTCTTGGAGGCCTGGCTGTTCAAGGGAAGCGATTTGCGGAGCGGGCGGTGTCCACGACCTACGAAGGCGACATCCAGTCGATTTCGCCCTGGAACTCCATGCGCTACGGCGTGGGCTGTCTGCGGGTCATCTTCGCGGCTCGCCACTGACCGAGCAACTCGGCGATTTGGTTGGGAAGTTCCTGGGGGCCGGCTCTTAGCAGGGGTTCCAGAATGCTGGGAATGGCCAGCGCTAGAGCTACCGCGCTGGGCACCAGAGGTTGCTCTCCAAGCGCGTGATGTTGGACGTGGAGGTCCCGTGTACGTCGAAACAATTGTCGGGCCAGTCTGGGGTGTGCGTGGATGACCGGGGCGGTTGGGACGTACCCGATTCGCCGCCCTTGCCTCCAGTGGAGATCTTCTCCGATCGGGACAGCGGGAAGCGGGTGTTTCAAGAGGGTTTCTCGACGGTAGAGAGCAAAAACATGGTCGAGGCGGTCCATTCTCCGATGCTCTTGTCCTGGGGGGGTCCAATGTCGAAGTCGTCGCTTGGTGATTGGGTCTGTGCTGGGCCAGGGGATTTGTCGGCCAAATACGGCGTCGTACTCGCCATCTTCAAGGGCTTCAACGAGCGCTCGAACGCAGCCGTTACCACGGGGTAAAGCATCATCGACCGTGAACAGGATGTAGTCTCCACGGGCCATTTCTACGCCGCGTTGGCGGGTTTTTCCATGACCCTCCCAGGCGACTCTTTCTACCCGGTCACCCTCGGCATCTCCGTGCCCGTTGAGTAGTACCAGCACTTCCAGATCGCAGTCTTGCTGTCGGAGCGCATTCAGCCCAATCGGGGTTTGTCGATGGGTGGGGATGATTGCGGTCACACGGATAGGATCGGCGTTTTTCTGGGCTTTCGGAGGGAGGTGGCTTTGCACGCAGCGATCGAACTGTGGATCGCTGGAAGAAAATGAGTCCAGCAGTGGGAGCAACTCGCTGGCCCGAATGCCCGTGGGGAAGGGGTCTTGGAGGTTCATGTCAACGGAATGACCCTCTTTTAGGAGCGCTTCGATCTCCAGTAGATCCCTGGTGCCTGCGTGCTTGAAAAGACGGGGCTTTGAAGGCTGCTTCTGCATGCCCTCAGCCTAACTGCTTTGTGGCTGCTTTGAATCTGGATGTCTGTGTGGCCTGAGACACAAAGGTCTCCTTTCGTGACCTGACTTGGGATACAGTCGGTCATGTGGCTTGGTCTACTGGTAGCCACCCTTCACGCTGCGGAAGGGACCTATGAGGTGCGGAATCTGGGTGAAGTCCTGGAGAAAGCGCCGGTAGCTCTTGTGGTGACCACACCGGGTGTGGCCGTGGAGGCGTATCTGGGTTGGGTAGATGCACTGGAAAGCGAAGGTTTTGATGCGCGTTTGTTGGTATTTCCAGCGTCGCTGAGGGGCTGGGACGCTGGGGTAGCGGGTGTGAAGTCGGCTGTAGCGGATCTGGGGACACAGGAGTGGGTACTCGCAGCCCATGGCTACGGGGGAGTCTTGGCGCTCATGGCTGGAGTTCAGCCGGAGAGGTTGGCTCTGATAGCCACTCCCTTAGCGCCCCAGGTGACGAAACTCAGTGTTCCGGAGTTGTCGGAACAACAGGGACTTCCCTGGCCTCAGAGTTGGATTGGGGAGTTGCCGGTCACATGGTTGAGTCCCGAAATGGGGCAGGCATATCTATCGCTTGCGAGGGTGATGCCGAGCTATGCGCCACCGGTGTGTCCCACCTGGTTGGTGGCTTCAGGCAGTGACCCGATCGCGCCGCCGGAGACGGTTCGCCTGGCCTCGGTGGGCTGGCCTCAGAGGACCTGGCATCGCGCTGGCATTTTGAGTTTGAGTGGTAGTGAGTTTCAGCATGCTGACTTGCTTCTGGATGCGGGGTTGGCCCGTGAAATGTCCGAGTTTCTTTCGGGGGCAGAATGATCGTTCTTCTCTGGGGCTGGCTGCTGGGCTGCGGGATTGAAGAGGGAATTGTATCTGAGCATTGCCTGAGTGCTGAACAGCATGTTGTACCCACCGAGGATGGTGCGGCGGTTCATTTGCATCGGCACCGCGCAGAAGGCCCACCTGTTCTTTTGGTGCATGGAATTTCATCGAATCACCACGCCTGGGACCTCACGGAAGACCGATCGCTGGGGGTGTACCTTGCGAGTCATGGATACGACGCTTGGCTGCTGGATCTGCGAGGTCATGGAGATGCCAGAAGAGACATCAACGGACAGGCTCAGCGGGCGGGCTGGAGCATCGATGACTACGCGAAATACGATGTTCCAGCTGCGATCTTGAGGGTTCAAGAAGAGACAGGCTATGAGCAGGTGGCTTACGTCGGTCACTCCCTGGGGGGTATGGTCGGTGGAATCTACGCCGGCAGCTCTCTTGAGGCAGACAGTTCACTGTCGTCGTTGGTGTTGGTGGGCTCCCCGATGGACTTCACGGATCCGGATCCGGTCATG
>JAYZDK010000084.1:0-7170 GCA_036337845.1 Myxococcota bacterium | reverse complement strand
TCAGCATCTGTCAGCTCTTTGACTGAGCGGAAACCATGGCGAATCAAGAGCTCACGGCGCTCCTCGTCGAGGTCGTCCATACGGTACAGCTCGGCGCGGGCCTGATCGTTGAGTTCTTGGTGCCGGCTCTCCGAGTAGATGTCGATGCGCCAACCGGTCAATTGAGCCGCGAGGCGCACGTTCTGGCCGCGACGCCCAATGGCCTTGGACAACTGATCGTCCGGAACAATGAGCTCCATGCAATGGGTGTGCTCATCGATGTAGACACGAGACACGCTCGCGGGCGCAATGGCATGCACAATGAACATGGCCGGGTCCGGATGGAAGGGAATGATATCAATCGCCTCCCCTCGCAACTCACCCACCACGGCCTGCACCCGGGACCCCTTGAGTCCAACACAAGCACCAACGGGATCGACGTCTCTGTCCGATGAGGACACTGCAATCTTCGCGCGGAAGCCGGGCTCGCGAGCACAGGCCTCAATGCGAACGATTCCCTCGTAGATCTCAGGAACTTCAAGTTCAAAGAGCTTCATCAGGAGGCCCGGATGCGTCCTGGAAAGGACGACCTGAGGAGACTTGGATGCCCGAGTGATGTCCAGCACATAGGCCTGGATCCGGTCACCCTGACGATAGGTCTCCGTAAGCACCTGCTCACGACGGGGAAGAATGGCTTCGGCACGGCCGAGGTCCACCACAATGTTTCCCTTCTCGAACCGGCGAACAATACCGGTAATGAGCTCACCCTTGCGGTCACGAAACTCGTTGAAGGTCATTTCGCGTTCTGCATCACGAACCTTCTGAATGATCACCTGCTTGGCGGTCTGGGCTGCGATTCGACCGAGCGTCTCGATCTCCATCTTGATTCCCAGGGAGTCACCGACCTCACAGTCAGGGTCCAAATCACGAGCCTGGTTGATGACAATGTCCAACTCCAGGTTCTCGATTTCGTCCACGACAGTACGAAACTCGAAGATCTCAACCTCACCCAACTCTTCGTTGTACTGGGCCTCGATATCCCGCTCCATACCAAATCGACGCCGCGCAGCAGCCTCCATGGCGGTTTCAAGAACTTCAATCACCGAGTCTCGAGGGATGTTCTTCTCCCGATGGACGGCGTCAATTAGGCGTGCAAGGTCACTACTGATCATGCTGATTCTCCTCGAGCTTCCATTTCAGAGCTCCTGGTGATGTCTGCAAGGTCTTCCAAATTCAAAATCAAGTGCGCTTTTTCAATGTCATCCAGCGCAAGTAGATGTCTGTCATCCTGGCCTTCCAAGACCACATTCCGGTCTTCCAGTCCCCCAAGAGTCCCGGTAAACCTACGACGCCCACCCAAGTCCGGAACCAACCGAATCCGGGCCCGATAGCCACTGAAACGCTCGTAATCGGTCACACGCTGAATGGGTCTTTCAAGCCCTGGCGAGGAGACCTCAAGGGCATAGGCTCCCTTGAACACGTCTTCCACATCCAGAAGAGCCGACAACACGTGACTCACTCGAGTACACGCATCCAAGTTGACTCCACCCACGTCATCGATAGACACCCGAATGGTGGTTCTTCCATGAGACTGCAACAGTTCTACAGCCACAAGCTCAAGCTCTTCTCGAACCATCACGGGCTCAAACAGCTCAAACAACTGGACTTGAATGGCAAGATTATCGGCCAAGGAATCTCCAGACCCCACTTGAATCCTGGCGAAAAAAAAGGAGCCACCCGGACGGGTCGCTCCTACACACAGGAAGCGTTGTCGGCCAGCCAGCTAACGCGAACCCGGACTGCCGTCAAGGTTGGACAAGGGATTCATCATGCCCATTTGAAGGGGGATTTACCCCGAAAAATCAACGTCCCAATAACGACTTGGCTGCCTTTGCCGCCTCTGTATCCGGGTGTTTTGCGAGCACATCCTCCCACCACAACTCAGCCTCTTGTGCCTTCCCCATTCCCCGAAAACATTCCCCTTGCCGAACCATGGCCCAGGCGGCCCAGTCCGACCCCGGGTCCGCAGTAACCACATCCTCCATCTTCAAAATGGCCTGCTGGTAGAGCTTGTCCGCAAAATAGGACTCGGCCAGTCGATACCTCGCCTCCTCGATGCGCTCATCTCCAGACTGGTCGGCCATGAACCGCTCAAACACCGCCCGAGCCGCTTGGTTGCGCCCGGCCTCCAGATGCTTCTTGCCCAAGTCGAACAAGTCAGCGCCCTCCCCCACCTCGTCCACTCCACCCGATGGCGTCTCTGGTTCAGACTCCTCAAAATCGGTGTTCTGAGGCGCAGGCATTGGAGGCGGCTCCAAACCCAACATCTTCTCGATCGCTTCCACGCGAAGTTCGGAGCGCTCCAGGCGATAGGCCGCATCTTCTCGGAAGTTGGTGTCCGACGAGCCTGACTGGTTCATCGTGTGTTGAACCACTTCCAACTCTCCACGCAGTCGACGAATCTCCAAGATCACCTGGTCGAGGTTCTCCAGCTTTTCCGCCTCCTTCTTGCCCTGGTACCGCAGTACTTCCTCCATCTCCAAGACACGGCGCTCTACATCGCTGGCCAGCCTTTCGGCTTCTACGACCCGGCTCGCCTGCATGGCCAACTCTCGCTGGGTCGCAGAGGTCACCGACTGACCGGTACGGTCCAGTACGCAGCCTGACGCCCAGAAGAGCAAGCCCACCCAAACCAACCTCACTTGGGTAGCACCTTCAACTCAACCCGACGGTTCTCCTGCCAGGAGTCCTCATCATGGCCCAGTTCGACCGGACGTTCTTCACCAAAGGACATGGAGCGCAGGCGTGAAGGTGTGAGTCCATGGGCGACCAGTTGGCGCTCCACCGAGTCCGCACGCCTCTGACCGAGCGCCAGATTGTATGTGGTACTGCCTCGCTCATCGGTGTGGCCTTCGAGAACCACACGATCCGTGTTCAGTAGAAGACACGGGGCCAGGGCTTCCAGCCGGCCCTCGTCACCGGATTTCAAGTCGGCTGAATCCAGCTCAAAATGAACAATAGCCGCATTACATCGCTCCACCTGCTCCGCAGTCATTGCAATGATTTCCAGCCCAGCCCGTCGTGTTGCTTTGGCCCCATCAGGGTTGACCACCGAAACATCGTAAACCCCGGCCTCGATAGGCGGCAGCGTCACAATCAAGGTACCGCTGTCCACCATGGAAACTTCCTGGGAGGTCAAGTCTCCCACCTCCACCACCACGCCTTCTTCGAAACCGGTTCCATACAGGTGTACGTCGAAAAAAGTATTCGCTGGAATATTGGCGGGATTGATGGCCACCAGTTGGAAGTCCGCTTCGGGACCCGGAAGCTCAACCTCGGACAGTGGGAGATCCTCAAGAATCTCTGTTTCAGGAGCCTTCCTGCACTTGGATGCCATCAAGAGTGGGCATAGGAGCACGAGGAGTGGAAAAGTCTGACGCGCACGGAGCATATTTTGAGCCTCCTGGTTGGAGCAAGGGTTCTCGTCCCTTCAATATGTAGATTAAGGTGTTGTCATGTCAAGACTTTCTTTATCCTGTTCCTCCTTATAAAGACGATCCAACGGATCCATTTCCGGCTGGTAGAAGAGATTTGAGCGAGCCTGAGTGATCCAACCGAGCTCGGCCGCCGTGCGATGCCCCACTCGAACCTGCCGCAACTCCCGGACTTCTTCTTCCGAATGCCGTGACTGCGGAATGTCCACCGCCATGAGCTCCGCATACCGCTGCGGATACAGAGGCTCCACAAAGGGTTCGACATACCCCTCGGGGTACTCCGAAAGGAAACTGTGCGGATCATACTTATCCAGCGCACCCAGCGCGTGAGCCAGCTCGTGGGCTGTCGTAATCACGGGGTAAGTCGGATTCGCATCCTCTAAAGCCACACGCACCACGCCCAAACGCGCCTTGGCCGACCCACGAGAATCCGCTGCAGCGTCTCCAGGGCCCTTCTCATATACGACCACAAGCATCACTCCATAGGAGTCCGGTTCCATGCCTCGCTCCCGAGCCATGTTCTTCCAATACCGCTGATATTGGAGTGAACGCCAAGCCCGCAGCCACCAGCTCTCCGTGCTTGTCGGCAAAGGCGGTGGACTGAGCTCTCCAAAGAACGGCCCGTTCACATGAAGGTCGAGATAATCGCGCTGAAGCCCCGTGTAGCGCTGAAACTCATCATCAAACCAACGCTTCATCTCTACAAGAGACGTCCCCGCAAGCTCGCCTGTGGGATAGCCATTTAGAACTCGGAGCAAGGGGTTGTAGCGCGACTCCACCGGTGCATATTGCACAACCAACACGTGCACCGTAGACCCCACTTCCGTCCGTTGCCGGTCTCCACGCCAATGATCCGCCAACTCATAGAGGAACAACGCAAACAGGAACAACGCGATGAGCTGCCGAGTGCGCAACCAACGGGCTCGCTCATGAAGCTCACGGCGATGCCTGGCACAAATACGCCGGCCCGCACTGGCCACCATGCAGGCGGCACAAATGAAGGCCTCACAATGCCGACAACGCCCCGCGATCAAGTGGTCCGCATGCTCGGGACAGAACACAGCGGCACCCTCTACTTCCTCAACAATCGCCACCACCGCACCCGCAGCCCGCAGCCGCTGTGCGATTTCCTCCGCGATTTCACGGTCACGAACGATGCGCACAGTTCTGGGGAGCGCCCCCCGAACCCAGTCCGCTGGCACCACAACTGACAGGGCCGGAGCCCCTTCCTGAGGATGCACCACAAGGATGACCCGATAGCGGAAACCCGCTGCCATCGGAGACCATCATACCATTCCCATATGCGCCCCCTCTCGCCGAATGACACTGGCACATGGTTCGCCTCCCTGGGAGTCCTAGGGTGCGCTGTCTCCTGTTGGCTGATGGGAGACTTTCGAGCACACACACAGGAGAGCGTGACCTGGGCCCTCTTGTGGGCCTTGATTGCCACCTGGGCCGCCTGGCGCTGCCGAAACAAACGTCAGCTTCCTTGGGCCGTACTCCTGGCTGCGATTGCGGCCCGGCTTCTATTCTTAGGACTCCCCCCCACACTCTCAGACGACGTCTTCCGCTATCTGTGGGAGGGAAAAGTTCAGCAGGCAGGATTCAACCCCTTTATC
The DNA here is from genome assembly GCA_036337845.1 of Myxococcota bacterium. Taxonomy (GTDB): domain Bacteria; phylum Myxococcota_A; class UBA796; order UBA796; family CAJQPC01; genus JAYZDK01. The sequence continues at coordinate 2,078 of JAYZDK010000084.1, read as the reverse complement.
CACGCACCTTCAGACCCGGCTTTGGCAACCCTGAGGGACTCCATTCACGCGCAGGTGGCTCACCCCAACGTACCCACGATCTACCCCCCTCTCGCACAGGCACTCTTTCGAGTGAGTGCATTGTTCTACACCCCGCTGTTCTTTCAAGCGACAGCAATGCTTGCCGACCTCGGAATCGTCTTACTGCTGACCCAGCGTGTCCATTTACAGAACCGCTCGGTCTGGCCGGCCGTGTTCTGGGCGCTCCACCCACTTCCAATCCTGGAGTCGTCTGCAAGCGGCCACATCGAGACCCTGGCTATCTTCATGACAATCGCTGCTGTGGTCTGCCTCGAACGAAAGCTACCCACCCGCGGCGCCTTGTTGGCCACCGCTGGCGGCCTGCTCAAGCTGCTTCCTTTTCTGCTGGTCGTACAAGCCCTGAGACACCCGCCTCCCCGCACAAGAGCACGCATTGCTCTGGCGTGCACAACGTTCATCATTGTGACCACGCTGCCATTTCTTGGAGCTGGCTCCTCGCTGTTTACCGGGTTCGAGACCTACGCGGTTCACTGGAGCCACAATGCGTCGGTATTCGGACTCCTCCAATGGACAACCGGAGGCGATGGCCTGCTCGCAAGAAAGCTGGGCGTGTGTCTGGGGCTCGCAGTATCAATATGGGCCTGGCGCCATCGCAACAGCCCGGCTGAGCTTCTGCTCTGGCTGGGAGGTGCACTGGTTGTGCTCTCCCCTGTGGTGCACCCCTGGTATGTCCTGTGGCCCCTCGCCGCTGCCATGCTCACGGAAACCTGGGCGTGGGGAGTCTTGGCGTCTACGGTCTTGCTGTCCTATCTCGTGCTTCAAGGCTACGATCCCTCTCAGAGTTCTTGGACACAGCTGACGTGGATTCCATGGATCGAATACCCCCCATTCTTCATCGCGCTGGCATGGCAGGCTCTGTACAAGAAGCCCTCTCTACACTCGAAGCTCCATCCGGACGAGTCGCTATCGCAGTCCCAGATGGCACCCGATCCGTCCAAACCGTTGAAGCGCTAAGCGCACTCAACGAGTGGCTGAAAGCCCCCGCCATCGTCATTGTTGGCCTCGGCCTTCACCGACCAATGACGGACAAGGAACTCCAGCCCATGCGACAGGCCACCCCCTGGCCTGTGGTGAACCACGTACCCGATGAATGCGTAGATCTCGGCGAGGTCCAAGGCATACCGTGCTGGGTTCATCCGGAGATCGCCGCCGCCGATCACATCATCACGATCGGCTGCGTTGAGTTGCACCAATACGCAGGATTTTCTGGAGGGCACAAGGGCGTTGTAGTCGGCTGTGGGGGGCGAGCCACAATCAACGCTCTCCACTCCCAAGCCATGACCTGCCACCCGGCCGTCGAGGTGGGGCGGCTCCAGGGCAACCCCTTTCGAGAAGCCGTGGACTCGCTCGGCGAGCGGATTGGAACCCGTCTGGCCATTCAGTGGGTTGCCGGTCATGGCTGGCTCGCCGGAGATCCCCGCGGAATCCTAGCAGAAGCCAGTCGAGTTCTGGCTCCATTCTACGAGCACCCAAGCCCTGAACACTCTGTCCTGCTTCGCGTACCCAAGACCAAAGCGGTGAACTTCTATCAGGCCAGCCGTGCAGCCACCTATCTGGGGCTTTCTCCGGCCCCACCACTCCATACAGGTGCTCGACTGATCTTGGACGCAGCCTGTCCAGAAGGACTTGGAACGGGTTCCGGAGAACTCGCATTCGCCAAAGCATTGCACTCGGTACCCGCCCCATGGGGAGACCTGCTCCAGGGGAACGCACCCGACAAAGGAGGCGTCCAGAGGGCGCTGATGCTCGCCCGTATGGCCGGGCGCTACTCCGTCATTGTCGCGGGCTGCACCAACCCCGAGCCCCTGTGCTCGGTCGGCATTGAAGCCACGTCGCGAACTGCAGAAGAAATCGCGGGCCCCGATGCACTGGTCCTTGAAACACCGTTCATCAAGCTGCCTCAGCTCGTCTCCGCCGAATAGCCAACGACGCGCCTGGCCTCTTCAGAACTCCGAAGCCGGTCATCCCAAACCCGACCGCAAAGAGCAACAGCAACG
>JAYZDK010000083.1:0-9839 GCA_036337845.1 Myxococcota bacterium | reverse complement strand
ACCAAAGTAATGGAGGTTGCTCCTTGCTTATCAAGCTATTCTGAGGCCAGACGTTCTGTCAAGCTCATTGGCGGGATGTGACTGAAAAGCGGGAATTTGTTCCCCAGGTGCGCAATAACGACCCTCAAGTTCGGTTTGATGGGTATCGCCAGAGTGGTTCTATACGGTTCGTTGGGAGAGCCTTCTGACGGTGGGATCGCCGTTGGGAGCCTACAGCAGCATCTCGTTCGGGGTACGGGGTGGGATACAACCGCCTTTCGGGGGGGGCTGAAGTAGAGCCAGGGTGTTAGGTGCGAGGCATGGCCGACCTGCAACTGAACGGGCAAAACCTCGTTCTACGCGAACTAATCGAGGTGGCCCGTCAGGGCCGCAAGGTGGCTTTGTCGGCGGATGCCGTGAAGTCTATGGAGGAGTCTCTGGCTTGGGTGCTTCGGGCATCTGAGGGTGGGATTCTTGATGAGCGAGGCCAGCCCAGAACCGTGTATGGGGTCAACACGGGTTTTGGCTCGTTGGCTCGGGTTCCGATACCCATCGACAAGTCCCAAGTGTTGTCGCGAAACCTGGTGCGCTCCCATGCGGCTGGGGTTGGGGATACCGTGCCCAGAGATGTGGCCCGCGCCATGGTGGTTCTGCGTTCCAATGCGCTCGCAAAGGGGGTCTCAGGTTGCCGGCCTGTTCTTGTGGAGCGACTGCTTGACCTGCTGAATCAGGGAATCGATCCGAGGGTGCCTGCACAGGGCAGTTGTGGCTCTTCGGGCGACCTGGCTCCGTTGGCCTTTTTGGGGCTTCTGATTGCTCATGCTCCGGAGGACCCGGATGAGGAGACCGGAGGCGCCTGGCTGGGTGATGAGATCGTTAGTGGCCGGGAGGCACTGAGGCGTGCTGGTTTGGAGGCACTCACGTTAGGTCCCAAGGAAGGACTGGCTCTGACCAACGGGGCTCAACTGTCTACGGCGTTTGCGGCGTTGGCCCTGTGGGATGCAATGCGGTTGGTCCAGCTTGGTGAGATTGCTGCCGCGATGTCGATCGAGGCTTTGCGGGGAGTCACTCGAGCCTTTCAGCCAGAAGTGCATGCCCTGCGTCCCTATGTAGGTGCCAAGGACTGCGCGGCAAATTTGTTGGTTCTCATGTCTGGGTCGGGGTTGGTCGATACGATCTCCGGCAAGGTCCAGGACGCGTATTCGCTCAGATGCACACCTCAGGTCGTTGGAGGGGTACGTGATGCTCTGGCGCATGTGGGGCGGCAGCTTGGTGTGGAATTCAATGCCGCCACGGACAATCCTCTGATCTGTCTCGATGCTGTGGGGGAGGACAAGGCCTATTCAGCGGGAATGTTTCACGGAGAGCCGGTGGGGTTGGCGTCGGATTACCTCAAGATTGCCATCAGTGAGCTTGCCAGTTTGGCGGAGAGACGGCTTTACCGCTTGATTACGGCCAGGCTTTCCGCAAATCTTCCCCCTTCTCTGGTGCACCATGAGCGGCCCGGGTTGGGCCTGTTTGGTGTACAGACCACAGCTGCGGCTCTGGTAAGTGAGTGCAAGGCACTGGGTTGGCCTGCGAGCTTGGACTCGATTCCCACCTGTGAAGACCAGGAAGATCATGTGGCCATGTCTACGACTGCATCACGTCGCGCGGCGGATGTTGTGGCTCTGGCTCAGCGCGTAGTGGATATCGAATTGATGGCGGCTGAACATGCGTTGCGCTGGCGCTTGGAGGAGGAGCCAGGCTTGTCTTTGGGTCGAGGTACAGCGGTGGCCCATGAGCACCTCTCGTCGATCCTCTATGGGTCGGATGTGCCATCCGAAGCGTTGGCGGCTGTGGCAGATACCCGAGAAGACTTGTTGGATGCCGTGCTTGAGGCGTGTCCCGAACTGGTGTCCATTGATGGGGTGCAAGCGTGACCGTAGTCGATGGACGCACTTTGAGCTGCGCCGGAGTGGCAGCGGTTGCTCATGGGGGGCGAGCCGTGTTGTCCGGGGAAGCGAGGGCGGCGATGGAGGCCAACTACGCCTCCTGGCTGGCCTTGGGAGCGCCGGACATTCTCGCTGGAAAGGAAGCCTGGCTTGTGGGTGGAAGCCCGGTAGAAACGGGGAGTGAAGAGCGTTTACGCGGATTTGTGGAGAGTCATTGTGCTGGGGTTGGGCCGGAGCTTGGCGATGCAATCGTTCGAGCGATGATGGTGTGTCGTGCGAACGTGTTGGCGAGAGCTTGTTCGGGCTGTCGCCCCGTGGCAGCGGAGGTATTGCTGTCGATGCTGGAGCATGGAGTGCACCCCATTGTGCCGTCCTTGGGGTCCGTAGGGGCTGCGGGAGACCTGGCACCTCTGGCGCATATGGCAAGGGTTGCGTTCCGACTCGGAGGCAAAGCCCGGACGCCTGGAGGGATTGTCGAGGCCCAAGAGGCCATGGAATCCGTGGTTGCGTATGAGCCAACGCCCAAGGAGGCGCTCTCTCTCATCAATGGTTCTACGCTCTCTTCAGCGCTTGGAGCGATAGCGTGTCATAGGGCGGAACGGGTTCTCCGGGCTGCGGAGCAGGGGCTTGCGGCCACTATGGAGGTGGTTTTGGCTTCACCAGGCTGCTTGGAGCCAGCGGTGTTGGAGGCTCGGGGGCACTCGGGTGCGGTGGAGGTGTCGCAACGGGTTCGTGGACTGTTGAAGGGCTCGGCCTTGGTGGTGCCTGAGAGGGGGCCGGACGCGTTCTCTATTCGGTGTGCTCCTGCAGTTTTGGGGGCTGCTTGGGATGCTCTGGCTCATGTGCGATCGGTAGTGGAGACCGAGCTTAATGGCGCTTGTGACAACCCTTTGGTGGTGGATGGGGCCATCGTTGAAGCTGGAAACTTTCACGGAGCTCCAATCGCCATGGCGTTGGACCATCTCAAGATTGCGATGACTCAGGTTGGCACGATCGCAGAGCGCCGTATTTTTCGAATGAACTACGGACAACTCAGCGGAAACCTGCCCAGTTTTCTTGTGGAGTCCAATGGGCTGAATTCAGGCTTTATGCTGGCTCAATACACCGCGGCTTCATTGGCCAGCGAGAACAAAGGGTTGTCTCACCCCGCTTCTGTGGACAGTATTCCCACTGGACAGCATCACGAAGACCATGTGTCTATGGCACCCATAGCGGCAAGAGGCTGTTTGGATGTGGTCGAGAATGTGGCTCATATTGTGGCCATTGAAGTACTCACTGCCAGTCAGGGACTTGAGTTTCGTAGGGATGGGGCTCAGTACGATGAACGTGGAGAGTTACAGACGGGAATTCCAGTCCGATTGGCCCCCGGTGTAGCGACTCTATTGGAGCGTGTGCGCCGCGTAGTGCCCCGTTGGACCGAGGATCGTGTGCTGCACCGAGACATTGAGGCTGTAAGCGCCTTGGTGCGCTCCAATGGCCTCCTGGGACGAGAAGAGGCCTGGTAGATGCCAAACTGGCATGCTTCCTGCTACGTGCCTTGCCCTATTCGTGTGAATGCTGGAAAACCTCAACGGTTGGCAGAAACCAGTGCGAAAGTAGTTTCGCACCTGCCACCATTGCTTTGCGCTGTTGACTGGGGAGTGGGAATATGTCCAATCCAATGATTATCACCGTTATTCCTGGAGAATCGGCGGAACTTGTCCCTGGTTTGCTTGAAAATGGGGCGATACCCGTCTTGGACCTGACCTGTCTTTCTGTCAGTGAGGTTCCAGAAGGGGCATGGATACGGGTTCGTCCTGGACAGGATTGCCCTGGAAATGGGCCGATCCTTCTGGCGGGAGAAGGTGCTCCTGTCGATAATCGCCCAACCTGGCTCGAGATTACCGAGGTACAGGACACTCCCGCTGGTTTTGAGGGGGTGGTGCTGCGGGGGCGTGAAGCGGGTGGGCTGTGCGGCCGTGAAGATGGGCTGCAGATGTTGGCTCGTCAGAAGGGTCGGGTCATTTTGGATGCAGGCTTGGGGCCGAGCACCGCGGCGGCGGCCGTGGCGCTGGGAGCAGAAGGGGTTGTGGTCTCAGACCAACTATTCTGTTTGCCCGAGCTGAATCTGGGTGTGGAACTCAAGCGACGAGCCTTGGCGGCTGTCGCAGATTCCAGCCGTGTGGTTGGGGGGTTCCGGTTGACGGCTTCAGCGCTTTCTCCGGTAGTACGACGGCTTTCAGGAGGAGCAGATCCTTGGGAGCTTGCGCAGGATTGGTTTTCTCAAGACGACGCGGTGACCGTGTGTTGGCCTGCTGGGCAGGGATTGCTCTTGGCGGGAGAGTTGGCCCGGCGTCATGGCAGCTTGAAGGGCGTCATCGATGCGTATCGTCAGGCGATGCAGGGTTGGAAGCAGTCGGCTGAAACCGCTGTTCGCCGCGGCGACCTGAAAGGTGCTCATCGAGCCCAGACACCCGCGGCGGTTGTGACTCGGAATGGAAGAGAGAATGTGGCGCACGCATCCGGTGGTGTGGGTTCTGGTCCACTGTGGCAGGTGGCCATATGGGATGGCGTCGCTATCTCGGGTGGACCCATCGAGGCAGCGATTTCCACAGGTGGCGCCGTGGAGGCCACGGAGTCTGACTTTTCGTCTGCGCGAGTCCGTCTTCTTGGAGAGTCCTCAAGTGAGCCTGTGATTCAGGCGTCCCCCAAGGCGGTTGGATCGTCTGATATTGCGATTGTAGGGCTAGGCTGTGTGCTGCCCCGAGCGCGTTCCACTCAGGATTTCTGGGACAATGTAGTCAAGGGAGTGGACTGCATTACCGAGGTGCCGGTTGAGCGTTGGGACTCCTCCTTGTTCTACGACCCGGACCGAGATGTGCCCGACAAGACCTACGCCAACATTGGCGGGTTTGTGCGGGATTTCCAGTTTCAACCCAAGAACTTCCGCATTCCACCGAAAGTGGCCAAGCATCTCGATCTGGTTCAGCAGATTGCGCTGACTGCGGTTTCGGAGGCCTTGGATGATGCAGGCCTGCAGCGCGAGGACAGTCCGGTAGACCGTTCGCGGATAGCGGTGATTCTGGGCAACTCCATGGGGGGTGCCTTTAGGCGAGACCAGAACACCTTGCGGGTCTTGTTTCCGGCTTCCGTGGAGGCGCTCCGGCGTACTCCGGAGTTCTCTGGCTTATCCAAGGAGCTCCAAGACCAGGTCATCACTCAGTTTGAATCGGAGTTCAAGAAGGACCTACCCCCCATCAATGAAGACAGCATGCCAGCAGAGCTGTCCAATGTGATTTCTGGGAGGATTGCCAATGCGTTTGATCTAGGCGGCCCCAACTTCACTGCAGATGCGGCCTGTGCCAGCTCGATGGCAGCGATTCAGTCGGCAGTGAAGGGGCTGCAGCAAGGGGACTTCGATGTGGCCGTTACGGGGGGTGCCGACAGCTCGATGGGTGTGCCCTCCTACACCAAGTTTTGTAAGATTGGTGCGCTTTCTCCAGATCACTCCGCTCCGTTTGATGCCACGGCCAATGGGTTTGTGATGGGGGAGGGGGCGGCCATTCTCATCTTGAAGCGTGTGGAGGATGCCGAGCGGGACGGCGATCGAATCTATGCAGTAATTCGAGGTATCGGAGCCTCTTCAGACGGAAAGGGCAAAGGTATTACCGCGCCCAATATCCAAGGTCAGATCCGCGCGTTGCGTCGCGCCTATGCGGATGCGGGAGTGGACCCGGTTGAAGTGGACATCATGGAGTGCCATGGCACGTCTACGGTGGTTGGAGACAAGGTCGAGGTGGATGCGTTGTCCGATGTGATCGGCGCGGGACGGCGAGGAGAGCGTGGACCGGTTCGGATCGGCTCGGTGAAATCTCAGATCGGGCACCTCAAAAGCGCCGCCGGAGCTGCGAGTACCGTCAAGATGGCCTTGGCTCTACATCATCGGTTGTTGCCGCCCAGCATCAATTACCGTGAACCGCGACCGGATCTGATTTTGGATCAGGTCCCTCTGCAGGTGCAGGCGCAGGCGGAGGAGTGGGAGGCTTCGGGTTGGAACCGGATGGCAGGCGTGAGCGCCTTTGGGTTTGGCGGAACGAACTTCCACATGGTGCTCGAAGAACACAAGGCCCAGCCCTCACCCAAGCCGGGTCGGATTGTGCTGCCTGCGGAAGCTGGGAGCGGTGTGCGTGCGGTACCGGAGGGGATTTGGGCAGTCTCTGCGCCCAACTCCGAGGAGTTGTTGCGTCGAATGGACCAACTGGAGCGAGGGGAAACACCTCCTTGGAATCCAGGTGAGCGCTTGAGGCTTGCGGCCGCGTATTCCGACATGGAAGAGATGCGCGACCAACTACAGCGGTCTCGCAAGCCTGTTCGAAAGGGACGAGGGTTCGACATTATTCGGGTTCGAGGCATCCACTACGAAGACACGCCTTGTGTCGGAAAACTGGCCTTTTTGTTTACGGGTCAGGGGAGTCAGTATCTGGGAATGGGCCTGGACCTCGCGCAGGAATTCGATGTGGTTCGTGCCACGTTTGACGAAGCGGCGGGTGTCATGGCCAAGGAACTACCGCATCCTTTGGAGGATTACATCGCGGGTCGTGTGCACGACACGGAAGAAGCCTCTTTCGAGGCCCTGCGGGCGACTGAAATTTCTCAGCCGGCCACACTTGCGGTGGACATTTCCATTTTGCGACTCCTCGCTTCCTTTGGCGTGATTCCCGATGTGGTCGCAGGCCATTCCTTGGGGGAGTACGGTGCCTTGGTGGCGGCCGGCATGATGGAGTTCCCCGATGCGCTGCGGGCGGTGAGCGCACGGGGTCGTGAGATGGCGGCCGTGGACATCCCGGATGTGGGAAAGATGGCCGGTATTGCTGCCAGCACGGAAGTGGTGGAAGAGGTGCTCGCTGAAATCCCTGGCTACGTGATCCCGGCGAACAAGAATTGCCCGACTCAGACGGTCATTGCTGGATCCAGTGATGCGGTGGAGGCCGCGAGTGAGGCGTTTCGCTCTCGGGGAATCACCGTGTACCCATTGCCGGTGTCCCACGCATTCCACTCGGACATCGTTGCGCCAGCGAGCGGCCCGATGAAGCAGGTGCTTCAACGATTGAATGTTCGGGCGCCTCGTCGACCCATTACGACCAACACGACTTCACAGTGGTACCCGACGGGACCAGGGGCCGGTGAAAAGGCTATCGAGAACCTGGCTCGTCAGGTGGCTGCTCCAGTGGAGTGGACCGCTCAGATGGAGCGAATGTATGCGGATGGTGCACGGGTTTTTGTGGAGTGTGGGCCGAAACGAGCGCTGACCGGATTTACGGTTGCCATTCTGAAAAACAGGCCGCATCGGGCCTTGTACACCAACCAGCCGAAGTTCGGCGGCATTCGGTCTTTCCGGGATGCATTGGCTGGTTTGATGACGCTCGGGTTTCCGATTCGGGAGCGTCCGAGTCCGGGGCTTCCAGATCTCTTTGTGGATCCTGAGCCTCGACTTTGTCGGGTTGAGGCCGATGTGGAGGACGTGCAGCCTCTGACCGCACATCCACGTGTGGTCACACTGGTGCAGGAGTTTGTCTCCAAACGGGCGGGCATTCCAGCCGAGGATATCGATCTGGACTTCGAACTCCAAGCGGACCTGGGCATTGATACTGTGCGACAGGCGGAAGTGGTGGCAGGATTGCGGGAGCACTTTCAACTGGAACGTGAGTCTGGCTTTTTGTTGTCCGACCATCGCACCGTTCGGCAGATCTGCGACTATTTCGCGTCGAGAACCGGTGAGTTGGAGCAGAGTTGGGATCGCAGTCGCCCAGCACTGGCCACGCAACCCCGCTACAACACCTCTCAGGTAGCGCAGCCCGCACCGGAACAGGGTTCGTCGGATCCAGCAGTGCCTGCGGGAGGGGTGGATATTGATGGCTTCGCGCAGGCGGTGACCCGTGCTGGCGTGGAAGGCCTGGATGCCCGTGGATTTGCTGAAGCTGTGGCTCCTGCCATTGAGCGGCTGCTCAAGGAGAGTGCGCTTGCGTTTGAGGGCAGCATGACTCCGAAGACACCTGAGCGGAAGTCTATGTCCTTGCCGAAGCAGAGCGAGATTCACGCGGGTGAGGTGCGTGTTGTTTGTACAGGGGCCTCCGTGGGTCTACCTGGAGGCGAGCGTGTTTTCGACGACGACAACTTCCAGTCGATCCTCAGGGGTGACAACCGGATTGGTGAGATTCCTGTTTCGATCCAGGACCGCTTTCTCGAAAAGGGCATGGTGCGGCTGGTCAAAGACGAAAAAGGCCAGGGATCTTTTGAGCCGGTGAACAATCGGGAAGAGGTCATTCGCCTGGCTGGACGTGCGGCGGAGTTTGACCTGGTTGAAGAGTTCGGTGTGGATGCGGGCTGGAACCGCGCGATGGACCGGGCCACCGAGCTTGCTTTTGCTGCAGGTATTGAGGCACTCCGAGATGCTGGAGTTCCGTTGGTTCGAACCTACCGAGTGACACGCACGGGCAGCCGGGTTGGCACAGGTTGGGCGCTCCCGGAGAAGATGCGTGACGGCACGGGGATCATTTTCGCGTCGGCATTTCCCGGGTACGACAAGTTCGCCCGCAAGCTTCAAACCAAGGGCGCAGATGACGACGGCAACTTCGATCGGCGCTTTTTGTTTCAGATTCTGTCGATGGGGCACTCTCAGTTTGCCCAGTTTGTCCAAGCCAAAGGCCCTAATACCCAGGTGAATTCCGCCTGCGCGTCGACCGCGCAGGCCATTGCTATGGCAGAGGATTGGATTCGGGTTGGACGCTGTGAGCGCGTGATTGTTCTGGGTGCAGATGATGTCACCAGCGACAATCTGCTCGAGTGGATGGGGGCTGGATTCCTGGCGGCTGGCGCAGCGACTACGACTGCTGTGGTCGAGGAGGCGGCTCTGCCATTTGACCGTAGACGACACGGCATGATTCTTGGCATGGGCGCTGTGGGGTTGATTCTGGAAACTGCAGAAGCTGCTGAGCGTCGTGGCATCACGCCGATTGCGGAGTTGTTGGCCAGTCGGTTCGTCAACTCGGCATTCCACGGGACACGCCTGGATGTAGACCACATTTCAAAGGAGTTTGTTGCTCTGGTGGAAACCGCGGCCCAACGAGCAGGAGCCACCCCAGAGGAGATGGCTGAAAAAGCGCTGTTCATGTCGCATGAAACCTACACTCCTGCACGCGGCGGCTCGGCGGCTGCCGAAATCAGTGCGTTGCGGGCAGCGTTTGGAGAGTCGGCTGACCAGGTTCTTGTGACCAATACCAAGGGCTTCACCGGGCACCCGATGGGAGCTGGTGTGGAGGACGCGGTCTGTCTCAAGGCGCTTCAGTATGGCCGGGTTCCTCCCATTCCCAATCTCAAGGAGCCGGACCCAGACCTGGGTAACCTCCGCCTTTCCCCGGGAGGAGAGTTCCCGGTGGAATACGCGATTCGCCTGGCGGCGGGTTTTGGTTCTCAGTTGAGTCTCTTGGCCTGGAGAGGCATCGCCAAGGGCGAGGACCGTGTTGCGAATGCTGCGTTGCGACAGAGTTGGATTTCGGAGGTCACGGGGCTGGAGGCGTTCGAGTTGGTTGTAGAAAAGAGAGCGTTGAGGGCGCAGGAGGTTTCTGCTGAAGAAAGCATGGCCGAAACGCCTGTGCCGGCTGCAGAACCGGAGGCCGCTCCAGCACCAACTCCGACACCCGAGGTCGTCAGTGCACCCGCGCCTGCTGTTGCGCCCGTTCCAGATCTTGTGGCATCACCTCCCGCAGTAGCTGCGGATGCGGCCACGATTCAAGCCCACCTCTTGAACGTGATTGCCGAGAAGACCGGGTACGACCCGGAGGACATCGAGATCGACATGGAGCTCGAGGCGGACTTGGGCATCGACACGGTGAAACAAGCGGAGATTTTCGGCGAGGTGCGCGAGGTATACGGCGTGGCACGAGACGA
>JAYZDK010000082.1:0-6041 GCA_036337845.1 Myxococcota bacterium | reverse complement strand
GGCCACTGCTTCCTGCACGGACATCCCGAGGTTGTCTTGGCCAAACCGGCTGATCCAAAGAGGCACGAACAAGGCGACGATTGCCAGGTCGGGGCGGGCTACGAATGATGCGGCATAGGACAGAGCCACGCCCGGGTCTTTGGCGGCGGCGACACCCACGCGGGAGCCTTCCATGAAAGACAGAGGTTTTTCTGTATTGGCTTGATCCCTGTTCGGGCGGACTCCGGAGAGCATTGTCCAGGCCACAATGGCAGAGACCAACGCCATGACCGCGAGCCCAGCATAGGTCAGCCAGCCGGCAGTGATTGCGTCATAGCCAGATTCGGTGAGCATCGAGGGGATCTTCACCAGAAGCAGTGCGCTGAACATCGCGCCCAGGCCATTCATGAACCCCATGACCCCTGTGGCCTTGCCTCGATCCTTGTCTACCACGTAGTCTGCAAGCACGATGGCCAGCATTGAGGTGATGGCGGCAGCCCCAATAGCATAAATGCAACGGGTGAGAACCAGAGTCTCCAGGCTGCGGCTAAGCGGGGTGATTGCGAACCCCACACCTACGATCAGGAGCCCAAGTCCATAGATGAACCTGCGGCCCATGCGGTCGGAGAGGATGCCGTAGGTTCCCACCAGCCCAATAATCACCAACTCACTGGCCAAGGCGAGTTTACCCGTGGGAACCCCGTGTGCGCTCGTGGGTAGCCCCAGAAACTCCGACAACATGAACGGCTGGAGCATGTTGATGACCGACGCCAGACAGATGGTCATGAAGGCGATGAAATAGAACGCAGCGAGGTTTCGCTTTCGCACACCCGTGTTCAGGTGAGTGAAGAATGCTTTCTCTGGGGTGCTTGGGCTGGACATCGGAGTCTTTCCGTGGGTCAGGGGTCGTTCGGGTACGAGCGCTGGAGCGCTGCGGGATTTCTGGGTTGCCTAGGTAGGCAGTGGCTCACAGGAACTCCGAGCCGGTCGGGGTTCCTGTGAGTCGCTATTAAATGTGACCTACCACTCGCCTTGGTACAGTTCGAGCGCTACTTCTCCGACATCGAGTCCTTGACCCTCAAAGGCGTAAGGCTCATCCGAGGTGGCGACATAATCAATGCCGGGCTCTGGCATCCATTCTCCGCCAGTTTGGTCGTAAAGCACTGAGTAGATGTAGTACTTGCCGCTGTCTGGGACATCCTCTTGAAGCGCCAGAGAGATTGCCTTGCCGGGGATGATCTCAGGGGCGTCCTCATCCATCAGGAAAATCGTGGGAGGGCCCGCGGGGGGAAGGCTGTCGTAGAGGCCTACGAACAGGTTTCGGGGAGAGCCTTCGTAGGTTTCGGGTACCAACAGGGAGACGCAGAGCACCGAAGCGTCGGTGCAGCTCAGGGCTTCCATGGGTTGGTCGATGGCTGCGGTATCTTCCGCGGCTCCTGTTTCATCTTCTGGTGTAGAAGTCGCACAGGCGGCCAGGGATAGGCTGAGGGCTACAAGGGTTTGAATACGCATGGAATTCTCCAGGGTTCAGGGGTTTACTTCTGTGAGTGAATAGAGACGGAGGGGACCGAAGCTTGTCTGGTTGGCGAGGCCGCCAAATCCGGCGGCGCCGTAGAGTTGGCCTTCTTGTTCGAACACAGCGCTGATGGTTGGAGCGTTGAACCCGAAAGCATGTGCGCTTACCAGCTGCCAGCTGTCTCCATCGCGTGTGCGCCAGGCGAACGCGCTCATGTCATCGAGGTCGCTCGACATCACGGCGTAGGCATACGAGCCAAGCCAGAGGTCATCGCCTACAACCCACAGCCGCGCGGCGAATTGGTTCTCCTCGCCGAAGCCAGGTGCGAACACGCCTCGAGCACCCACAACGGTGTCCCAGCCTTGTGCCGGGTCGGTGGTGGAGAAGAGCTGGAGCCCGTCTCGATTGAGTGTGGTCAGCCAGAGTTTTCCATTGAAAAGCTCCAGGTCTGCGACTTGCTGGGCCCCGGTACCGAATCCTGCTTCATCGAGCCCGGATTCATCCGCGTCGACTGAATTGTCCACTAGCCAGGTGGCCTCTCCTTCGGAGTCTATGCTCAGCAGTCTTGCGCCGTACCCGGTGCGGCCAGTGGTGCCCACGAGGAGCTGGCCTTCCCAAGAAAGCAGGGCCGTGATGGATGTGCTGAGGGGGAGGTTGTCGTCGCCGACACCCCAGAAATCACCCCCGAGCACACGGGAGAACGAAGACCCGTTCTCGCTCATCCAGAGTTCCGGGCCGTACACGTAGTTGAGTCCGGTAGCGACGTAGAGCCTGCCCTCGTGGGTGGTCATGTCGATGATGGTCTTGTTCCAGGGAAGCCCGAATCCGGCTTCATCTGAGCCCAGGCGGAGTGCAAATGTGCCAGCGGACATCACGTCATCACAAGGCACTTCTTCTGCTGCGTAGGCGTTGGAACGGAGCGTCACGGCGAGTGTGTTGCCGGATCCTGAAATGACATCGAGGAAGAGAGGCAGGTCTTCTTCATGGTTGTCGGTGTCCATAAATGCGCGTTCAAGGTTCAGGCCTTCCAGGCTCTTGTCGAGCATGAGTTCGGCACTGCCGTCCACTGCAAGGGTGCAGGACTGCACTGTCAGGATCTCGTCGGCATCCACAGACGGCCCCATGACGGGTCGCCAGTTTTCACCATCGGTGGCCCATATTTCTGCACCGGTGGAGCCATGAGAGGCGCCTTGAAATCCAGAGGAAAGCCCAACGAAGAGCTCGCCTTGGAAATCAGTCATTGCACCAAACAGGTTGTTGAGATGGGGGTTTTGCCAGGCGTCCTTCTCCAAGACTGCCTCGCCATCCCAACTCCACACCGAACCGCCGTTTACATCGTCGCGCACGAGCATCCAGGTGCTGCCCAGGTAGTCATGCGTGGCCACGATACCCACGTTGTTCTTGTTTCCATCCAGCCCGGGCTCCGCGACGGGCTCGGTCATGACACGAGCCAGTCCCGCTGCGTTGTAGGGCGAGTGGGGGGCTTCCTTCCAGTCGGCAGCCACGGCTCCATCGTCGTTGGAAGCGAGGTTTGGATCCCAGGTGGTGTCCTCAGAGAACACGGCCTCGGCAAAACGGACCAAGTAGGTCGCCACGGTTGCCCGCGCGTTTTGGCTGTCGACCGTGGGTTCCAGGTCGTTCTCCAACTGGAGGTCTTCTTCGGGATCGACGTGTCCGGTGAACTGGTAGTGATTCATTCCCTGAACATTGAGCCAGGTCACCGGGCGATCCTGGAGCCGGTCAAAGGTGGCGGCTACCTCTTCTTCAGTGGCCAGCCCGTCTCGGGAGCCGCCGACGAGAAGCCAGGGTACTTCCGCTGCCGCCAGGGGGCCTTCTTTGCCCGATTCATTGTGGAACCCGAGTAAGGCGAGCCCTACTAGCCCAGCCGGGGTTGAAGCCTCCTCATCGCAGAGTCCAGGGGTACAGGAAGCCACATCGGTAAGCCCGGCTTGGGTCAGTGCTCCAGCTGAATGTCCCATCAGCAAGACCCGGTTGAGGTCCACATCCTGGGCCGAAAGCCAATCCAGGGTACCTGTGGTGCAATAGGAGCGGGAAAAGTCCTCGGGGGGCTGCACGATCGCTACCGTGACACCCTGGCTGGCAAGCGTATGTCCCACCCATTCGTAGCGGTCACTGGTAACGAACGCGCCCGGTAGGAATACCGCGACCGGGCTGCCCGAAACTTCGGGGCGATACAGGTCGACTTCGACCGTTTTGGAGTCGTGTTGCCAGGTGTCGACTTCCAGACTGTAGGCCACGTCTCCGAGGGGAAGGTAGCTGAAGTCCGTTTCGGGAACCGTCGTGTACCAGGGGCCTTCGGACCCGGAGTCTGCGACGGGATCCGGGCTACAACCAGTGAAGAATAGCGAGAGAATGAAGGGGAGAATCACAGCTTGAAACCTCAAGACACAAACGAGATTGCGAGCCAATATTCTACCAGTCAGTAGGTTGCAAGCCGCTTGCCAATTCGGTTGCTGTCTACTCAGGGGTAGGTTACCTCCGGCGCCCATCCAGAGCCCTATCGGGAACAGGAGCGACGACGATGATGCGTGAACGGAACCTTTTCTGGGCGCTGTTGTGTATGGGTGTTGTCGGCATGCCAGGCACGGCCTTCTGCGACGAGGATTCCAGTGAGGAAGTGCTCCCGTATCGCAGCTACGAAGCGGTAGCGGCTCGAGGGAATACCTGTGTGTTCGGTGTGCTCAAATGGTGCTTCGCCGAACAAACTGCCCCTCAACCCCTCAAAGATGACGCTCCGATCGAAGTGGATTTGTTTGGCGCCTACAAGTTCAGCAGCAGCTATTTCAAGGAAGAAGTGCAGAACTGCGAGGGCGTGGGCTGTGCGGTGGACCAGACTGGTTTCTCCAACGGTGTTGCTGTCAGCTACCGTACCGAGGGCAATGGTCGGGAAGATCGGGACAACGGATATGGCATTGCCATCTCTTCGATGCCGGTGGTGTCCGGACTGCGAGACAATCCTGGATTTGAAGGCTCAATGGGCCCGGTGGCCTCAGGGGATGGCACTCTGGGCTACACCAATGTGCGCCTGATCCTGAGGCGTCGACACTTCTTCTATCTGCTGCGCAGCCGCTACTTTGTCGGGACGTTCGGCGCTGGTATTGCGATTCCGGTGGCGTCTGAGAACGCTGGAGCGACCTTTACCGGTGCCGATGGCATCAAGGCCACGATTGGTGGGCGCATGGGAATACAAATCCCCATTACCGATCGGGTTGAGGTGGGCCTCGTGGACCACTGGGGGGTGTGGTGGTACGGACCCTCCGTCACTCAGTCGGCCTACCTTTCTTCCTACGGTCTTCACCTCTCGGCTCGACTCTGAACGGGCCTTGTCCTTCCTGCCAGGCCGAGCGAACCCCGTTCGGGCTGCAAACCCTTCCTCATTCAACGCTACTCGGAGCCAATCATGAAAGCCTCAGAATCCCTCTGTCTTCAGACACTGGAAACCATTCAAGCCACCCTCGGACTCAGCGAGGTGTACTCGGAAGGGGACAAGCCCTACACCGAGCTCACCAGCCCGGCCTTCGGAGAAGTGGGAAAGGTGCGTGT
The DNA here is from genome assembly GCA_036337845.1 of Myxococcota bacterium. Classification (GTDB taxonomy): domain Bacteria; phylum Myxococcota_A; class UBA796; order UBA796; family CAJQPC01; genus JAYZDK01. The sequence continues at coordinate 982 of JAYZDK010000082.1, read as the reverse complement.
CTTCAAGGGCAAGGACATCGGTGAGCTCATCTACGTGGGCATCGTAGTGCCCCAGATTCACCTGGACTCGCACATGATCTTTGCGTTCACGCCCTCGGGCAGTGCGGTGCCGCACTTCACATTGGACTCGGTGGCTGTGCCCGATGGCTATGCGTTTCACCTGGACCTCATTCCTCGTCTGGACCTGGGTGCCAACCTCTCCTACATGGACAACGTCTATGGGCCGCTCTCTCCGATCTTTGACAACGCGAAGAAGATCAAGGGACTCAGCAAAGCCCACATCAGTCAGCGCCAGGTAGCGCTCATGTCTCCCTGGATGCTTGTGCATCGTGCCGACGACACGGCCTTCGATGCGATTCAGGAGCCAGTCTCGGACTACCTGCAGCACTGGCTTGGCCTCTTGGAAGCCGGCGTCGAGGATGCTACGGACCCAGCAGACCTGGCGGCCCGCGACTCGGCAAATCGTTCCGCCATCTTCAACACGGAAGTAGACCCGGTGTGGGAACACATCGAGCGGCTGCTCGGTGCTGAGAGCTCCACAGCGATCCGCGAGTTGTTGCGGCTTGGCTCGGACTCCATGGTCAACTGAACGAGTCCACGATCTAAAGAGGCCTCAGCTGTCATGTATAGCTGAGGCCTTTTTCGTTCTCCTGCCCTCGGAATCGCTGCTGTCGGTGCCTACTACCCGAGGCAGGTTGGGGTTCCCCAGCTTTACCAGGGAAGTGGCTTACCGTCCTGAAAGAAGCCTCCTGTCGGCCCGTCCGGCGGCAGCGTTGCAGCCCAGACGATTCCTGGAGCTGCTTCTTCCGGTGTTCGGGGAGCGTCGAGTCCACCAAGTTCTGTGGCTACCCAGCCCGGACAAACGCTGTTGACTTTGGCGGGTGAGTCCACCAGCTCGTGTGCCAGTGCGCGGGTCATGGCGTTGAGTGCCGCTTTGCTCGCCCGGTATGCCACCGTAGCTCCGGTCATTCGCTCAAGAGAA